>NZ_CP108002.1:4538959-4841556 GCF_041435055.1 Streptomyces sp. NBC_00341 | reverse complement strand
GGAACGACCAGGCGATCGCCAAGCTCAACCCCGGCGCCAAGCTCCCGGACAAGGCCATCCAGCCCTTCCACCGCTCCGAGGACTCCGGCACCACCCAGAACCTGGGCAAGTACCTCGCCGCCACCGCCCCGAGCGACTGGAAGTACGAGGCCGAGAAGAAGTGGCCGGCCCCCGGTGGCCAGGCCGCGTCCGGCTCCTCCGGCGTCGCCACCCAGGTGAAGGCGGTCGACGGGTCGATCGGCTACTTCGAGCTCTCCTACGCGGCCTCGCAGAAGATCACCACGGTCGACATCAACACCGGCGGCGCCGCCCCGGTCAAGGCCTCCTCCGAGAACGCCTCCAAGGCCATCGCCGCCGCCAAGATCGCGGGCACCGGCAAGGACCTGGCGCTCGACCTCGACTACACCACCAAGGCCGAGGGCGCCTACCCGCTGGTCCTGGTGACGTACGAGGTCGTCTGCGACACCGGCAACAAGGCCGACACCCTCGGCACGGTCAAGTCCTTCCTGACCTACACCGCCTCCACCGAGGGCCAGCAGATCCTCACCGACGCCGGCTACGCCCCGATCCCCGAGGCCATCAACGCCAAGGTCCGCGAGACGGTCTCCGGCCTCTCGTAACCCGACCGCACAACACGCAACACGCAACACGTAACACGCAGAGACACACGCAACAGGCGGCCGGTCCGGCACACCCCTCCGGACCGGCGGCCACCACCACCCCCATCCGGTGCACCGCCGCCAGGGGAGCGCTCCGCTCCCCCACACAGACCGGAAAGACCATGGCTTCCACCACACAGACAGAGACACCACCGGCCAGGCCGGGCGGGCCATCCCGCCCCCGGCCGGCCGGGCGCCTCGGCGACCGGATATTCCTGGGCCTGTCACAGGGCTCCGGCATCCTGCTGCTCGTGCTCATGGCGTCGATCGCCGTGTTCCTCAGCTACCGCGCCGCCCTCGCCATCTCCGAGGACGAAGGCAACTTCTTCACCACCTTCGACTGGAACCCGGCAGGCAGTCCCCCCGTCTTCGGCATCGCGGTCCTGCTCTTCGGGACCGTCGTCAGCTCGATCATCGCGATGCTCATCGCGGTTCCGATCGCTGTCGGCATCGCCCTCTTCATCTCGCACTACGCGCCGCGCAAGCTGGCCGGCCCGATCGCGTACGTCGTCGATCTGCTCGCCGCGGTGCCCAGCATCGTCTACGGCATCTGGGGCGCGCTCGTCCTGGTGCCGTACCTCGAAGGCCTGAACCTCTGGCTCGACCAGTTCTTCGGCTGGACGTACATCTTCGAGAAGACCGAGGTCGGCGTCGCCCGCTCGCTCTTCACCGTCGGCATCCTGCTCGCGATCATGATCCTGCCGATCGTGACCAGCGTCAGCCGCGAGGTCTTCCTCCAGGTCCCGAAGATGAACGAGGAAGCCGCGCTCGCGCTCGGCGCCACCCGCTGGGAGGTCATCCGCCTCTCGGTGCTGCCCTTCGGCCGCTCCGGCGTGATCTCCGCGTCGATGCTGGGCCTGGGCCGGGCGCTCGGCGAGACGATGGCCGTCGCCACGGTGCTGTCCCCGAACTTCCTGATCTCGCTGCACGTGCTCAACCCGGGCGGCGGGACGTTCGCCCAGAACATCGCCGCGAAGTTCGGCGAGGCCGACGCGTTCGGGCGTGACGCCCTGATCGCCTCCGGCCTGGTCCTCTTCGTCCTCACCCTGCTGGTCAACGGCGCCGCGCGGCTCATCATCGCCCGCCGCAAGGAGTACTCGGGGGCCAACGCATGAGCCACTCACCCACCAGCGTCCAGGACCGGCAGAGGTCGATACCGCCCGCCCGGCGCAACAGCCTCAGCAGCCGTACGCTGCCCCGGCTGGCACCGCTCGGCTTCGCCGCCGTCTCGATCGCCCTGGGCGTCGGCCTCGGCGCGGCCGCCGGCTGGCACAGCCGCGTCCAGTGGGGCCTGGTCTCCGCGCTGTTCTTCCTGGTGATCTCGTACGTCGCGACCAGCGTCGTGGAGAACCGGCGACAGGCCAAGGACCGCCTCGCCACCAGCCTGGTGTGGGTCTGCTTCCTGATCGCGATCGTCCCGCTGGCCTCGCTGCTCTGGACGACCGTCAGCCGGGGCTCCGGACGCCTGGACATCTACTTCCTCACCCACTCGATGGCCGGTGTGCTCGGCTCCGAGGACAGCGGCGGTGTCTACCACGCGCTGATCGGCACGCTGGAACAGGTCGGCATCGCCACGGTGATCTCCGCCCCGCTCGGCCTGCTCACCGCGGTCTACCTGGTGGAGTACGGCAAGGGCCCGCTCGCCAGGGCCGTCACCTTCTTCGTCGACGTGATGACCGGCATCCCGTCCATCGTCGCCGGTCTGTTCATCCTCTCGATCATGCTGATCGCGGGCCTGGAGCCCTCCGGCCTGATGGGCGCGCTGGCCCTGACGATCCTGATGATCCCGGTCGTGGTCCGCTCCACGGAGGAGATGCTGAAGCTCGTACCGAACGAGCTCCGCGAGGCCTCCCTCGCCCTCGGCATCCCGAAGTGGCGCACCATCCTGAAGGTGGTCCTGCCGACCGCGATCGGCGGCATCGCCACCGGCGTCATGCTCGCCATCGCCCGGATCGCCGGCGAGACCGCCCCGATCATCCTGCTGGTCTTCGGCAGCCAGCTGATCAACCCGAACCCCTTCGAAGGCGCCCAGTCCTCACTGCCGTTCTACATCTACGAGCAGTACAAGATCGGCGAGACCGCGTCGTACGACCGCGCCTGGGCCGCCGCCCTGGTCCTGATCGCCTTCGTCATGATCCTCAATCTGGTGGCCCGCGGCATCGCCCGCTGGAAGGCCCCGAAGACCGGCCGCTGAGGCCGGCGGAAAGCAGTGATTCAGATGGCCAAGCGCATCGACATCAGTGGCCTCTCGGCCTACTACGGCGCCCACAAGGCGATCGACGACATCTCGATGACCGTGGAGCCCCGCTCCGTGACCGCCTTCATCGGCCCGTCCGGCTGCGGAAAGTCCACCTTCCTGCGCACCCTGAACCGGATGCACGAGGTCACCCCCGGCGGCCGCGTCGAGGGCAAGGTGCTGCTGGACGACGAGAACCTGTACGGGGCGAACGTCGACCCGGTCACCGTGCGCCGCACGGTCGGCATGGTCTTCCAGCGCCCGAACCCGTTCCCCACCATGTCGATCTTCGACAACGTGGCTGCGGGCCTGCGGCTGAACGGCAGCTACCGCAAGAGCGCCCTGAACGACATCGTGGAGAAGTCGCTGCGCGGCGCGAACCTCTGGAACGAGGTCAAGGACCGGCTCAACAAGCCCGGCTCCGGTCTCTCCGGCGGCCAGCAGCAGCGGCTGTGCATCGCCCGCGCGATCGCGGTCGAGCCGGACGTGCTGCTGATGGACGAGCCGTGCTCCGCCCTCGACCCGATCTCCACCCTCGCCATCGAGGACCTGATAGGCGAGCTGAAGGAGCGCTTCACGATCGTCATCGTGACGCACAACATGCAGCAGGCGGCACGGGTCTCGGACCGCACCGCGTTCTTCAACCTCGCGGCGGTCGGCATGCCCGGCAAGCTGATCGAGATAGACGAGACGGAGCGGATCTTCTCCAACCCGTCGGTCCAGGCCACGGAGGACTACATCTCCGGCCGCTTCGGCTGAGCCGGACCACTCCCACAGACGGCCTTGGGGTGCTGCATGGCGGTGCCACCACAAGGCGAAGGGTCCGCCCCGCTCTCCACAAGAGAGCGGGGCGGACCCACATGACCAAGCCAGATCAAGCCAATCCGGCACCTTCAAGCCCGTCCAGCACCCTCAAGCCCGTCCAGCACCCTCAAGCCCGTCCGGCGATTGAGGACAAAGCGTCGGCCGGACGCACCCGGCACCCGCCCACCACCGTCATCCGAACAACAGGACGACAACCCCGTAGCTGGCGCCGGCGACAAGCGCCGCGGCCGGCATCGTGATGAACCACCCCAGGATGATGTTCTTCGCGACACCCCACCGCACCGCGTTCACCCGCTTCGTGGCGCCCACACCCATGATCGCCGAGGTGATGACGTGCGTCGTCGAGATCGGCGCGTGGAACAGGAACGCGGAGCCGAACATGATCGACGCCCCCGTCGTCTCCGCGGCGAAGCCCTGCGGCGGGTCCAGCTCGATGATCTTGCGGCCGAGCGTACGCATGATGCGCCAGCCGCCCGCGTACGTACCGAGCGACAGCATCAGCGCGCAGACGAGCTTGACCCAGACCGGGATCGGGTCGCTGTACGTCTCGTGGCCGGAGATGACCAGGGCCATCACCACGATGCCCATCGTCTTCTGCGCGTCCTGGAGACCGTGACCGAGCGCCATGCCCGCGGCCGACACCGTCTGCGCGATCCGGAAACCGCGCTTGGCCTTGTGCGGGTTGGACCTACGGAACATCCACATGATGGCGACCATCACCAGATAACCGACCACCAGGCCGATCACCGGCGAGATGAACATCGGGATGACGACCTTGTCGAGCACCCCGTCCCAGTGCACCAGCGTCCCGCCCGCGAGCGCCGCGCCGACCATGCCGCCGAACAGGGCATGGGAGGACGACGACGGCAGGCCGAAGTACCAGGTGACCAGGTTCCAGATGATCGCGCCGACCAGCGCGGCGAAGAGGATTCCCATCCCCTTGTCGCCCTCCGGCGTCGCGATCAGGCCCTCGCTGACGGTCTTGGCGACCCCGCTGCCGAGGAACGCACCGGCGAGGTTCATCACCGCCGCCATGGCCAGCGCCGCACGCGGGGTGAGCGCCCGGGTGGAGACCGAGGTGGCGATGGCGTTCGCGGAGTCGTGGAAGCCGTTCGTATACGTGAAGCCGAGCGCGACGCCGATGGTCACGACCAGTACAAAGGTGTCCACGTGGTTCAGGACTCCTTGACCGCGATGGTCTCCACCGTGTTCGCGACGTGCTCGAATGCGTCGGCAGCCTCTTCCAGCACGTCCACGATCTGCTTCAGCTTCAGCACCTCCATGGCGTCGTACTTGCCGTTGAAGAGCTGCGCGAGCAGCTTGCGGTGGATCTGGTCGGCCTGGTTCTCCAGGCGGTTGACCTCGATCCAGTACTCGGTGAGGTTGTCCATGGTCCGCAGGTTCGGCATCGCCGCGGCGGTCAGTTCCGCCGCCCGTGCCAGCACCTCGACCTGCTGCTCGACACCCTTCGGGAGCTCATCGACCTGGTACAGCACGACCAGGTCGACTGCCTCCTCCATGAAGTCCATGATGTCGTCGAGCGACGATGCGAGATTGTAAATGTCCTCGCGGTCGAACGGCGTAATGAAGGAGGAGTTCAGCTGGTGGAAGATCGCGTGGGTGGCGTCATCCCCCGCGTGCTCCGCTGCCCGCATACGCTCCGCGATCTCGACTCGGGAGGCAGAATCCGCCCCGAGCAGTTCCATCAGGAGTTTCGAGCCCGTGACGATGTTGTCCGCAGACGCGGAGAACATGTCGTAGAAGCTCGTCTCCCTGGGGGTCAGACGAAAGCGCACGTGGGGTCCTCGGGATGCTTTGGATTCGGTCAGGCTGATGCTAGGCGCATCATCCGGCCACGGCTAACCGGCATTCTTCAGTGTCGCGCATCAGGCACAGTGATCAGCACGGGACCCCGGTCACGTTTCAGCTGAATTCGTTAGGATATACCCACCAGGGGTATATAAACGGCAGGGTAAAGGGAAAACGGGAGGCAGCAATGACCACCACCGAGGCCACCGGGGCGGACCGGTCGCAGGACACCACGGACGCCGGGACCCCGGCGGACGCCACCGTTCCGGCGGTCGAGATCGTCACCGACCACGACCGGGGCATCCACGGCTACCACCATCAGAAGGCGGAGCACCTCAAGCGCCTGCGACGCATCGAGGGCCAGATCCGCGGCCTGCAGCGCATGGTCGACGAGGACGTCTACTGCATCGACATACTCACCCAGGTCTCCGCGTCCACGAAGGCGCTCCAGTCCTTCGCGCTCCAGCTGCTGGAGGAGCACCTGCGGCACTGCGTCGCGGACGCGGCGGTCAAGGGCGGCGAGGAGATCGACGCGAAGGTCGAGGAGGCCACCAAGGCCATCGCCCGGCTGCTGCGCACCTGAGCCACTGCCACGTACTCCCGCGCACCCTGGCGCACTCCCGCGTACTTACCGGCGCGCTGCCCCGCGGGGTACTGCCCCCGCGCCCCCGCCTTGCCTGTCCGCCCCCCGTCAGCCCCGGTGTTCTCCCTGCCGGGGGACGGTGGTGCGTTCAGTGACCACCTTCACATCGAGCACCTCGTCGATACGGTCCGCACTGAGGCGTTCCCCGATCGCCGCCGACGCCGCGATCATCAGCTCCCCGCACAGCTCGATCTCGGCGAGTGCCACATGGTCCGATACGGTCCGTGCGCTGAGCGTCACCACGTCACTCACCTCTCACTGCCGTCGCCGACTTCCTAGGGTAGGGAGCGCACCACACACCGCGCATGGCACGGACGGACCATTTCGCCTCAGCGAGATGCCTACGGAACAGCCCCTGGCCGACTCCGTCCGCCGCCTCCGGCGAGGTCCCTTCCACCGCGGTCCCGTCCGTGGCGGTCACGGCTGCTGCCCCTGCCGGATCTCACCGGTGTAGATATCGCGCCCGGCCGGGATCTTCACGGACACCGGGCCCCCGAACCCGTACAGCAGGGTCGTCGACACCACCTCCACCGCGGGCCCCTCGTTGGCGAAGCTGAACCGGTGCCGCACCTTGCGCAGCCGCCCCTGCTCGTCCAGATACGCGTCGAACGGCACGGTGTCCGTACGGAACCCCTTCGCCGCCGCCGTCAGCGCGCCCCGTGAGGCGGCCGGCACCTGCCGCGCGGCCCGCCCGATGTCGGTGGTCCCCCGGTAGTGCCGCACGGTCACCCCGGCGAGATCGCTCTCGCCCAGGTACGTCACCGCACGCGCCCCGAGCAGCAGCTCGGCCGCGGCCATCGGATCGGTCGCCCCGCCGGTCACCAGGTTGCCGTCGGCCAGGGCCGTCGTGTCGATCCGGACCCACTTGTCCTTGGGCACCCCGGCGCCGCGGTTCATCATGTAGAGCGCGCCGGGGGCCAGCAGTTCCGTGATGGGCAGGTGCTCCTCCTTGCCCACGGCGTCCTGCGGCAGCACCACCTTGAGCCGCCCGGACCGGCTGCGGAAGTCGTACGTCCCCCGGCCCCTGATCGTCACCCGGGTACCGCCCGCCGCCGTCTCCATCGACGTGTTCACCTTGGCGGTGGTGCCCGCACCGGCCTTCCGGCCCGCACCGGCCCTCGTGCCCGCGCCGGCTCTTGCCCCAGCCTGGGCGGGCGAGCCCTCGGCCCCGTCCTTGCCGCCGGGTTTCCCGGTGACACGGGCGGAGGACGCGTCACCGGCGTCCGCCCCGGTGAGTACCGCGGCCGCCTGCCGCACCGCCTCGACGGCTCCGGGCCCGGCCCGGTCGTCGGCCGCGGCCCGGTCGCCGCCACCGCCGGAGCAGCCGGCGGCCGCCGCCATCACGCCCATCGCGGCGAGGGCGCACACAGCGCGCGCCCCGCCTCCGGATCTGTGCTGCTGCACCACCATCGCCTGCCAACCCCCAACGCCGTGCCGCTTGCCCGAGCCCCCCACCCGTTCCGGATAACGACTGCCCCTGTCCCCCGTAACGCCGCCCGCCCACCCCTCACCGCCGGACGGCCCCGCCCAGTACCGTGGACGCGTGTATGACCAACACACCGCAGAGGTTCCACCGGCCGTCCCACCGGCCCGGCCCGCCCACGAACCCACCACCGTCGAACGCGGCTCTTTCTGCACCGCACGATGCGGCTGCGGCTGGTCCGGACCGGCCCGCAGATCCCGCGACCGGGCCCGCGCCGACGCCGACGCACACCGCGCCGCCCCCTGACCCGGACCACCGGCCGCACCCCACGAGGCCCCGCTCCCCCCACCCCGGAGGTCCGATGACCCTGCCGAACCGACGCACCGTCCTGACCGCGGGCGCCGCAGCCGTACTCACCGGCGTCACCGCCACCGCCTGCGACGACACCGGCTCCTCCACACCCACCGGCGGCTCGACCCCGGCCACGACGACGGGCGGACCGACACCCACCGGCGCCTCCGCGTCCCCGTCGACGACCGCGCCCTCCGGCCCGGCGGACTGGCCCGCGCTGGCCAAGAGCCTCGACGGCTCCGTCGTACGCCCCGACGACGCGGCCTATCCGACCGCCCGTCAGCTCTACAACACCCGCTACGACAACCAGAAACCGGCCGGGGTCGCCTACGTCCGGCACGAGGCCGACATCCGCGAGTGCCTGGCCTTCGCCCGGCGCAGCTCCACGCCCGTCGCCATCCGCAGCGGCGGCCACTCCTACGGCGGCTGGTCGAGTGGCAACGGCAGGCTCGTCATTGACGTCTCGTCACTCTCCCGCGTCGGCGGCGACGGCACGATCGGCGCGGGCGCCCGGCTCCTCGACGTCTACCAGGGCCTCGCCGCGCACGGCGTCACCATCCCCGGCGGCTCCTGCCCCACGGTCGCCATCTCCGGCCTCACCCTGGGCGGCGGCCACGGTGTCGCGGCCCGCGCATACGGCCTGACCTGCGACAGCCTCACCGCCGCGACCATCGTCACCGCCGACGGCAAGACCCTCACCGCCGACGCCAAACACCACTCGGACCTCTTCTGGGCGCTGCGCGGAGCGGGCAACGGCAACTTCGGCGTCGTCACCGAACTCCGCTTCCGCACCCGCCCGGCCCCACAGACCGTCACCGCGTACATGTCCTGGCCCTGGTCGCGCGCCCGGTCCGTCGTCACCGCCTGGCAGGAGTGGGGGCCGGACCAGCCGGACGAGATCTGGTCCTCCGCACACCTCGCGGCGGGCCCCGGCGGCGGAAACCCGACCGTGACGGTCTCGGCCTTCAGCCTCGGCACGTACGGCGATCTGCAGAACGCCGTCGACCGCCTCGCCGACAAGATCGGCGCCCCGGCCTCCTCCGTCTCGCTGCGCCGCCGCAGCTACCAGGAGGCGATGCTCGTGTACGCGGGCTGCTCGGGCATCACCGACGCCCAGTGCCATCTCCCGGGCACCACCCCCGGCCGCACCTCGCAGGGCACGCTCCAGCGCGAGACGTACGCCGCCGCGTCCGACTTCTACGACCACGCGCTGCCCCCGGCCGGCGTCCAGGCCCTCCTCGACCGGACGGAGGCCTTCACCCGGCTCGACACGGCCCAGGGCGGCGGCGGATCGATCGCGCTCACCGCGCTGGGCGGGGCCATCAACCGGGTGGACCCGAAGGCCACGGCGTTCGTCCACCGGCGCTCACGGGTGCTCGCCCAGTACATCGGCGCCTGGCGCCCCGGCACATCGGGCAGCCCGCAACAGAACTGGCTGAAAGACACCCATTCCGCGCTGCGCCGGTACGCATCCGGAGCGGCCTACCAGAACTACGCGGACCCGGCACTGACGGACTGGCGGAACGCCTACTACGGCACGGGGGCCGCCCGACTGGCCGAGGTGAAGAAGCGGTACGACCCGGACGGCGCCTTCACGTACCCGCAGTCGCTCTGAACGGCCGGGGGCCTCCGGGCGGGGCGGAAAGCCCCGCCCGGAGGCCCCTCACAACTCGGCGTCACAGCTCCGCGTCACAACTCCGCGTCGCGGCTCGGCGTCGAGGCTCCACGTCACAGCTCGCGTCGCGACTCCGCGTTCCTACGCCGCGAGCCCTTTCTCGCCGTCACCGCCGCCGCCGGAGCCCGGCCGCGGCTCGGGGATCCCGAGCGCGTCGCCCCGGCTCTCGGTCCCCGCCGCGGACAGTGCCCGGCGCGACCGTACGAGCCTGGCCGCCCGGGGAGACCGGGAGACGGCACCCACCAGGGGAGCCAGCAGCATCATCGCGAGCGGGGCGAGCAGCAGCGCCGCAGCCGTGCCGAGGGCGAATCCGCCGATGACGTCGGTCGGGTAGTGAACGCCCATGTAGATCCGGCAGAAACCCTCCAGCAACGCGAGCCCGATCGCCGCGATGCCGTACTTGCGGTTCGCCACGAAGAGCCCGACGCCGAGGGCCATCGCCATCGTGGCGTGGTCGCTCACGAAGGAGAAGTCGTTCTTCCCGTCCACCAGGACTTCGAGGCCCTGGTGGTCCTTGAACGGCCGCGGCCGTTCGACGAATCCGCGGATCGGGATGTTGATCAGCAGGGCGATGCCCGCGGCGAGCGGCGCCCACACGATTCCGGCGACAGCCGTCACCGAGTCCTCGGGGGTCCCGCGCCGACGGGCACTCCACCAGCACCAAAGGACCACCAGGACCATGCCGAGCATGATCCCGTACTCGCCGATGAACTCCATGACCTTGTCGAACCAGGTGGGAGCGGACTTGGCGAGCCCGTTGATGTCGTAGAGCAGGCTGACGTCGGGGTTTGACCCATCCAGTGCGAGTCCAGCCATCTGCCGCGGCCCCTTGCCTTGTCTGCTGCTGATACCGCGGCACACACCCATGTGCACCGCATTGACGAACCCCCGTGTTCGCTTCGATCACGTACGTGGGACGACGCTCGGTCAGTGGCCGCTACCCCGGTCCAACCAGAGAACGACGCGTTCCGTGCGTACGTTCCACTCTCCACCGAATGATCACCATGACGTTATCGAAGAGTGACTCATCGTCGCAGCTCAGGGCCCAGGCTTCACAGAGAGTTCCGGCCACCGCCGCCCACCGGTCAGGCGGCCGGCCGCGTGGTCGGAAGGGCCGCGGCACCGTCCTTTGTGACGCGTGTCGCACCGAAGTAGTCGGGCGAGTCGATCTTGTCGAACCGGATCACGGCACCGGTGTACGGCGCGTTGATCATGTACCCGCCGCCAACGTACAGGCCCACGTGGTGGATGGCGCGCGAGTTGGCCAGGTCGTCCGAGAAGAACACCAGGTCACCGGGGAGCAACTCGTCGCGCGAGGGGTGCGGTCCGGCGTTGTACTGGTCGTTCGCCACCCGAGGCAGCTCGATGTCCACCGTCCGGTACGCGGCCTGCGTCAGCCCCGAGCAGTCGAACCGCCCGCCCTGCTCCGCCGTGCCGTTGCCGCCCCACAGGTACTTCGTCCCGAGCTTCTTCTGCGCGAAGTAGATGGCACCCGCGGCCTGCTGAGAGGGCTGCACCCGGCCCACGGGCTTGGCGAAGCTCTTCTCCAGGGACCGGATGATCTTGACGTAGTTCTCGGTCTCCGAGATGCCCGGGACCCCACCCGCCTTGATCACCCGGTACGCGCCCGCGTTGTAGGCGGCCAGCATGTTGTCGGTCGCGTCCCCCGGAACCTTCTTCACGTACCCGGCCAGTTCGCAGTCGTACGACGCGGCGGACGGAATCGCGTCGGCGGGATCCCAGACGTCCCGGTCGCCGTCGTTGTCCCCGTCGATGCCGTGTCCGGCCCAGGTCCCGGGGATGAACTGCGCGATGCCCTGCGCGGCGGCCGGACTCTTGGCGCCCGGGTCCCAGCCGCTCTCCTGGTACAGCTGGGCGGCCAGGAGGGCGGGGTTGATGGCGGGACAGAGGTTGCCCCACTTCTCCACGAGGGGCTGGTACTTGGCCGGCACCGCCCCCTTGGCCAGCCCGACAGCCCCGCCACCGCCGCCCCCGAGGCCGGCTGCGGCGGAGTACGTACCGACAACGAGCAACGCCACGAAGCACATGGCGGCCCCGACGCCGATCCCACCCACCAACCAGAATTTCCGCACCCCTCAACCTTCCCCCATCGGGGACGGGTTCATGGGTGTTTTCGACGGTGTGTGCGAGTCATCGGGGTCACTGATGGAGCATCAGGGCGCTCCGGCGGACCAGAAGTCGGAGCGGACGTTGGGGCGGGGCAGAGGGTAGACACCCTCGTAGGACGGACCGTTGGGCGGCGTCGTCGACTCCGCCACTTCGGACTCTTCCACGCAGGGACTGTCCACCTCGAAGAAGGCTTGGCCGCCCCCAAAGACCAGGCTCACTCCGAAACCGCCGCCCGATTGGGCGTAGATAGCGGGTGAGTCCCGATCATTATTAACACCTTTGATCCTGTAATCACGCTTCCTCCAGGCCCTCTCGACCAATCCTAAGAAGCTACCTCGCCGCCCATCGGAAACAATAGTCATTACGGCTCTGCGGCGTGTTACAGCACAGGATCCTGTGGTCGTGGGGCCGTGAGTCCATTGAACGACTGGATCAATGCTCGCCAACGTCGCATCCATAATTTCGTCGGCATGCCCTGCGGCGTCTTGCATGTCCATATCAGCCCTCTTGTCGCTGCTTACGCAGCCAGAAAGTACCAAGCCCAAAATCGCCGTGATCCCACACACCAGAAAACGAATTCTCATCGATGCTCCTCCGCCTTAAGCCGATTCGATTGCCCAGCAGCGACGAGTGCGATGCTGTTAGCCGATGAAGCATCTCGATCTGGATCGAAATATTGAGAATGCGCATCAATCGATAGACCATTGCCGCCAACGACCTTCGGGCCATCCTCCACGGGAAAACGCTTAGCCCCGAATGCCTCGCTCGCCGGGTCTTTACCAAACCAGAGTTCGTCATCCCCCTGGTCTGCGACATCGCCGACCAGGTACGAACCCGCCGGTCCTGCAAAGGCGAAAGCAGCGGCACCGAAAGCAGCCTGCTGCTTCGATGGAAGCTTGGTCACGATATCGTTCTCTGCCGCACCTACAAAAACATGCTCCTTGCCAACTCCAAGGTCCTCCGCTCGATCCACACCAACGCCGGGGCTTCCGACCAGAACGATGTCGTCGACCCCTGGAATCCCACCTCCTTGCTGAGTGGCCGCCCCCACAGTGCGTGATCCATACGAATGACCGATTGCTGTCATATGCGGATCGTCATCCTCATTCGTAACCGAAACTCCATCCATGAACTGATTGAAGGCACCTCCACCTCTCTCAGCCCTCTCATCTCCCATTACGTCGAGACTGTCAAATCCGTCCACCGATTGCGGCGCATCGTACCCAAGCCAAACGATGCCAGCACTCGACGGATCATGCTGCTGCATCCCAATAGCCGTATCCCGCGCCCGCTTGAGGTCATTTTGCGCGAAGTCCTCATCCAACGACGTATTCAACCCAGGAACGTATGCCGAAACATTTCGCGCCGTATCCGGGTTCCCGTACGAGACAATCGCGCGGCCGTTCCCCTCGTCCCCGATGCCGAGCAGGTACATCGGCGGTTGCCGGCCCTCCTTCAGTTGCCGGTCGATCTCTCGCAGCCCCGCCAGCTTCGTCTCCGCGTCCTCATCGTCCTGCCCCTCCAGCTTGCCGATCAGCAGTTGGAGGTTGTCGCGGTTGGCCGTGTCGCGGACCAGGGCCGGGATGCCGTCCAGGTTGCCGATCTGGTCCGGGTACACCGCGAGGTACTCCTCGCGCTGTTCGTCCGTCAGGCCCGCCCACCACGCCTTGCGCGCGGCCGGGCTCGCGTCGAGCGGGATGCCCGACTTCAGGTAGCCGCGCGCCGCGTCCCGTACCGCTGCGGCGTCGCCCGCCGCGTCCGTCCAAGTCCGGTCCGGGACCTTCAGGCCCTCCTCGGCCTTCAGGTCCCGCAGGATTCCGGCGAACCGCCAGTCGATCTCGGCGGCTGTCCGTACGGCTTTCGTCACCCGGTCCGCGATGTCCTGGGCCTTGCCCGCGTTCGGGTTCGGCGCCACCAGCCCCGACGGCGGCAGCAGTCCCGGCGACGCCGTCACCGAGGCCGTGCCACCCGGCAACGGCTTACCGTCGACCAGGCCCTCCCCGGCCTCCGGGTACGTCACCGAGCCGTCCGCGTGGACGGTGAACCTCAGCGCCTCCGCGTCGTCCAGTGCCTCCCGCAACGCCCGTTGCTGGGCCCTCATCTCGTGGGCGAGGCTGTTCAGCGCCGTACGGACCAGACCGCACTCCGTGTACACGTACTGCAGGTTCTGGCCCAGTTGCCGCAGCCTGCCCACCGCCGCGTCCGCCGCCGCGCCGCGCTGGGTCTCGCGCAGGCCGTTCAGCAGTTGCTTCTCGATCCGGTCCCGTCCGGCGTCGGCGCGGTTGCTCGCCTTTCCCCATCCGTCGGCCGCGCCCTCCAGCTCGGCGCACCTCAGGTCCCGTAACTGTGCCCAGGTCAGCGTGGAACTCGGCGGCGGCGTCAACGTACGACTCCCCACTCCGGCCTCGCCACGGGTGTGAAGGACGACTTCACGGTCTCGTTCGTCTCGCCCTGGGCCCGTGCGACGCCCCGCAGGTTCCCCGCCAGGGACCCGCACTCCCGGCGCGCGGACTCGAAGCGCCGCTCCCACGACTCCCGTACGCTCCCCAGCTCCGCAAGGGCGCTCAGCCCGGCCGTACCGGCGAGCAGGCCCTCGTGCGCCGCCGCGAGCTCCGACTTCACCGGCCCGAGGTGCGCGACCATCCCCTCCGCGCCCCCGGCAGCCCGAGCCCACACCCCTCCGCTATGCCGAAGCTGATCCCCAGCAGACCCATCCACCGCACCGGACCTGTCAGACCCACCAGGCCCACCGGACCCACCGACCAGGTCGCTCAGCCTCTGCCGCCCTCCGGGCTGCCCCACCACGGCCATACCGCTCACCCCGCTCACCCCGTTCCTTGATCGTGGAGCGGCACTGTGCCAAAACGGGCGACCGCGACACGCCGGGCCGAACAACGCGCAGAGGCCCGGGTGAGCGGGAAATCCCCTGCTCACCCGGGCCTCTCAGGCCGGGCCCCCGCCCGGGGATCACCCGAACGGTGGACGGGTCACGCCGCACCCCGGTGCCTCACACCTGAGCCGCCGGACCCGCGTCCGGCGGCCGGGGCGTGGCTGTACGCCCCCGCCGCCCACCAGCGGGAAGAATGCGCCCCCATGAGCCATTCGCAACCCGTCCGCAACGCGTCCGCGTGGCTCCGGCCGATGGTCGCCCGCCCGGCCGACGAGCAGCACCGCACCGCGACCATGCTGGAACTCTTCTTCGACCTCTGCTTCGTCACCGCCGTCGCCCAGGCGGCGACGGCCTTCGAGCACGAACTGGCGGAGGGGCGCATCGGCCACGGCGTACTCGGCTACGCGATGGTGTTCTTCGCGATCTGGTGGGCCTGGATGAACTTCACGTGGTTCGCCTCCGCGTACGACACCGACGACGTGCCGTACCGGCTGCTCACCCTCGTACAGATCACCGGCGCACTCGTCCTGGCCGCCGGCGCGACCGAGGCGGTTCAGCACGAGGACTTCACGGTCATCACCTGGGGCTACGTCATCATGCGGCTGGCCATGGTGGCCCAGTGGCTGCGCGCCGCCCACGCCGATCCCGAACGGCGCCGCAGCTGCCTGCGCTACGCCGTGGGGATCCTCGTGGTGCAGGCCGGCTGGGTCGTACGCCTCGCCCTGCCCGAAGGCAGCGGACTCGCAACGTTCGCGGTCCTCGTGGTCGCGGAGATCGCTGTCCCCGTATGGGCCGAGCGGGCGGCCACCACCACCTGGCACCCGCATCACATCGCGGAGCGGTACGGACTGTTCACGCTGATCGTGCTCGGTGAGTCGATCACCGCCGCCACCGGTGCCGTACGCGTCTCCCTCGACACCCACGCGGCGCTCGGTGACCTCGCCGCACTCGTCGTCGGCGGGATCCTGACCGTGTTCGCCCTGTGGTGGCTGTACTTCGCACAGAGCGCGCCCCGGCGGCTCACCACCCTGCGCGTCGCGCTCCTCTGGGGCTACGGGCACTACTTCGTCTTCGCCTCCGCAGCCGCCGTCGGCGCCGCGCTCGCGCTCAACGTCGCCCACGCCACGGGCCACGGCCGTCTCTCCGACCATGCGGCGGCCTCGGTCTACACCGTTCCGGTCGCGCTCTTCGTCACCCTCGTATGGCTGCTGCACCACCCCACCCCGGTACGGATCGACGCCGCCGACGCCGTGCACCCGGTCGCGGTCGCCGCCATCCTCGCCGCGACGTTCGCCCCCTCGCCCGTCCTCGTCACGGGCATCCTCGCCGCACTCCTCATCGCGGCGAAGCTGACCCTCTCCGCACGCGGCGTCAGGACGGCTGACCGATGATCAGCGAATACTGCGCGCCGCCTGCCCCGGCAGGGCGATCCCGTGGGCCTGGGCGACCCGCCCCGGACGCAGCGTCCACGGCACCGGTGAGGTGTCGGTCAGCCAGTCCTCCGCGACGATCCCATGCACGACGAAGCCGCGCAGCGAGCGCGACAGCTTCCAGCCGAGGCCCTTGCACAGCTGGCCGTACGAGGGGCCGTGCCCGTGTTCCGCGCGGAACGCGGCGGCGAAGCCGGCGGCCTGCGGGCCTCGGTCGGGATGGCCTTCCTCCCAGGCGTCGTAGGCGGTGAGTACGGACCGGGGGGCGGGGACGTCGGCCGGCGGGTACATGAACGCCTTGGCCACCCGGCCCATGGAGAACCGGCACAGGGCGCAGTGCTCGACCGCCTCCACGTGCCGCCGCAGGGCCGGACTCGTACCGGACTTCCACGCGTCCCACGCCGCCGGGGTGATCTGGTCCGGGTCGGGGTCGGCAGGCGGGCGGCTCGCCTCCACGCGCGCCTCCTCCGCGATCTCCTCAGGGGTACGGAACCTGCCCGCGAGGTGGCGTACCACCGGGTCGAGGCGGTAGGCGTCGCCGGAGAGGTCCGCGAGGAACCCCTTGGCGGCGAGTTCGGGCAGGGCGGCGCGGCAGGCCTCCGGCAGGTGGCCGGGGATCCGGCCGTGCAGCTCGGAGTTGCTGTGGGCGGCCAGGAACAGGGCGGCCAGCCGGGTGGCCGGCGGCGCCTTCTTGACCGGTTTCGCGATCCGTGCGCGCAGGGCCCATCCCGACACCCGCGACCGTGTGCCCTTGCCCAGGGGCAGCGGGTGGTCCGCCTCCCGGCTCATCTCCGGCACCCTGATCCCCACCGGGACGTCCTGCTCCCCGTCGACCAGCGGACCGGGCACCTCCCATCCGGCGGCCTCCAGATCGGCCACGG
Source organism: Streptomyces sp. NBC_00341 (assembly GCF_041435055.1). Classification (NCBI taxonomy): domain Bacteria; kingdom Bacillati; phylum Actinomycetota; class Actinomycetes; order Kitasatosporales; family Streptomycetaceae; genus Streptomyces; species Streptomyces sp. NBC_00341. Next base: position 4,824,604 of record NZ_CP108002.1, on the reverse strand, counting down.
CCCGGCGCGGGTCCTCCAGCCGCAACGAGCGCACGTCGGTGCCGGTGACGTTGCCGACACCACCCCGTGCGGCCCTGATGGCCACGACGACGGCGAGGAACTGCGCGTCGACGGACGCGAGCGGCAGCCCGGCCACGTACGACAGGAGCGCACGTGCGGCCTCACCCTGCCGGTTCGTCAGCAGGAACGGCGGCAGGGCGGGTTCGACGGGCGACGAGGCGGCGGTCTCTTGCGAGATGACAGTCTTGGGCACATCTCTCCTAACGCGGGGCGGCCGTCGAGGACACGGGCAACGACCTCACGACATCACAACGTGACGACCTCACGACGTGACGACCTGATGACCTGATGACCTCACATCGTCCCGTCGTCACGTCGTGACGGGCAAGTTGCATGATGCCCGAGAACGGCGTCCGCCCCACGGCCTCCCACGGCTGCGGCCGGACACCCGCCGACCCGGGGCACCGCCAAGGCCCCGGGTCGGCGGGTGTCCGGCCGGGGGCTACGCGGACCGCAGCCGGTAGGCGTAGGTGTACGTGCGCCCGGCGTGCAGCAGGTACGCCTCCAGCGGCGGAGCTCCCCAGGAGTCGTTGCCGCCGACCCCCATCTGCCGGTGGTTGACGCCGAGGACGCTCTCGTCGCGCCGCTTCAGCTCGTAGGGGTGCTTCGGCCCGTCCAGGTCGAACGGCGAGTAGTGCAGGACGCTCGTCTCCAGCATGGGTTCGCCCTCGTCCGGGTCGGCCCGTACCAGCAGTCCGGTGCCGGATCGGTCCGTCACCGACAGCGTGCGCACGTCGGTCATGTTGCCGGTCTGCTCGGGCCGGACGTAGGGCGCGACCTGGTCGTCCACGGTGGAGCGGTAGCGGCCCACGAACGCGCCGGTGTGCCGGTCCCAGTAGTTCTCCTGCGGGCCGCGCCCGTACCAGTCGATCTGCTCGAAGCCCTTCGGGACCGTCAGCAGCGCGCCCACCATGGGCAGATCGGGCAGCCCGGCGGCGGCCTCCAGGGTGTGCCGGACCCGGATCTCGCCGTCCCCGCGGACGGTGAACACGGTGGTCCAGGTGGATGTGGCCGGGGCGGTGGGCAGGGTGCACGCCACCTCGACCGTGACGACGCCGGGCGACGGCTGACCGGTCTTGACGGAGGTCACCTCGCGGTCGGTACCGGCGTCCCGCCACGTCCGCAGGGAGTTCTGGGCGCCGCGCCCGATGTCGTTGTCGGTGGGCCCGCGCCAGAAGTTCGGCACCGGGCCGCCGGCCAGCAGCAGCCGGCCCTTCACCCGGTACGAGGCCAGCGTCCCGGTGGACTTGTCCAGGACCACCTCCGTGTCGCGCCCACTGATCTGTACGCGTGCGTCGGTCTCGTCGAGGGTGAGGGCGGGCAGCGTGTCCGGGGCCGGGTCCGCGGGGGCGGGGGTGTGCCAGTCGAGCGCGAGCTGCTCTGCGGCCACGGTGTGCCCGGCCTCCGCCCACGTGGCCTTGGCCTTCAGTACGAAGGAGACGTTCAGCCAGTACTCGGCGCCCGGCTCGGGCTTCGCCGGCTTCCGGTACGGGATGCGTACGGTGCCCTCGCCGCCGGGCGCCACCTTCGGCGCCGCGAGCCCGCCGTGCTGGACGCTGCGGCCGTCGCAGGTCACATCCCAGCGCAGCTCGTACGCGTCCAGGCCGCTGAACAGGTGCTTGTTCCGTACGGTGACCGTCCCGGCCGCGAGGTCCGCCGCGGCGACGGCGACCGGCTGGTAGACCTTCTTGAGCTCCAGCAGACCGGGGTGCGGCGTACGGTCGGCCGCGACCAGCCCGTTGCAGCAGAAGTTGGCGTCGGTGGGATAGCCGTCGTGCCAGTCCCCGCCGTACGACAGGTAGGTGTGCTTGGCGTCGCCCGGCACCGGGAGCCGGATCGCCTGGTCCACCCAGTCCCACACGAACGCGCCGTGCAGATTCGGGTAGCGCTCGAAGATGTCCCAGTACTCCTTGAGGTTGCCGCTGCTGTTGCCCATGGCGTGCGCGTACTCGCACAGCATGAAGGGCGTCTCCTTGCCCGACTTGCCGTACGCCTCCACGTCCGCCGGCTTGGTGTACATCTCGCTGTGCAGGTCGGCGACCTCGTTCATGCCCTCGTAGTGCACGGGCCTGGAGGCATCCCTGGCGTGCACCCAGTCGGCCATCGCCCGGAAGTTGGAGCCTCCGCCGGCCTCGTTGCCCAGCGACCAGACGACGACGCTCGGGTGGTTCTTGTCGCGCTCGACCATGGAGCGGATCCGGTCGACACAGGCGTCGGTCCACTCCGGCAGGGAGGCCGGCACGGTGTCGCGGACTCCGTGGGTCTCCAGGTTCGTCTCGCCGATGACGTACAGGCCGTACTCGTCGCACAGCTCCAGCCAGCGCGGGCTGTTGGGGTAGTGCGAGGTGCGCACCGCGTTGATGTTGTGCTGCTTCATCAGCAGGATGTCCTGGAGCATCCGCGGCTCGCGGATCGCCTGGCCGTCGTCGGGGTCGGACTCGTGACGGTTGGTGCCGCGGAACATCACGGGCTTGCCGTTCACGGTGAACTTCCCGGGCCCGTACTCGACCTCGCGGAAGCCGGTACGGGTGCGCTGGACGTCGACCGTCCGCCCGGAGCCGTCGGTGAGCGTGACGACCACGGTGTAGAGGTTCGGGTCCTCGGCCGACCAGAGCGCGGGCGCGGAGACGTCCGCCTTCAGCGTCACCTCCGTGTCCCCGCCCGAGCCCTTCGTTTCCCCGCCCGAGCCCTTCGGGTGCACGTCCCCGGTGAGCGGACGGCCGACCCGGCGTCCCCGGCCGTCGTACAGCACCGCCTCGATGCGGTGGCCGGACGCGCCGGCGCCGCCCCGGTCGCGCACGGTCGCGGTGACCGTGAGGACCGCGTCGCGGTACGCGTCGTCCAGCGTGGTCCGCACGAACAGGTCCTGCACATGGACCGGCGCGACCGCGTACAGATAGACGTCCCGGAAGATCCCGGACAGGTCGATCATGTCCTGGTCCTCCAGCCAACTGCCGTCGGACCAGCGGTAGACCTCGACGGCCAGGGTGTTGTCGCCCGGCCGCACATGGTCGGTGATGTCGAACTCGGCGGGGGTGTAGCTGTCCTCGCTGTAGCCGACCCGCTTGCCGTTGACCCAGAGGAAGAACGCCGACTTCACGCCCTGGAACGAGATCAGGGTGCGCCGGCCCGACCAGTCGCGCGGGACGGTGAAGGTGCGGCGGTAGGAGCCGACCGGGTTGAAGTCGTGCGGAACGGCGGGCGGGTCCGGGGTCTCGTAGCCGATCCACGGGTAGCGGATGTTGAGGTAGATCGGCTCCGGGTAGCCCTCGATCTCCCAGTTCGACGGTACGGGGATCCGGTCCCAGCCGCCGTCGTCGTAGCCGGGCGCCTCGAAACCGGCGGGCCGGGCGTCGGGGTTCTTGGACCACTTGAAGCGCCAGGTTCCGTTCAGGGAACGGAAGTAGGGCGACTTCGCCATGTCCCCGCGCAGTGCGGCGGAGCCGCTCGCGTACGGCACGAGCTGGGCCCGCGCAGCCTCTCGGCCCACCTGGAACACTCTCGGCTCCGCGTCCCACTCGGGGCCCTCCGCGGCGAAGGCCTGTCTCTGTGCGGAGAAGACGGCCCAGCCCGCGAGGGCTGCCCCGGTCGAAAGGACGGAACGACGGCTCGGACGGTGTGCGCTCATGAAGCGGCTCCGAACGGAAGGCAACAAGAACCACCACCATCAGACGGAATCACTCAACACGCAAGGCTCCGCGCGGGATCGCCGCACATCGCGGCCTGATCCCGCCGAAAGGCCCTATCGTCAGCCACCGGGAATCCGGCACCTCTCCGCACACGGCTACGGCAGCTCACCCGACCGGCAGTCCGGCTTCGCCGCGCGTTCCACCCGGAGCAGCTTGCCGCCCTGCCCCGGAAGCCCGCCACGCATCGGGTACGCGCCCCAGCACGACGCGTAGGGCGTGACGAGATACAGCCCCCGCCCTCTCTCGGCGAGCTCCGCAGGCACCTGCTCACTCCACCGGCGGTTTCGAGGAGTTCGGACATACCATGAACGCGGAGTACGCGACGGAGCGTGTTGATCTGAACCAATCGTGTGAGTGACAGTCCAACCCAGCTGCATTGCAAGGGGAGTTCGAGATGGCACGCTGGCCGCCAACTGGCCCAGTACCGACTTCTGCTGGAGCGCCTCAACGCCGCTTCCCTGAACGTCGAACAGTTCCAGGAACTCATCCACAAGATCGCCCAAGGCCTGTGAAAGGAACCCTGATGCCCGCACACACCTGGCAGAGGTCGTCCTACTGCGCGCAGGGAGAAGCCTGCCTCCACGTGGCCGCCCACAAGGGCAGGGTGAGACGCACCGAATCAGGCGACCCCAGCGGCGCGATACTCCGGACCACCCCTGCCGCCCTCGACGCCCTCCTCCGCACGCTCAAGGAGGACCGGCTCCATGATTGACCAGCCCGCCGACCTCACCTGGATCCGCGCCGCCCCCGAGGACGAGCCCGGACCAGGCCCCTGGATCGAGATCGCGTTCGGCGAGGGCGATCTCGTCCACCTGCGCGAGACCAGCGACCCCGAGAACGTGGTCACGACCACCCGCACCAAGTGGGAGGCCTTCGCCAAGGGCGTCCGGGCCGGCGAGTTCGACCACTTCACCGAACCCGCGACCGGCTCGGCGCCCGCGCGGGTTTTTGACTGACGGGGCGCCATGACCGGATGGATGTCCCGGACCCCACGCCACGCGGTAGCGCTGGTCTGCGCGTACGCGACCGGCCTCCTCCTCGTGGGGCCACTTCACGGTGCAGCCCGGTCTGCAACGGCTCACCGTTTTCACCGTGCTCGTACTGGGAACAGCACCGTTCGCCCGCAGGCACCTCACCAGGTGACGACCGCCCACGAACGCCACTTGGATGCGGGCCCCCTCCGGGAGTGCGAGCGCCTGACAGGTACGGGCACGTGTCCGAAGACCTCGACGCGGGCATGATCAATCGCATGAAAGCGGGCAAGAGGGACGTCGCGACCAACAGCACGAGGCTCGACACGGGCGGCCGTACGGGTGGCCGAGCAGGCACAGAACCGGGTCCGGGGCAGATCCTGCAATGGAACTTCTTCATAGGCGGACACCTGAGCGCCTCCGTTCCCGTCCGCCTCGTCGAACGTACGACCGCGGGTCAGCTGCTGTGGATGGAGACCGGCACGCCGATGTGGCGGACCGCCCTGCCGCGCGGCACCACGCATCTGCGGGACATCGCCCCACACGAACGCCCCGCCGACGGGTACCCCGTGGTTCCGGACCGGTGGCCGATGGGCAACGCCCTCTTCTACCAGCCGACCGGCGCGGCCCACTCCGTCCTGTGGCTGTTCGGGCGCAGACAGAAGTTCCGCGGCTGGTACGTCAATCTGGAACGTCGGCTCCATCACGGCGACGACATCGACATCGCGGACCACGAGCTGGACCTCAACGTGGCGCCGGACCGTACCTGGCGGTGGAAGGACGAGCAGTCCTTCGCGGAGAAGACCGGCCACCCCGCGTACTGGACCGCCGAGGAAGCGGTCGCCATCCGCTCCGAGGGGGACGCGGTCGCACGGCTCGCCGAGGCCGGAACGTTTCCCTTCGACGGCTCCTGGTGCGATTTCAAGCCACCGTCGGCCTGGACGACACCACCCCGTCCACCCAACCCCCGCCGCTCGCTCCTCTGAACGACGCACACCTCCACCTCGCCATACATGCGCCGATAGGTGCGGTTCAGGCATTTGATGTCGGTCTCGGCCAGGGTGGCGCGATGGCGATCATTGCCCGGCGTCACCCTCCGTGATACACAGAGTAACGATATGTAATTCGGTCACACACCGATTCGATCCGCAGGTCAGGGCGGTCAGACCGGTCAAATGTACGAGATCCGGGTAAAGAGAGCTGCCAAGTCGTCGTGCGAACGCAGTTTCATCAGCGAAGATAGAGGGTGACTCGTGCCGTGCGGTGCGGGCACCGAACTACCCAGCAAGGGCGGTGACTTAAATGATCCTGGCAGCTGAAAAGGGCGACATCACCACCATCATCGGCGGAATCGCCCCGAACTGGGGGCCGTTCGGGACCTTGGGCAACGAGGCCCGCGTCATGATCGAAGTGGTGATGGCGATCGCCATCCTGCTCTGCCTCGGCATCGCGATCTGGGGAGCGGCGAAACAGCGGATCGGCGCGACGGCTCTGCGTGACACGTTCAGCGCGGAGCAGGGCAAGGGACTGATCGTCGCCGGTCTCACCGGTGTATTCATCATCGGATCCCTGGGAACCCTGTTCACCATCGTCTACGGGATGGCTGTCTAACCGACCGTCAGCCCGCGTCCGGGGGCACTCCCGCCCCGTCCCCACCATCCGCCCGTCGTGCCCACCGGCAGAGGTTGCGTCTCCCTGATGTCGAGTCACCACACCGCGCCCGCGCGGGAACCAGCACGGCTACCGTCGTACTACGACGCGGTTCAGGCAACGGTTGAGGGGGCGTACGCGGCATGAGTCCCGACGACGACGGCTACGGCAACGACTCCGGCCGTTCGAACGACGGCTACAGCACCCTCGGCGGCACGCGCCAGACCCGCACCCGCCTCCCCGACAGCCAGGGCGGCGACGGCTACGGCCCCCGCCGCCCGGCCCGCAACTCCCGCTCGCTCTTCACCGTCCTCGGCGTGGTGATCCTGCTCCTGGCCGCCATCGCCTTCGCGAACATGGGCGGAGGCGGCGGGGACAACGGCGGCGACGGTGCGCGCGGAAGCGACGCCAAGAAGGCCGGCTCGGCACCGACCGCGGCCACGGGGACGAAGCCGGTGACGGGGAAGAACGGCTCGATTCCCTCGGGGTACGCGCATGACGAGCAGGGGGCGCAGAGCGCGGCGGCGAACTATTCCGTGGCGCTCGTATCGGCAGACATCCTCAGGCCAGATCGCCGGACGCAGATCGTACGGCGCGTCTTCGCCACGGGCCGAGTCGACGAGCTTGAGACCAAGCTCAACCAGGCATACAGCAAGGACTTCCTTGCCAAGGTCGGCCTCGACGAGAGCGGCAAAGCCGCTGAAGGCATGACGTACGTCTCAAGGACCGCGCCCGTCGGGACCAAGGTGACGCAGCTCTCTGGCTCTTCCGCCACTGTCGAGGTGTGGTGCACAGGAGTCTTCGGAACGGCTGGGGTCGGCTCCACCAATCCCGTGAGCAACGACTGGTTCACCATGACGCTGAAGCTCCAGTGGGAGAGCAACGACTGGAAGGTCGACAGCTTCTCCCAGAAAGACGGACCGGCACCGGTCAATACCGACCGTACGGCCTCCAACGCCGATGACATCGCCAAGGCCGTCGAGGAGTACGGAGGGTTTACCTATGCGCGCTAAATCACGGCACGCACTCAAGTTGAGTGCGTCCCTGGCGAGCGTCCAGGCAACTCTGGTGATTCTGGCAACCCGCGCTGCGGCGGCACCGACGCCCTCCCCCTCTCCCTCCGGGAATGGAAACTGCTCGCTCATCGTCGGCCCCGCCAAGGACTACTGCGAAGGCGGCGCAGGCACCTCCAAGTCCAACGCCCCCAAAAGCGTCGACCCCGCCCTGGACCCCCTGACCTCCCTGGGCCGCGGCTGTGCCGACGCCGCCGCGTGGATCGTCGGCAAGCTCAGCGACGCCGTCAAGGGCACCGCGAACGTCGACTTCACGAACACCCGCTTCCTCCAGCAGTACGCGATCGTCTTCGCCGCCTCCACCGTGCTGACGCTCGTCCTGTGGCTGCTCGCCGTCGCCAAGCGCGCCATCCGCGGGGTACCGCTCACCACCGCCATCTCCGAGGCCATCGGGTTCCTGTGGCTGACGGTCCTCGCGTCCGCGTTCACCCCGCTGATCCTGTACACGATCGTCTCCGCCACCGACGCCGTCACCGAGGTCATCTCCTCGTCCTCCGGCGGGCAGACGGACGTCTTCTTCGGGTCGTTCGCCGAAGCGCTCAAGAAGGACTCCGACATCGGCGGCGGACCGATCATGCTGATCGTCGTGTCCCTGGTGTCGATCCTCGCCGCAGGCATCCTCTGGCTGGAACTCGTGATCCGGGCCGCCCTCCTCTACGTAGGCGCCCTGCTCGGAACCGCCGTGTACGCGGGGCTCGTCGACAAGAACATGTGGGGGCACGTACGCCGCTGGGCGGGCATCATGATCGCCGTGATCATGGTGAAACCGGTCATCGTCATCGTGCTCGGCCTGGCCGGCGCGCTCTCCTCCGACGACGGGCCGGACGCGTTCTCCGCCGTCGTCTCCGGGCTGGCGATCATCCTGCTCGCGATCTTCGCCTCCGGCATGATCTACCGCTTCGTCCCCGGCTTCGGCGACGAGATCCAGGGCGCCCGTACCAACCGCAAGCAGGCCACCGACGGCTCCCAGGCCGCCGCGATGATCAGCTCGCCCGCCGCACTCGTCTCCCAGGGCATCAAGACCCACAGCAGCCGCGGCGGCGGCCAGGACAACGGCGGCGGCAACAGCGGCGGCGGACGCCCCGCCAATCCGGTCAGCGGCGGAGTCGCCGCCCACAGCTCCCGCAACTCCGGGAGCGGGGTCGGCGGCGGATCTGTCCCCTCCGCCGCACCTCCGCCCCGCAGCGGATCAGGCCCCACCTCAGGTACCCCGCACAGCAGCCGCAGCCCGCGCCGCGGGTCAGGAAGTTCAGGTAACAGCAGCACAGGAGGTGGCGGGCGTTGAGCACGCAGTCCCATCCGATCGCGCCCCGCCGTACGTATCTCATCGGCCGGGCCAGGCCCAACGCCATGGTCGGCAAGAACCGCGAGACCGGCGAGATCGCCCTGATCATCGGCGGGGCGTTCCTCGGCATGATGAGCGGGCTGCTCGTACCGGTCCTGTCCATGCGGATCGTGCTGCTCACCGGCTTCCCGCTGCTCGCCCTGGCGATCGTCTACGTCCCGTACAAGCACCGGACGTTCTACAAGTGGTTCGAGATCAACCGCAGCTACAAGCGCTCCCTGCGCCGAGGCGCCACCTACCAGTCCGCCGCCATGGAAGCGGGCACCAGCGCCGACGGCCGCGAGGTCGAGATCGGCCCGCCCCCCGGCATCGGCCGGATCAACTGGCTGGCCGCACCCTTCGGACCCGACGAGATCGCCGTACTGCTGCACGCCGACCGCCGCACCGTCACCGCCGCGATCGAGATCGAGGGGCCCGGCGTCGGGCTGCGCGACAGCGAGGACCAGGAAGCGCTCGTCGACCGCTTCGGCACCCTGCTCAAGCACGTCGCCAACGGCGACGGCTTCGTGACCCGCATCCAGATGCTCGCCCGCACCCTGCCCGCCGACCCCGACGCCCACGCGAAGGACGTCGCCCAGCGCGGCGACAAGGCCTCCCCGGGCTGGCTCCAGGAGTCCTACGAGCAGCTCCAGTCGATGGTCTCCACCTCCAGCGAACAGCACCGCGCCTACCTGGTCGCCTGCATGGAGTTCGACCGCGAGCTCGCCGCGGAGGCCAACGCCATGGCCCGCGCCGCCCGCCCCCACGGCGGCCGCAAGCTCGACCGGGACGCGGGCCTCGCCGTCGTCATGGCCCGCGAGCTCACCGACATCTGCGCCCGCCTCGCCGAGGCCGACATCCGGGTACGCCAGCCGCTCGGCCAGAGCCGCCTGGCCTCCCTCGTCCACTCGATGTACGACCCCGACCACCCCATCGACCACATCCAGGCCATGACCAAGCGCAACGCCTGGCCCGCCGAACTGGACGCGGTCGAGCCGACGTTCCTCCAGGCCAAGACCCGCGAATCGTCCACCCGTGCCCCCTGGTGCCACTCCACGGCCTGGGTGAAGGAGTGGCCGATGACACCCGTCGGCGTCAACTTCCTGGCCCCGCTCCTCGTCCACACGCCCGATGTGATCCGTACGGTCGCGGTCTGCATGGACCTCGAACCCACCGAGATCGCCATCGAGCGGATGCTCACCGAGAAGACCAACGACGAGGCCGAGGCCAGCCGCCAGGCCAAGATGAACCGCACCGTCGACCCCCGCGACATCGCCGCCCACGGCCGGCTCGACCAGCGGGGTGAAGATCTCGCGAGCGGCGCGGCCGGGGTGAACCTGGTGGGGTACATCACCGTGTCGTCGCGTTCGCCCGAGTCCCTCGCCCGCGACAAGCGGACGATCCGGGCCTCGGCCGGAAAGTCGTACCTGAAGCTGGAGTGGTGCGACCGCGAGCACCACCGCGCGTTCGTCAACACCCTGCCGTTCGCCACCGGCATCCGCCGCTAGCCACCGCACGACCGCACCACCGCACCACCGAGAACACCGAGCACCGAGCACCGAGCACCGAGCACCGAGAGAGACGAGAGGGAGGTCGGTCACGCCATGCGAGATCCGCTGTCCGCGTTGTCGGACGCCTTTACCGCCTTCCTCTTCGGGAAGGTGGAGACGACCCGGCTGCCCGTCCGCACCTCGACCGGACAGGCGCAGGCGGTCTACCTGCCCACCGCCGCCCCCGGCCTCGGCGACTCCGGCGTGATCATCGGCCGTGAGGTGTACTCCGGCAAGGGCTACATCTACGACCCCTTCCAGCTGTACGGACAGCAGCTCCCCGCCCCGCACTGGCTGGTGCTCGGTGAATCCGGCAACGGCAAGTCCGCGCTGGAGAAGACGTACGTGCTCCGCCAGCTCCGCTTCCGCGACCGCCAGGTCGTCGTCCTGGACGCCCAGGGCGAGGACGGTGTCGGCGAATGGAACCTCATCGCCCAGGAACTGGGCCTGACCCCCATCCGCCTCGACCCCACCTCCGCGCTCAACGGCGGCATCCGGCTCAACCCGCTCGACCCCGCGATCACCACCACCGGACAGCTCGCCCTGCTCCGCACGATCATCGAAGTCGCCATGGGCCACGGCCTCGACGAACGGTCCGGCTTCGCGCTCAAGGTCGCGCACGCCTTCGTGAACGAGACGAAGAACGACCGCCAGCCCGTCCTGATGGACATCGTCGACCAGCTGCGCCACCCGGAACCCGAGTCGGCCGAGGCGATGAACGTCGACATAGACGACGTACGGGCCTGGGGCCTGGACGTCGCCCTCGTCCTGGACCGGCTCGTCGACGGTGACCTCCGCGGCATGTTCGACGGGCCGACGTCCGCCGACATCGACCTGGACGCCCCCCTGATCGTCTTCGACCTCTCCCACATCGACCGCAACTCGATCGCCATGCCGATCCTGATGGCGATCGTCGGCGTCTGGCTGGAGCACACCTGGATCAGGCCCGACCGGAAGAAACGCATCTTCCTGGTCGAGGAGGCCTGGCACATCATCAACTCCCCCTTCGTCGCCCAGCTCTTCCAGCGTCTGCTGAAGTTCGGCCGACGGCTCGGGCTGTCCTTCGTCGCCGTCGTCCACCACCTCAGCGATGTCGTCGACGGAGCCGCGGCACGGGAAGCGGCGGCCATCCTCAAGATGGCCTCGACCCGCACGATCTACGCCCAGAAGGCCGACGAGGCCAGAGCCACCGGCCGGGTCCTCGGGCTGCCCCGATGGGCGGTCGAGATCATCCCCACGCTCACCCCGGGCATCGCCGTCTGGGACGTCAACGGGAACGTACAGGTCGTCAAACACCTGATCACCGAGGCCGAACGCCCCCTCGTCTTCACCGACCGCGCCATGACCGAGTCCTCCGCCATCGACCTGCTCCCGGAGGACGTACGCGCCGCCGAACTGGAGGCCGAGCAGCGCGCGGCCCGGATCGAGAACCAGCAGCGGCTCAACGAGTCGTCCGAGTCAACGGTGGCATGACATGGCAGGGCGCGGCGAGGCACGGTCCGGCGGCAACGGGGGCGGCAGCGGCGGCATCCCCGACGGACTGCTGATCGCCCTGCTGGCCTTCCTGCTCGGGCTGACGCTGCTGGCCTGGACGGCCACCGGCCTGTCCGGGCTCCTCTCGCACGGCGCCTGGCCGCACGGCGTCACCCTCGCCGAGACCCCGCTGGCCATGCGGCGCCTGGTGGAGGCCCCGCACGACCTGCCGGCCGCCTGGCCGACCACCCCGGCGGGGGCGCTCTCCGGATTCGGTCTGTTCTGGGGCCTGTTCATCGGTGAACTGATGGTGCTCGTGGTGCTGACCATCTTCGTCATGGGCGTGGTCGCACGCTGGCGCGACGTACGGTCCCGGCAACGCGCCCAACGGCTGGACCGGTTGGAACAGCTGGAGGAACGCCGACCGGAGCGAGCGGCCCAGCAGCTCCCCAACCTGGAGAAGGGCCAGGGGTACGAACACCAGGCCCCGAGCCCCGCCCCCACGGAACGCCTCCCCGCAACGCAACAACAACAGGCCACAACCACCCCGGCCACCACCCCCGCCACCACCACCGAGCTCCTCGCGACCGCCGCCCCGCTCACCGTGCCCTCCCCCCGCGCCCCCCTCGTCGTCTACGGCCCCGCCGCCACCCGCAGGCCCACCGTCGTCCAGGCGATCAGCGAAGCCGACGGGCCCGTGCTCGTCGTCACCTCGGACCCCAGCGTCTGGGCCGAGACCAAGGACGCCCGCGCCAAACTGGGCCCCGTCCTCATCTACGACCCCGGCCACCTCTGCGACACCCCGGCCCGGCTCCACTGGGCCCCCACCGCCGGCTGCGAACAGCCGGAGCGGGCGGCCGCCCGCTCCGCCGCCCTCCTCGCCCCGGTCCGCCCGCAGGCCCGCATCGACGCGGCGACGGCCGACACCGCAGAGACGCTCCTCCAGTGCTGGCTGCACGCCGCGGCCATCGACGGCCGCCCCTTCCGCCAGGTCCACCGCTGGGCCCTGGGCGGCGCCGCCCACGAACCGGTGCGGCTGCTGCGTACCCACCCCAAGGCCGCGTCCGGACTCGCCGGACTCCTGGAGTCCGCGCTCACCGCGCACCCCGAACGCCGCGAGATGGCGCAGGAACTGACGGTCCGGGCCTTCGGCGCACTCTCCTCGGTCCACGTCCGCGACGCCTGCACCCCCAATCGGGCCGATGCGCTCGCGCTGGAATCTTTCGCGGACGAAGGGGGCACGCTCTATGTGGTGGGTGAACCCATCGAGAATCCGCGATCGAGCCCCGGAGCCATGCCCCTGCTCACGGCGCTCGCCTCAGACGTGGTCGAGCACGGCCGCCGCATGGCCGCACGGTCATCCGACGGTCGGCTCGACCCACCAATGACGCTCGTCCTCGACGACGTCGCAGCCGTCGCACCCCTGCCCCGACTCCCCGAACTGCTCGCGACCGGCAACAACCTGGGCCTGCCCACCGTCGCCCTGCTCCGCTCCCCCGAACAGGGCCGCGCCCGCTGGACCCAGCAACTCCAGACGCCGACCGCCCCCTGACCCACCCGGGCCCGCCCCCGCCCCACCCCTACGGCCGGGCCACCGCGTACTCCAGTTCACGAGCCGTCGGGTCGCCCAGGACCGGCACCGTCTCGCCGGTCGGCACGAACCCGATCCGGCGGTAGAACGCGGAGGCACGCAGGTTGTCCTCGTGCACGTACAGCCGTACGCGTTCGATCCTCGGCCCGCCCAGCGACCACGCCCAGTCCAGACCGGCCCGGAACAGTTCCCCGGCCACGCGCCCGCCCCGCGCCTCGGGGCGTACGAACACCCCGACCACATGCGCCTGGTGGACGTCGGCCGCCGCACCGAACGCCACCTCCCCGTCCGGCCGCTCGACCAGCACGGTCACCGAACCCGCCCAGCTTCCGTCCGGCGCCACCGCGACGAACTGCCGCTTCTCACCGTCGCCCGACTCCGAAGAACCGGCCGCCCGCTCCTGCCAGAACGCGTCGGGCTGCTCCACGCCCTGCTCGTACGTCTCCAGGAACGCCAGCGGCGCCACCGGGTCCCGCAGCGCGGCCAGCCGGAGTTCCTTCACCAGCTGCCACTCCTCGGCCCGCACCGGCCGTATCACGTAGTCCATGCGCCGATCCTCACCTGCCGCCGACGGCCGTGCAAACGAGTTCCCGCCCCGACCCCGGAGTCGTACCCCGGTACTACGCGCGCCGCCACCTGCCACCCCCGGTCCGACGTTCCGCGCCCGCCCGCTCCGTAGCGTCGACCGCATGATCAGGGCATACGAACTCACCAAACGGTACGGGGACACCACCGTCGTCCAAGACCTCGACTTCACGGTCCGCCCCGGCATCGTGACCGGCTTCCTCGGCCCGAACGGCGCCGGGAAATCGACCACCATGCGCATGCTGCTCGGCCTGGACGCCCCCACCCGAGGCCGTTCGACGATCGGTGGACGCGCGTACGCCGGCCACAGCGCACCGCTGACCGAAGTCGGCGCCCTGCTGGAAGCCCGTTCCGTCCACCCCGGCCGCACCGCCTTCCACCACCTGATGTCCCTCGCCCACACCCACGGCATCCCCCGCAGCCGCGTCGAGCACGTCCTCGACCTGGCCGGACTGACCTCGGTCGCAGGGAAGCGGATCAAGGGATTCTCACTCGGCATGGGCCAACGGCTCGGGATCGCCGCCGCACTGCTCGGCGACCCGGCCGTCCTCATCCTCGACGAACCGGTCAACGGCCTCGACCCCGAGGGCGTCCTGTGGATCCGAAACCTGCTCAGGTCCCTCGCCGGGGAAGGCCGCACGGTCCTCGTCTCCTCGCACCTGATGAGCGAGATGGCGCTGACCGCCGACCACCTCGTCATCATCGGACGCGGCCGCCTCCTCGCGGACACCACCGTCGACGACTTCGTCGCCATGGCCGGCGGCGCCTCGGTCCGCGTCCTCACCCCACAGGCCCCCGCCCTGCGCGACCTCCTCCAGGGCCCCGGCATCGACGTCACGGGCCCTGCCGCCACCGACATCGGCGAGCTGGAGGTCCGCGGCGCGGACGCCGCCCACATCGGCCGGATCGCGGCCGCGCATGCCATCCCGCTGTACGAACTCACACCGCGCACCGCCTCACTGGAACAGGCCTTCATGGACCTCACCCAGGAATCGGTCGACTACCGGATCACCGCCCCCGAACCGACCGGAGCCCTCGCATGACCACCGTGGCCGTCACCCCGCACCCCTACCGCGTCACCCCGGCCCGGGTACTGCGCTCCGAGTGGCACAAACTCCGGTCCCTGCGCTCGACCTGGATCACTCTGGGATCAGCCGCCGCTCTCGTCCTCGCCGTCGGGATCCTCATGGGCACGACCTATACGTCCGGGGGCGGCGACTCGGACGTCGACACGGTCGTCATGGTCCTCTACGGCACCACGCTCGGCACGCTCTGCACCGTCGTGCTGGGCATCCTGGTCACGGCGGGCGAGTACTCGACAGGCATGATCCGCGCCTCGCTCACCGCCGTACCCCGACGGCTCCCGGTCCTCTGGGCGAAGGCCGCGGTCTTCGCCGCCACCGTGTTCACCGTCATGCTCGCCACCTCGCTGGTCACCTTCGTCGTCGCCCAGTTCTTCCTCGACGACACCGACCAGGCCGCCTCCCTCACCGACCCCGGCGTCCTGCGCGCCATAGCGGGCAACGCCGCCGGGACCACACTCCTCAGCCTGATCGCCCTGGGCCTCGGCGCCCTGCTCCGCTCGACCCCCGGCGCCATCGGCGCGTTCATCGGGGGCGTGATGGTCCTTCCGGAGGTGCTCTCCATGCTTCCCTACGAAGCGGTGGAGACCGCCGTCCGCTATTTCCCCACCCAGGCCGCCGGCGTACTCGGCTCCGCCACCCCGCTCCCCGACGCCGCCTCCAACGGCGCCGCCCTGCTCGCCCTCGTCCTCTGGGCCTCGGCCGCACTCCTCGCGGCAGCCGCCCTCCTGCGCCGCCGCGACGCATGAGGCGGACGGGGCCACAAAGGAGGGTGTCAGGATCGCAGGGGAGACGAAGGACGATCGGGGGGACGCGGACATGACGGGCGACAGGGACACCGCCACCGACCGCGCGGGGACACCGCGCCCCAGCCCGCTCACCGGGCACATTCAGCGACAACTCCAGCGCATCCGCGCGGCCGACCGCCGCAGGCCGGCCGTCTGGGACGGACTGCTCACCACGTTCTGGATCCTGTTCGCCGTGCTCGACGTCTCCTCGCGCGGCTGGCGCACCGTCGCCATCGACCCGAGCGTGTCCCCCCGGCTGGTGCTGCTGCTGAGCGCCGCGTTCTCCGCGCCACTCTTGTGGCGCCGCGGCCACCCGCTGGCCGTCCTGCTGTTCATGACCCCGTTCGCACTGGTCAACGTCTGGACGGGGGCGGTCATCCAGGCCGCCTTCCTCCAGGAGATCGTGGTCTTCAACATCGCGCTCCGGCTGCCGCTGCGCACCCTGGCCCTGTCCGGCGGGATCGTGCTCGCCCCGCTGGCGATCGGCTCTGCCCACTTCCCGGAGCACTGGAACCAGCTCATCGTCCCCCACCTGTACGCGTTCGTGTTGGCGTCCCTGTTCGGCATCGTCTTCCGGACCCGCAAGGAGTACACGGAGGCCCTCGTCGACCGCGCCAACCGGCTCGAACTCGAACGGGACCAGCAGGCCCAGCTGGCCGCCGTCGCCGAACGGACCCGGATCGCCCGGGAGATGCACGACATCATCGGCCACAACCTGTCCGTCATCACGGGGTTGGCCGACGGCGGCGCGTACGCCGCGGCCAAGAGCCCGGAACGGGCCGCCCAGGCCCTCGACGCGATCGGCACCACCAGCCGCCAGGCCCTCGCCGAACTCCGCCGCCTGCTCGGAGTCCTGCGCGATCCCCCCGACCGCGCCGACCGCACCCCGCAACCGACCCTCGACGACATGGACACCCTGCTCACCGGCGTACGGACGGCAGGTCTTCCCGTACGACTCAGCAGCCGTGGCACCCCACCGGCCGTCCCGCCCACCGCAGGACGGCAGTTGACCGTCTACCGGGTGGTACAGGAGGCGCTGACCAATACGCTGAAGCACGGCGGCGGACACTCCGCCCTGGCCGCCGAGGTCACCCTGACCTACCGGCCGAACGAGCTGGAGGCCGTGATCACCGACAACGGAACACCTGCTCACGGCGCCGCCGCACCGGACGGCACCGGGCAGGGCATCACGGGCATGCGTGAACGCGCTTCCCTGTACGACGGCACCGTAGAAACGGGCCGGCCCACCGGCACAGGCTGGCGGGTACGGCTCCGGCTCCCTCTGGAGGACTCCCCCTCGTGACGACCGTGCTCATCGCGGACGACCAGCCGATGCAACGCTTCGGATTCCGCATGCTGTTGGAGAGCCAGGACGACATGACGGTCGTCGGCGAGGCCGCCAACGGCCACGAGGCCCTCCAACTCGTCGCCCGGCACCAGCCGGACGTCGCCCTGATGGACATCCGCATGCCCCTGCTCGACGGCATCGAGGCGACCCGCCGCATCATCAGGACCGGTTCCCGCACCCGCGTCCTCATCGTCACGACGTTCGACCTGGACCGGTACGCGTACGACGGGCTGCGGGCCGGCGCGAGCGGCTTCCTCATCAAGGACGCGATGCCGGAGGAGCTGCTCTCCGGCATCCGTGCGGTCGCGAGCGGCGACGCGGTGGTCGCCCCCAGCCTGACCCGCCGCCTCCTGGACGCGTACGTCCAGCATCTGCCGACGACCCCCGGCGGACCCGCGACGCCCGATTCGCGCATCGGGACCCTCACCGGCCGGGAACGGGAGATCCTCACCGTCATCGGCCAGGGCTGGACCAACTCGGAGATCGCGGAGCGATTGCACCTGGCCGAATCAACCGTGAAGACCCACGTCTCCCGCATCCTCGCGAAAACCGGTGCCAGGGACCGCGTCCAGGCAGTGATCCTGGCGTACGACACCCACCTGGTCACCGCGGGCTGAGAAAGGTAAGGGCCTTCTGGTCTGGTGGTCTGGTGGGGAACGCAGAAAAGCCCCGTGCCACAAGGGCACGGGGCTCAACTATTTAAAAGGAGTTCGGCGGCGTCCTACTCTCCCACAGGGTCCCCCCTGCAGTACCATCGGCGCTGAAAGGCTTAGCTTCCGGGTTCGGAATGTAACCGGGCGTTTCCCTAACGCAATGACCACCGAAACACTATGAAATTAACCAACACCGGAACAAAACACGGCCGTTCGTTATTTCAGAACTAACACAGTGGACGCGAGCAACTGAGGACAAGCCCTCGGCCTATTAGTACCAGTCAGCTCCACCCGTTACCGGGCTTCCACATCTGGCCTATCAACCCAGTCGTCTACTGGGAGCCTTAACCAATCAAGTTGGTGGGAATACTCATCTCGAAGCAGGCTTCCCGCTTAGATGCTTTCAGCGGTTATCCTTTCCGAACGTAGCCAACCAGCCATGCCCTTGGCAGGACAACTGGCACACCAGAGGTTCGTCCGTCCCGGTCCTCTCGTACTAGGGACAGCCCTTCTCAATATTCCTACGCGCACAGCGGATAGGGACCGAACTGTCTCACGACGTTCTAAACCCAGCTCGCGTACCGCTTTAATGGGCGAACAGCCCAACCCTTGGGACCGACTCCAGCCCCAGGATGCGACGAGCCGACATCGAGGTGCCAAACCATCCCGTCGATATGGACTCTTGGGGAAGATCAGCCTGTTATCCCCGGGGTACCTTTTATCCGTTGAGCGACAGCGCTTCCACAAGCCACTGCCGGATCACTAGTCCCGACTTTCGTCCCTGCTCGACCCGTCGGTCTCACAGTCAAGCTCCCTTGTGCACTTACACTCAACACCTGATTGCCAACCAGGCTGAGGGAACCTTTGGGCGCCTCCGTTACTCTTTAGGAGGCAACCGCCCCAGTTAAACTACCCATCAGACACTGTCCCTGATCCGGATCACGGACCCAGGTTAGACATCCAGCACGACCAGAGTGGTATTTCAACGACGACTCCACAACCACTGGCGTGGCCGCTTCAAAGTCTCCCACCTATCCTACACAAGCCGAACCGAACACCAATATCAAACTATAGTAAAGGTCCCGGGGTCTTTCCGTCCTGCTGCGCGAAACGAGCATCTTTACTCGTAGTGCAATTTCACCGGGCCTATGGTTGAGACAGTCGAGAAGTCGTTACGCCATTCGTGCAGGTCGGAACTTACCCGACAAGGAATTTCGCTACCTTAGGATGGTTATAGTTACCACCGCCGTTTACTGGCGCTTAAGTTCTCAGCTTCGCCGACCCGAAAGTCAGCTAACCGGTCCCCTTAACGTTCCAGCACCGGGCAGGCGTCAGTCCGTATACATCGCCTTACGGCTTCGCACGGACCTGTGTTTTTAGTAAACAGTCGCTTCTCGCTGGTCTCTGCGGCCACCCCCAGCTCAGGAAGCAAGTTCCCTCACCAGTGATGGCCCCCCTTCTCCCGAAGTTACGGGGGCATTTTGCCGAGTTCCTTAACCATAGTTCACCCGAACGCCTCGGTATTCTCTACCTGACCACCTGAGTCGGTTTAGGGTACGGGCCGCCATGAAACTCGCTAGAGGCTTTTCTCGACAGCATAGGATCATCCACTTCACCACAATCGGCTCGGCATCAGGTCTCAGCCTTAATGTGTGACGGATTTACCTACCACACGGCCTACACCCTTACCCCGGGACTACCACCGCCCGGGCTGGACTACCTTCCTGCGTCACCCCATCGCTTACCTAATACAAGTCTGGTTCGTCGGCTCCACCACTACCCTCAACTCCGAAGAGATCGGGCCGGCTTCACGGACTTAGCATCGCCTGATTCAGTACTGGGCGTTTCAAAGCGGGTACCGGAATATCAACCGGTTGTCCATCGACTACGCCTGTCGGCCTCGCCTTAGGTCCCGACTTACCCTGGGCAGATCAGCTTGACCCAGGAACCCTTAGTCAATCGGCGCACACGTTTCTCACGTGTGTATCGCTACTCATGCCTGCATTCTCACTCGTGAACCGTCCACAACTCGCTTCCGCGGCTGCTTCACCCGGCACACGACGCTCCCCTACCCATCCACACAGGCGTTGGCCCTATATGTGTGAATGACACGACTTCGGCGGTACGCTTGAGCCCCGCTACATTGTCGGCGCGGAATCACTTGACCAGTGAGCTATTACGCACTCTTTCAAGGGTGGCTGCTTCTAAGCCAACCTCCTGGTTGTCTCTGCGACTCCACATCCTTTCCCACTTAGCGTACGCTTAGGGGCCTTAGTCGATGCTCTGGGCTGTTTCCCTCTCGACCATGGAGCTTATCCCCCACAGTCTCACTGCCGTGCTCTCACTTACCGGCATTCGGAGTTTGGCTAAGGTCAGTAACCCGGTAGGGCCCATCGCCTATCCAGTGCTCTACCTCCGGCAAGAAACACACGACGCTGCACCTAAATGCATTTCGGGGAGAACCAGCTATCACGGAGTTTGATTGGCCTTTCACCCCTAACCACAGGTCATCCCCCAGGTTTTCAACCCTGGTGGGTTCGGTCCTCCACGAAGTCTTACCTCCGCTTCAACCTGCCCATGGCTAGATCACTCCGCTTCGGGTCTTGAGCGCGCTACTAAATCGCCCTATTCGGACTCGCTTTCGCTACGGCTTCCCCACACGGGTTAACCTCGCAACACACCGCAAACTCGCAGGCTCATTCTTCAAAAGGCACGCAGTCACGACTGCATGTGCAAGCACATACAGCGACGCTCCCACGGCTTGTAGGCACACGGTTTCAGGTACTATTTCACTCCGCTCCCGCGGTACTTTTCACCATTCCCTCACGGTACTATCCGCTATCGGTCACCAGGGAATATTTAGGCTTAACGGGTGGTCCCGCCAGATTCACACGGGATTTCTCGGGCCCCGTGCTACTTGGGTGTCTCTTAAACGAGCCGTTGATGTTTCAGCTACGGGGGTCTTACCCTCTACGCCGGACCTTTCGCATGTCCTTCGCCTACATCAACGGTTTCTGACTCGTCTCACAGCCGGCAGACTGTGAAAAAGAGATCCCACAACCCCGCATGCGCAACCCCTGCCGGGTATCACACGCATACGGTTTGGCCTGATCCAGTTTCGCTCGCCACTACTCCCGGAATCACGGTTGTTTTCTCTTCCTGAGGGTACTGAGATGTTTCACTTCCCCTCGTTCCCTCCACACTGCCTATGTGTTCAGCAGCGGGTGACAGCCCATGACGACTGCCGGGTTTCCCCATTCGGACACCCCCGGATCAAAGCTTGGTTGACAGCTCCCCGGGGCCTATCGTGGCCTCCCACGTCCTTCATCGGTTCCTGGTGCCAAGGCATCCACCGTGCGCCCTTAAAAACTTGGCCACAGATGCTCGCGTCCACTGTGCAGTTCTCAAACAACGACCAGCCACCCATCACCCCACCCTTACCGGATGAGTTCACTGGGGCCGGCAACCGAAGGACGACCATGACGGCCGTACCTTCAGATACCCAACAGCGTGCCCGACCCGACCGATCACTTCCCACATTCCACGCCGAAGCAGTACTAGTGAAAAACAACCTGTCGTGCCGAATAGTCAACGTTCCACCCATGAGCAACCAGCACCGAACATTCGCCGGTGTACTGGCCTCTGACCAAAGCCCGTAGACCCTGGTAAGAAGTGCTCCTTAGAAAGGAGGTGATCCAGCCGCACCTTCCGGTACGGCTACCTTGTTACGACTTCGTCCCAATCGCCAGTCCCACCTTCGACAGCTCCCTCCCACAAGGGGTTGGGCCACCGGCTTCGGGTGTTACCGACTTTCGTGACGTGACGGGCGGTGTGTACAAGGCCCGGGAACGTATTCACCGCAGCAATGCTGATCTGCGATTACTAGCAACTCCGACTTCATGGGGTCGAGTTGCAGACCCCAATCCGAACTGAGACCGGCTTTTTGAGATTCGCTCCGCCTCGCGGCATCGCAGCTCATTGTACCGGCCATTGTAGCACGTGTGCAGCCCAAGACATAAGGGGCATGATGACTTGACGTCGTCCCCACCTTCCTCCGAGTTGACCCCGGCAGTCTCCTGTGAGTCCCCATCACCCCGAAGGGCATGCTGGCAACACAGAACAAGGGTTGCGCTCGTTGCGGGACTTAACCCAACATCTCACGACACGAGCTGACGACAGCCATGCACCACCTGTACACCGACCACAAGGGGGGCACCATCTCTGATGCTTTCCGGTGTATGTCAAGCCTTGGTAAGGTTCTTCGCGTTGCGTCGAATTAAGCCACATGCTCCGCTGCTTGTGCGGGCCCCCGTCAATTCCTTTGAGTTTTAGCCTTGCGGCCGTACTCCCCAGGCGGGGAACTTAATGCGTTAGCTGCGGCACCGACGACGTGGAATGTCGCCAACACCTAGTTCCCAACGTTTACGGCGTGGACTACCAGGGTATCTAATCCTGTTCGCTCCCCACGCTTTCGCTCCTCAGCGTCAGTAATGGCCCAGAGATCCGCCTTCGCCACCGGTGTTCCTCCTGATATCTGCGCATTTCACCGCTACACCAGGAATTCCGATCTCCCCTACCACACTCTAGCCTGCCCGTATCGACTGCAGACCCGGGGTTAAGCCCCGGGCTTTCACAACCGACGCAACAAGCCGCCTACGAGCTCTTTACGCCCAATAATTCCGGACAACGCTTGCGCCCTACGTATTACCGCGGCTGCTGGCACGTAGTTAGCCGGCGCTTCTTCTGCAGGTACCGTCACTTTCGCTTCTTCCCTGCTGAAAGAGGTTTACAACCCGAAGGCCGTCATCCCTCACGCGGCGTCGCTGCATCAGGCTTTCGCCCATTGTGCAATATTCCCCACTGCTGCCTCCCGTAGGAGTCTGGGCCGTGTCTCAGTCCCAGTGTGGCCGGTCGCCCTCTCAGGCCGGCTACCCGTCGTCGCCTTGGTAGGCCATTACCCCACCAACTAGCTGATAGGCCGCGGGCTCATCCTTCACCGCCGGAGCTTTTAACCTTCCCCCATGAGAGGGAAAGTGTTATCCGGTATTAGACCCCGTTTCCAGGGCTTGTCCCAGAGTGAAGGGCAGATTGCCCACGTGTTACTCACCCGTTCGCCACTAATCCACCCCGAAGGGCTTCATCGTTCGACTTGCATGTGTTAAGCACGCCGCCAGCGTTCGTCCTGAGCCAGGATCAAACTCTCCGTGAATGTTTTCCCGTAATCGGGATCACAACACGAGAGCGGAACAGTCGAGTCGGAATAAGACCGACTGTTCACTGTGTCCTCGCTATGTGCATTGCCTGGTAGAACCCACAAGTGGGTCTGCCAGGACTTTCAAAGGAACCTCGAACCTGCCGAAGCAGGTCGGGGTATCAACGTATCTGGCGTTGACTTTTGGCACGCTGTTGAGTTCTCAAGGAACGGACGCTTCCTTTGTACTCACCCTCTCGGGCTTTCCTCCGGGCGCTTCCCTTCGGTCTTGCGTTTCCGACTCTATCAGACTCTTTCGTGTCCGATTCCCGGTCGAAGCGGGCCTCGCATTTTCGCTTTCCAGTTCTTCGCTTTCGCGTTTCCCTTTCCGGCGAGTCCGACTCTATCAGATCCTTTCGGGCCCGATTCCCAGTCAGTGGGGTTTGTCTTCCCGGCTGTTGGGCCGTTCCGACGTCTCAAACTCTAGCGGATCTTCCCGGCGGCTCATAATCGAGCCTTCGAAATCAATTTCGGCATACCGAAATTCTCCCGAGTGGGAGATCGTGCTGAGTTTTGGTTGCCGCATTCGCGGCGGGATCGGTCGCCACAGAACCGTTCCGGCTCCGTGACAACTCGAAGAACCTTACGGATCGCGGTGGGGCGTGTCAACCCTCCCCGGCCCCGCCCGCGCAGGGGCGGATCAGTCCAGGTCGGTGAGGCGGCCGCCGGCGTCCGGCTGGGCATGCTCCACCCGGCGCAGCAGCCGGATCAGCATCTCGCCGAGGACCCCGCGCTCGTCGCCCGAGAGGTCCTGGAGCAGCTCCTCCTCGAAGTCCGTGGCCATCCGCATCGCCTCCAACCACTTCGCCCGCCCCTCGTCCGTCAGCTCGACGATGACGCGGACCCGGTTGTTCTCGTCGCGGTCGCGGGTGACGAGGCCCTCGCCCGCCATCCGGTCGATGCGGTGCGTCATCGCGGCAGGGGTGAGTCCGAGCCGCTTCGCCAGCTCCCCCGGACCCAGCCGGTACGGGGTGCCGGCCAGTACGAGGGTCTTGAGGACCTCCCACTCGGCGTTGCTGATGCCGAGGGCGGCGACCTGGCGTCCGTACGCCACGTTCATCCGGCGGTTCAGCCGGCCGAGCGCGGAGACGACCTGCTCGACCTGTGGGTCCAGGTCTCGGTACTCGCGCTGGTAGGCGGCGATCTGCTCGTCGAGGCTCGGCTCCTGGATACCGGGCTCGGTGGTGTCAGACATGGCGGGCAGTATGGCACGCCGCCCATAGCCGTCGAAGTCCTTCAATCTGTATTGTTGAGCTTCTAACTTTAGTGCTAAAGTCTTCGGGTTCGAGTCGTTCGGTTCGCTCGATCACATGGCTTCGAGACCTTGAGGTAGGTGAGTGTGACCAGGGAAATGGGTGCAGCGCTGCGGCGGATCCAGCTGGGGAGCGCGCTGAGCGCGTTCGGGCTCGGGTTCACCGTTCCGTATCTGTACGTCTATGTGGCGCAGGTACGGGATCTGGGCGCCGGTACGGCGGGCGTCGTGCTGGCGGTCTTCGCCATGGCAGCGCTCGCCGTACTGCCGTTCACCGGGCGGGTCATCGACCGTCGCGGGCCGCTGCCCGTCCTGCTCGTCGCCTCGGTCGTCGCTTCCCTGGGCGCGGTCGCGCTCGGCTTCTCCTCGCAGGTGACCGCTGCCGTCCTGTCGGCCGCGGTGCTCGGCGCGGGGACGGCCGTCATGCAGCCGGCCCTCGCCACGATGCTCGTGCAGTGCTCGGACAGCGGCACCCGCACCCGGGCCTTCGCCATGCAGTTCTTCCTGCAGAACCTGGGCCTCGGCATCGGAGGACTGGTCGGGGGGCAGATCGTCGACACCGAGCGGCCGGCGTCCTTCACCCTGCTGTTCCTGATCGAAGCGGTGATGTTCCTCGTGCTCGGCGCCATCACGGCGACCGTGCGGATGCCTCGTACGTCCGCCGTCGCGGCGGGGGTGTCCGGTGCCGGTGGTGGCGCGGGGGGCGGCGGGATGCGGGCGCTGCTCTCGCACCGGGCCATGGTGCAGCTGTGTGTGCTGGGGTTCGTGGTGTTCTTCGCCTGCTACGGACAGTTCGAGTCCGGGCTCGCGGCGTACGGCACGGAGGCCGCCGGGATCGAGCCCTCCACGCTCGGGATCGCGCTGGCCGCCAACACCGCGGTCATCGTCGTCGCCCAGTTCGTGGTGCTGCGGCTGGTGGAACGCCGCCGTCGCAGCCGGGTGATCGCGGCGGTCGGGCTGATCTGGGCCTTCGCCTGGATCGTGGCGGGGTACGCCGGGCTCGGGCACGGCAGCCAGACCATGGCGACGGCCGCGATGATCTCCACGTACGCGCTGTTCGGGCTCGGTGAGTCGATGCTCTCGCCGACCGTCGCGCCGCTGGTCGCCGATCTGGCGCCGGAGTCGATGGTCGGGCAGTACAACTCGGCGTTCGCCCTGTGCAAGCAGCTCGCGCTGGCGGTCGGTCCCGCCGTCGGCGGGCCCATGGGGGCCTCGCTGCACGGGCCGTACATCGTGACGTTCGTACTGTTCTCGCTCGGGATCACGGTGCTCGCGCTGCGGCTCGGCCGGCGGCTCACCCCCGTACAGGACCAGCCCTCGCTCGCGGCGGTGCCGTCGCGGGTGGTGGCGGTGTCGGTGCCGGAGAGTGCGGCGGCCGAGGCGCCGGTCCCGGTCACCGCGGTGCACTGAGGCCGGGACCGCTGCACGCTCCTACCGGCCTACCGGGGCAGGGCGAATTCGCACCAGACCGCTTTGCCGCCGCCCGGCGTGCGGCGGCTGCCCCAGGACGTGGCGATCGTCGCGACGATGGAGATGCCCCGGCCCGCCTCGTCCGCCGGTTCGGCGCGGCGGCGGCGCGGCAGGTGGTCGTCGCCGTCCGTGACCTCGATGATCAGGCGGCGGTCGGTGCGCCGCAGGCCCAGGCGCATCGGCGGTGTGCCGTGCTGGAGGGAGTTGGCGACCAGCTCACCGGCGGCGAGGACACCCAGGTCGCACAGCTCCACCGGGAACCGCCACGACGTCAGGACGCCCGTCGCGAAGGCGCGGGCGCGCGGGGCCGCCTCGATGCCGCCGAGCAGATCGAGCGAGGCGTTGTGGAACAGCTCCGCTACCGGTCCGGTGCGGGCGGGGTGCTGGACCACCAGGACCGCGACGTCGTCGTCGTGTTCCGCGGTGATGTTGAGGGAGCGCATCAGGCGGTCGCACACCACCTGCGGCGCGCCCTTCGCACCGGAGAGCGCCCGCTCGAGGGCGGCCACGCCCTCGTCGATGTCCTCGCTCCGGCGCTCGACCAGGCCGTCCGTGTAGAGGACGGCGGTGGAGCCGGGCGGCAGCGCGATCGTGCCGGAGGTGTGGGTCCAGCCACCGGTGCCGAGCGGGGGACCGGTCGGGCCCTCGGCGCGGTGCACCGTGCCGTCCTCGTCGCGCACCAGGATCGGCAGGTGGCCGGCGGAGGCGTAGACGAGCAGGCCCTCGTTGGGGTCGTGGACCGCGTAGGCGCAGGTGGCGATCTGGCTGGCGTCGATCTCGGCGGCCAGCCCGTCGAGCAGCTGGAGCACCTCGTGCGGCGGGAGGTCGAGGCGGGCGTAGGCCCGGACCGCGGTGCGCAGCTGGCCCATCACGGCGGCGGCACGCACCCCGCGCCCCATCACGTCCCCGATGACCAGGGCGGTGCGGCCCGCGCCGAGGGTGATGACGTCGTACCAGTCGCCGCCGACCGCGGCGTCCGTGCCGCCGGGCTGGTAGGTGGCGGCGATCCGCAGGTCGTCGGGCTGCTCCAGCTCCTGCGGGAGCAGCGAGCGCTGGAGGGTCACGGCCGTTTCGCGGTGGCGCCGCTCGCTGGTGCGCAGCCGCTCCGCCGCTTCCGCGTGGTCGGTGACATCGGCGGCGTACACGAGCACGCCGCCCTCCTGCCCCTGGTCCTTGTCGTGCCGGACCGGGGTGCAGGTGACGGTGTACGAGCTGCCGCCGGCCACCTTGCGGGACTTGACCGTGCGGGGTGTGCCGCTGCGCAGGACCTGGTCCATGAGGGGGAGCAGGCTCAGCTCGGTCAGCTCGGGCATCGCCTCGGCGGCCGGGACGCCGGAGGGGCGGGGGCCGAAGGCCGCGGCGTAGGCGTCGTTGACGTACGCGACGCGGTGCTCGGGTCCGTGCAGCAGGGCGACGAGGGCCGGCAGCTGGCCGAGGATGTCGCGGGCGGAGAGATCCTCCAGGGCGGGCGCCGGGGGCCGGGTCGTCGGGGCGTCCGGTCCGTCCTGCGGCGGGCCGGATCCGGTTTCGTCCTGTGCGTACTCGGCGCGGGCCGCCGGTACGGCACTGTGGTCGTCCCGGGCGGCTCGACGCTGCGTACCGGGTAGGCGGGCGCTCCAGCGCGTGAAGTTCACGGAATTTCTGGCCTCGTGGTGTCGGTCTGGTCCGCTCGGGCGGGCTGCTTCCTCTGCCGGGCTGCTTCCTCTGCCGGTCCTCTGCCTGTTCTCCTGCCCGGCTGCTTCCGCCGCAGACTGTGCTTCTGCCGGGCTGTTTCTCCCCGCCGGTCCGGGGCCGGAACGCCGGGAGGGCGCAGCCGGAACCCGCCGCTGCTGGTTACTGTCGGTCGCCGCCTGCCGGTTACTTTCGGTTGCCGCCTGCCGGGTCACTCTGTGCAGATGTGAGCCAACCTATGGTCACACGTCCAGTCTGTCGGACCCTACTGACAGTCGTCGCCGTCGCCGCCGGGACGCCTTCCCGCGGCGAGTTCGAACTCGGCGCGAGGGTGTTCCAGCGAGCCGAGGGAGACGATCTCGCGCTTGAACAGGCCCGCGAGGGTCCATTCGGCGAGGACGCGGGCCTTGCGGTTGAACGTGGGTACCCGGCTCAGGTGGTACACGCGGTGCATCAGCCACGCAGGGTAGCCCTTGAGCCTGCGTCCGTAGACATGCGCGACACCCTTGTGCAGGCCGAGCGAGGCGACGGAGCCCGCATAGCTGTGCCGGTACTCCGTGAGCGGTTCGCCGTTCATGGACGCGACGATGTTCTCCGCGAGGACCTTGGCCTGGCGGACCGCGTGCTGGGCGTTGGGCGCGGTCTCCCGTCCGGGCTCGTCGGAGGTCAGGTCGGGGACGGCGGCGGCGTCACCGGCGGCCCAGGTGTGCTCGGCGCCCTCGACGGTGAGCTTCGCCGTACAGACGAGCCTGCCGCGTTCGTTGAGCGGGAGGCCGGTGGCGGCGAGCAGCGGCGCGGGCTTCACGCCGGCCGTCCAGACGAGGGTGCGGGTCGGGAAGCGGGAGCCGTCGCTGAGCACGGCCACCCGGTCCTCGCAGGACTCCAGCCGGGTTTCGAGCCGTACGTCGATATTGCGGCCGCGCAGCTCCCGGACCGCGTACGTGCCCATCGATTCACCGACCTCGGGCAGGAT
Organism: Streptomyces sp. NBC_00341; assembly: GCF_041435055.1. Lineage (NCBI taxonomy): Bacteria > Bacillati > Actinomycetota > Actinomycetes > Kitasatosporales > Streptomycetaceae > Streptomyces > Streptomyces sp. NBC_00341. Next base: position 4,796,150 of record NZ_CP108002.1, on the reverse strand, counting down.
GCGGCCGGTGGCCTCCACGAGGATCCACTTCAGGTCCTCGGCCTTGATGTTGTGGTAGTACCGCGCGGTGTAGCGGGCCATGTCCTCCAGCTCGGCCAGCGCCTCCACCCCCGCGTAGCCGCCGCCGACGAAGACGAAGGTGAGGGCGGCGTCGCGGATGGCGGGGTCGCGGGTGGCGGAGGCGATGTCCATCTGCTCGATCACGTGGTTGCGCAGCCCGATGGCCTCCTCGACGGTCTTGAAGCCGAAGCCGTGGTCGGCGAGACCGGGGACCGGGAGGGTGCGCGAGACGGAGCCGGGCGCGATGACGATCTCGTCGTACGGGATCTCGACGGCTCCGGTGCCGTCCTCGCCCGTGGCCAGCGTGGTGACGGTCGCGATGCGTTTGACCGGATCGATCCGCTGCGCCTCACCGATGAGGATCGTGCAGCCGGGCAGGACCCGGCGCAGCGGGACGACCACATGGCGCGGTGAGATCGAACCGGCGGCGGCTTCCGGGAGGAACGGCTGATACGTCATATAGGGGTCAGGGGTGACGACAACAATCTCCGCCTCGCCGCTTCTCAGCCGCTGTTTGAGCTTCCGCTGGAGACGCAGCGCGGTGTACATCCCGACGTAGCCGCCGCCGACGACGAGAATGCGCACGCCGGGCGGGGGGCCGGGGGGTGTTCCCCCGGAATCTGAAGCCATCACCACCCCATGACGCAACGCGCTCCGGAGTTTGTCCACAGCCCCGGCAAATTGTGTGACCGGAGCTTCCGAACGGGCCGCTCCGGTTGATCGTCCCGGCAATACGGACGCCCCGCAGGTCAGGGGTTGCGGTGGGAGGTACGGGCAGAGGGCGAATCGGTGATCAACCGGTCCTTGTTCCGATCGGGGGGCGCTCCGGGCGGAACTGCCCCCTTCTGAATTGCCCCTGGCTCAACTATGTTCGTGTGTCGTCGGGGTGACGGGTGAGATCATCGCTCAACCCGGCAGACACGGCGGGAGTCTCCGGGGGGAGACGTCATAACCGGGGGAACAGTTATGCATATTCAGGAATCTCATTGGCCAACTGCTGCTGTCGCGCCCGAAGGAAACGGGCGAATCGGCGCAGTCGGAGCGGTCGGTGCAGTCGGAACGGTGAGCGGCATCGGGTCATCAGGGACCCCCGTTTCACCGGGAGCAGTGAGCACGCTGAGTGCCGCACTCGGCTCGGGCACCGTCGGGGCGGGAGCGCACGGCCGCTCGGCGCCGCTGCGGGTGGACGCGCAGCGCAATCTGGAACACGTGCTGCGGGCTGCCCGCGAGGTGTTCGGTGAGCTCGGGTACGGCGCTCCGATGGAGGACGTGGCGCGTCGCGCCCGGGTCGGTGTCGGCACGGTGTACCGGCGCTTCCCCAGCAAGGACGTGCTGGTCCGGCGGATAGCCGAGGAGGAGACCTCCCGGCTGACCGACCAGGCCCGGTCCGCGCTGGGTCAGGAGGAGGAGCCGTGGTCGGCGCTGTCGCGCTTCCTGCGGACCTCGGTCGCCTCCGGCGCGGGGCGGCTGCTGCCTCCGCAGATACTGCGGGTCGGGGTGGACGCCGACGACTCGACGGTGGTCGGCGATCCCGGGACCGCCCGGGACGAGCCCCGGGTGCCGCAGCAGCGGCAGGAGACCGGCCAGGGCGGTGGCCTGCGGGTCGCGGAGCCCCGGCAGGAGCCGCAGGCGGCGGATTCGGAGATCGACGGCGTCGGCAGCGGATCGGTCGAGCTGCTGGAGGTCGTGGGCCGGCTGGTCGACCGGGCGCGGACGTCGGGTGAGCTGCGCCGCGATGTGACGGTGGCCGATGTGCTGCTGGTCATCGCGACGGCGGCCCCCTCGCTGCCGGACGCGGCTCAGCAGGCGGCGGCCTCGGCCCGGCTGCTGGACATCCTGCTGGAGGGGCTGCGCTCACGGCCTGCGTGAGCGGGGGCGCGGGGGCTGTCGGCCGGGCCGGCGGACCGCCCCCGGCCCGGCGTGGGCTCAGCGGACTCCGGGGACTCCGGGGACTCCGGGGGCGCTTTCGGCTCGACGGTACTCATGGCGCTCAACTGCCCCATCAGCACAACCTGTTACCCCTTCCCCGAACGAGTGTCCGCTAGTGCTCATATTCGGGAGAACGCCCCGGATGAGTGGTTGGCGGGGCTGAGGGGTCGCCGCTGCCGCCCTCTGTGGCACGCTTGCCCGGTATTCGGGTCCGAAAGCGCATAACGGGGGCGACCGTGATGAGCGGTGACGGGCAGCAAGAAGAGTCGTTCGACGGTGTCTCCACCACGGGCGGCGGCTCCGGCACGGACGGCCTGCCCTCCGAGCAGGTGCCGAGCCAGGCCGGACCCGGGCGCCAGGGCTCGGGCGACGAGGACGGCGGCACGGTCCTGCCCGGACCGTGGCCCCCCGCACCGGTCGGGAACCCGGCACCGGCGGGCGCGGAAGCGGTCCCCATGCAACGGGTGGGCGGCGGCCGGAACGCTGCCGATGCCTCCGGAACGGCCCTCGCCGACGCCGAGTTGATCCAGCGGATGCGGGACGGCGACGACCTCGCGTACGACGAGCTGTTCCGCCGGCACTCGGAAGCGGTGCGCCGGTACGCGCGCACCTGCTGCCGGGACGCGCACACCGCCGACGACCTGACGGCCGAGGTCTTCGCCCGGACGCTGCAGGCCGTACGGGGCGGCAAGGGTCCGCAGGAGGCGGTGCGCGCCTACCTGATGACAGCGGTCCGGCACGTCGGCGCCGCATGGACGAAGACCGCCAGGCGGGAGCAACTGGTCGACGACTTCGCGGCGTTCGCCGCGCAGGCCTCGCGCTCCTTCGAGGTCTCGGACGCGGACACCCTCGATCTCGGCGCCGATGTGCTGGCGATGCACGAGGCCGAGCAGTCGATGGCGATGCAGGCCTTCCGCAGCCTCCCGGAGCGCTGGCAGGCGGTGTTGTGGCACACCACCGTCGAGGAGGAGTCGCCCAGCGACATCGCCCCGCTCTTCGGGCTCACCCCCAACGCCACCTCTGTGCTGGCCAGCCGGGCCCGCGAAGGGCTCAAGCAGGCGTATCTGCAGGCCCACGTGAGCCAGGCGCTCACCTCCGGCGGCGACTGCGCCCGCTACGCGGACCGGCTGGGCGCCTACGCCCGTGGCGGGCTGCGGATGCGTGCAGAGCGCGGGCTGCGCGGACACCTGGACGAGTGCGCGAAATGCCGGCTCGCGGCGGGCGAACTGGCCCATGTGAATGCCGGGATTCCCGCGCTGCTCCCGGTCGCGGTCATCGGCTGGTTCGCGGCGGGATACGCGCTCAAGGCCGCCGGGATCGTGGCGGGCGGAGCGGCCGGTGCGGCGGGCGCGGGCGCCGCGGCCGCGGCGACCGGCGGGGGTTCGTCCGCGGGCTCTGCCGGTGGCGCCGCGGCCTCCGAGGGGCTCGGCGCTCCGGCGAAGGCCGGTATCGCGGCGGCGGTCGCCGTCGCGGCCGCGGCCGGGCTGGTGTGGGCGCTGGTCGGCGACGACCAGCCGCGGCCGGAGGCGAAGCCGGTGGCCAGGCCGCCGGCCGTGGCGCCCGCGGTGCCGTCGCCCGCACCGCCGAAGCCGAAGCCCACCCCGCCCCCGAAGCCGGCGCCGCCCGCTCCCGTACCGCCGGAGCCGGAGCCCACCCCGACGCCCACGCCCACCCCCACACCGCCACCGAAGCCCACGCCGCGGGCGCCAGCACCGCCGCCGCCCGCACCGAAGCCGACTCCCACTCCCACGCCCACGCCCACACCCACGCCGACGCCGACCCCGCCTCCCCCGCCGCCGCCCGCACCTGCGCCGGAGGTCTACCAGGTCAACGAGTTGAGCTACAGCCTCCTCGGGGACCACTCCGGCCCCGAGGTGGTGCTCGGGGAGAGCAGCTGGGTCTGGCAGCGTTCCGGGATGTCGATCGGCGGCACGCGGTACGCCCACGGAGTGACCGTCCACAGCCGTTCGTCGGTCGTCATCCAGCTGAACCGCCAGTGCACCCGTTACGAGGCGAAGGTCGGCGTCGACGATCTGACCATGGGGCTGGGATCCGTGCGCTTCTCCGTGTTCAACGGTGACGGGGCGCGGCTGTGGCAGTCACCGGTGATGAACGGCGACGATCCGGCCGTACCGGTCGCCGTCGGCATCGAGGGCCAGGACCGGATCCGGCTCGTCGTGGAGCCGACCACCCCGTTCGGCGGGGTGGCCCTCGCGAACTGGGCCGAATCCAGGATCAGTTGCCGCTGACCGCCGGGCCGCCGACCCCAGGGGCAGTGATCTCCGGGCCGGTGATCTCCGCGAGCAGGCCGACGACGTCGTCGATGGTCAGTCCGCGGCCCGCCGCGCGCTCCTGCTCGTAACTCCGCTCCCCCAGCGCCTCGCGGGCCAGCTGCCCGGCCTCGTCGACCGCCGCCTGCTCCACCGCGGTCCTGGGACCGCAGAGCCGCCAGCTGTCGGCGGCGGCCAGGACGCGTACGGCGGCCGCGTGGTGGCCCAGCTTCGGCAGCACGGTCGCGAGGGCGTCCGCCAGGTATCCGGTGATGGCCTCGGCGTACTGGCCGTCCCGCGCCGCGACCAGGGCCGCCGCCAGCCCGCGCAGAGCGACGGCCGGGCCGCCGTGGGGCTCCGGCTCGTACGCGGCGATGCGGGCGGAGAGTCCGTCCAGCAGCGCGGGCATCTGCGTGGGCGGGCTGTTCTCGTCGTCCGTCCCCCGCGCCTCTGTGAGCCTGCGCCGGGCGACGGCGATGTCGCCCCGGTCCAGGGCGATGGTGGCGCGCAGGTATTGGACGTACGAGATCGCGTCGTGCGTCTGGTAGCGCTCCGCCTCGTCCTCCGAGCGGCCCAGGCCCCGCTCGGCGGCGGCCACGTCGCCGGTGCGGTAGGCGAGTTCGGCCAGCCGGGCCAGCAGGAACGGGGCCTCGGCGTGGGCGCCGACCTCACGGGCGAGCAGCAGCGCCTCCTCGTACGCCGGACGCGCCTCCTCGTACCGGCCCCGCATCATGGCCGCCTCCGCCGCGGCGCTCTCGACCTGTGCGCGCATCCAGCGGTCCCCGACGCGGCGGCTCAGATCACGCAGTTCCACCAGGTCGTCGTCGACCCCGGGCATGCCGCCCGGCATGTCGACGACCATGTGCGTACGGAACATCAGCGAGACGCCGTACCCCCAGTCGTTCCCGTGGACGCGGGCGTTGTCGACGACGGCGTCGATCTTCCGGTGCACGTCCCCCATGTCCTTCGTGCCCAGCGTGATGAACGAGGTCATCGGCCAGAGCAGCCCGGGGAATTGGGCCGCCTGGGGCCCGGACGACATGAACGCGTCGGCCAGCCGTCGCACCAACGCCTCGTCCGGCTGACCGTCGCGGTCCGCTTCCGACGGGCCGCTCTCCGCCTCCAGGAAGAACCGCAGCATGCGCAGATTCATCCAGGGCCAGTAACGGGGGTCGGTGGCGTCTGCGGGCTCCGGGCCGAACGACAGTGCCCGAGCAGTCCAGTTGAGGCCCTCGGCGCGGTAGTTGCGCAGCCACCAGAACCAGCCCATGCCCAGCACCAGACGCGCCGCGTCCGATTCGGCGGAAGCGGTCGACGGACCGGACCGGCCGGTGTGAGGGGCGGTGGTGCGGTGGAGCGCGGCCCTGATGTTGTCGAGGTCCGTCTCCAGGCGCTGGATCCAGGGGAGCTGCTCCGCGGAGCGCAGCTTCGGCTCCGCCTCCTCGACGAGCGAGAGGACGTACGCGGTGTGTGCCCGCCCTGCCTCGGCCCGTACGTCCGGGGTCTCGGCGCAGCGCTCGATGGCGTACTCGTGGATGGTCTCCAGCAGGCGGTAGCGCATGCCGCCGTCGGGGGCCGGGGTGGCGACGACGAGGGACTTGTCGATGAGCGCCCCGATGAGGTTCGCGGTGTCGGCGGCGAGGTGCGCGGTACGGGCGGTGCCGGCCGTACCGGCGGCGTTGTGCCCGGCAGGCCTGCCGGGCGTCGTGATCACCGCCTCGGCTGCGGGCAGGTCCCAGCCGCCCGCGAAGACCGAGACCTGGCGCAGGGCGGTGCGTTCGTCCTCGTCCAGCAGGTCCCAGGACCAGTCGACGACCGCGCGCAGGGTCTGCTGGCGCGGCAGTACGGTCCGGCTGCCGCTGGTCAGCAGGCGGAAACGGTCGTCCAGCCGGTCGGCGATCTGGCGCGGGCTCAGCATCCGCAGCCGGGCGGCGGCCAGCTCGATGGCGAGCGGCAGCCCGTCCAGCCGGCGGCAGATCTCGGCGACGGCGGCCGCGTCGTGTGCGGTCTCCCGCGCGGGGTCGAACCCGGGCCGCACGGCACGGGCCCGCTCGGTGAAGAGACGGTGGGCGAGATCGGCCGGGAGCGGATCCACCGGGCGTACGGATTCGCCGGGCACGCCGAGCGGTTCGCGGCTGGTGGCGAGGATACGCAGCCGGGGGCAGCGGGTCAGCAGGGTCTCGGCGAGCGTGGCCGCCGCGCCGATGACGTGCTCGCAGTTGTCGAGGATGAGGAGGAAGGGGCGGGACCTGGACCAGTGCGCCAGGTGGTCCGCGAGCAGGTCGACCGGATCGGTGCGCGGATACGTTCCTTCGTGGGCGCTGTCCCGCAGCAGGGCCGTCTCGCGCAGCCCGAGCGCGGAGAGTACGGCTCCGGGGACGGCCTCGGGGTCCTCCACCGGGGCGAGTTCCGCGAGCCAGACGTCACCGGCGGTGGCACGGCCCCTGTGCGCCGCGGACTCCTCGGCCAGCCGGGTCTTCCCCGAGCCTCCCGGACCGGTGAGGGTGACCAGCCGGGAGCGGGTCAGGTCGTCCCGGATGGCACGGAGTTCGGGCTCGCGCCCGACGAAGGAGGTGAGCCGGGGGCGGAGGTTGCCCCGGCATTCCGCCGTCTCGGTCCCGGATGCGGATGGTGCGGTTGGTTCGGGTGGTGCGGGGTTGAGCAGTGCGCGGTGGAGGGCGGCCAGCTCGGGCCCTGGATCGGCGCCGAGCCCCTCGGCGAGGGCGCGGCGCGCGTCCTCGTACGCCGCGAGCGCGTCGGCCTGCCGTCCGGCGGCGCGCAGGGCGCGGATGAGCTGGGCGCGGAAGCGCTCGTCGTACGGGTGCGCCGCGGTCAGCTCCACCAGCTCGGGCACGAGAGCGGCGGGAAGGGGTGTCGGTGAGGCCGTTCGGGGGACGGCCGCCGGACCCGTGGGTCCGTCCGGCGCCGCGCATCGCAGGTCGGCCTCGATGCGGTGCTCCAGTGCGGCCAGCCGGTGGGCCTGCGGACGCAGCGCGTGGTCGCGGTCGGGCAGGTCGGCCAGGGCGGGTCCGCGCCACAGGGCGAGTGCCGTACGGAGCGTGCGGGCGGCGTCCTGCGGCGCGTCCGCCTCCAGCTCGGCCGCGCCCTGCCGGGCGAGCCGCTCGAACACGTGCAGGTCCACGTCCGCCGGGGTGGCCTCCAGCCGGTAGCCGCCCGGGGTGCTGGCGAGCGCCACCCGCCCCAGCGCCCGGCGCAGGCGGCCCACCAGGGCCTGGAGCGCGGCGGGGGCGTCCGCCGGGGGATCGTCCGCCCACACGTCGTCGACCAGCTCGGTGATCGGGACGGACCGGCCGGGCCGCAGGGCCAGGGACGCGAGAAGGGCGCGCAGGCGCAGGCCGCCGAGGGGCAGCGCCGCGCCCTTCTCGTCTCGCGCCTCCGTGACGCCCAGGATCAGATACCGCACCCCGCCATTGTGTCCCGCCGGTACGACAACCGGACGCGGGCGGCGCAACGCGCTTCAGCCCGCTCCCTGCTTCCCGCTCCCCACTCCTCACCCTGCGCCTGCGCGACAGCTCTTACGGCTGGAGCGTCCGTCGTGCCGGGACCACCCCGCCGGCGACGGCTCGCTGGCGCGGTGCCGCCGTGCCCGTCCAGCAGGTGCCGCGGCGCGAGACGAGGCGGCGCAGCCACAGTTCGGTGGAGGCGAGGTCCGCGAGGCCGTCCAGCGGGAGGGGTTCACCCTCCGCGGCCGCCCGCAGGGCCTTGCGTACGACGCGGGCCTCGACCAGGCCCGCGTCGGCGAGCAGCGGGGCGTCGAAGAGGGCGATGAGCTCGGGCAGCGAGGCGCGCAGGCCGGTACGGGTGACCTCGGTCGAGGTGGCCTGGGAGGGCGCGCCCCAGCCGGGCGGCAGCTCGTGGATGCCGGTGCCCGCCAGGACCCGGCGCAGGACCGCCGCGCGGGCGCCCGGCTGGACCCGGAGGGACTCGGGGAGCGCGCGGGCGGCGCGTACCACCTGGTTGTCGAGGAAGGGCGCGTGCAGGCGCTGGCTGCGGACCTCCGCGGCCTGCTCCAGGATCCGGTGGTCGGCGGCGTTCCGGGCGAGCGCGGCCCTGGCGCGGGCCTCACCGGGGCGTTGGACGGAGGTGGGGCGGATCGCCGCCTCCTGAAGACGAACCGATACTTCAGCGAGCGCCTCCCCGGTCAGCCAGCGGGCGGCGGGCCCCGGACGCGACCAGGTCAGCGCGGCGAGCGAGGCATCGGTGGGGCTGTCGAGATCCGGGGTGAGCCGGTTGGCGTCGGGAAGGCGCTCCGCCGCCGCTTCGAGGCCGGTGCGGTACGACGTACGGGCCAGGCGGCGGGCCGCCCGGTAGACGGTCAGCGGGACGAACAGGGAGTGCGCGGAGGGGCCTTCGGCCTTGGCGAGCGCGGCGACCGGGCGCAGCAGATGGCGGCGGCGGCGGTCGATCAGCAGGTCGGCAAGGCGGGCGGGGTGGGCGTCGAGCACCTGTCTGGCGCCGTCGCCCACGAAGTGGTCGGCGCTGCCCGCGGCGAGCCGGCGGCGATGGCGCTCGACGACGACGAGGGACGGGGCCGGCTCGTCGGTCAGGGGGCCGTTCGCCAGTTCCGCGTACGGCAGCGCCTCCTCGCCGGCCGCGACGACGACGTGGTGCAGTCGCGGGTTGGCGGCGATGACGCGGGCGCGTTCGAGTTCGTCCTCGTGATCGCGGGTGGTCAGGTCGTTGAACGTGACGGCGAGCAGCCGTTCGCCCGCCCCCGTGCCGTGGCCCAGGAGGGTGCCGGGCAGTCCGGGGAGCCCGGCGGCGAGCAGGGCGAGGGTGGCGGACGCGCTGCCTCCGGAGAGGTCGGAGCCGATGCCGGGTACGGGCGCTCCCCGTGCGGCCCGGCGTTCGGCGGGGCCCATGCCGGGGACGGGGCCCGGGTCGGGCGGCGCGGTCTCCGGGGCGTGGCGGGGCGCGAGCAGCCTGGCGCGTACGGCTTCGACCAGGGCGTCGCGCACCCCGTCGACCGCGCTCACCGGATCGAGCTCGGGTGCGGCCACCGCGAGGGAGGCCACCGCCTCGTACCCGGTGATCTCCCGCGAGCCCTCGCGGAGGATCAGCGCGTGTCCGGGCGGGATGCGCTTCACCCCGGCGTACGGGGTGCCGTCGCGCAGCGCCTCCGGGGTCTCGGGGCAGGCGAGCAGCGCGGCGAGGTGGCCGATGTCGAGCTGCGCCTCGATGAGGTCGGCGAGCGGCAGCGCGGCGGTGGCGTACGCCGTCCCTCCGGCCCAGGGCGTGTAGAAGACCGGGCGGGCGCCTGCGAGGTCGCCCACCACGGTGATCCGGCGGCCTATCTGAACGACCGCCGTGTAGCTGCCGGTCCATGCGGTGAGGTGGCGCAGGGCTCCGCCGCGTGCGGCGAGCAGCCCGACGCGCAGCTGTTCGTCGGTGGCGCCGCAGCAGCCGAGTACGGCGAGCCGGACCGTGGGCGCCCCCTCGGCCGTGTCGACCCGGACGGTGCGGATCTCGTCGGGCCGCCAGTCCCCGACCGCCCAGAGCGGATCCGGGTCTCCCCAAAGGAGTTGGGATCCCACGGGGTGCATCGTGCGCCCCTCGTCACTCGCGCCGACCGCTCCGGCCGTGCCGAAGCTCGCGGCGATACTGCTCCATCCCACCAACCAACGCATCGCCGCCTCCACAGGCTGTGGACAAAACGGCGCAGCAGGGCGGTATCGGGAGAACTCCGGTAACGCGCGGCGCCGTTGCGGACATGCTGCCACGACAACGGCGTGCAGGAGTGGCTACGGACGGCGCACGTCGTGAGCGCATGCGCCCCTGGCAAAGGCCGGAGCGGGACTACCGGCCGCGTCGGCGGGTACGTCGCCCGCGCGCGTCGTTCCCGGCGGCAACGGAGTTACGGATTCCGTGTGTTGCCTCTCCCGTGCGTACCGCCTCCACGACCCCGATCCGGCCACGGTGCGCGCTCTCGCCCGGACCGCCGACCGGATGTCCGCGAACCTGCCGGCCCAACCTCATTCGACCGGCGACATTCGGCCATTCTCGGAGCGCCTTGGAACCGGATCACCAGAAGTCCCCGACTGCCTTCATCCGCTTTTCCGCCCTTTTGCTCCACGCCGCATCGACGCCGCGTCGGACAAGGTCACGGACCGCCGCGGACCGCCTCAAGACCCTGGGACGGTTCGGCCGGGCGGCGGGCCCTCCCGCACCAACTCCCGGGCCACCATTCACACGAACTCCCACACGAACGCACGCGTCCTCGTCCACCCCGGCCAGGCGTACGGCTCGACGTACGGTCCGGGAGACGCGGTTGGCCTCCCGGACCGGTCCACCGCCTGCGGGGAATGAGGCGGCGGTTTCCCCCAGCCCGCAGTGTCCAGTGCAGCGGGCCGACCCACGCAGCACCCATGGAAGCGCTCCCGTACGGACCGGGCCAGAGCGCACGGCCGGGCGCACGGCCACACACGAGGAGCACGCCGGGACACCCGGAACGGGGCTCTCACAAGGGTCGGCCCGGGGCTGCGAACCATGGCTTTCCGCGCCACCCGGAACGCGTATCCGGCCTGGTCAGCGGGTGGACAAGGGTCGCGGCCCGCAAGCTCGCGCCCGATCCGAGCGCTCCGTCCGCGCCGTCCCCGCACTCCCCGTCCGCGCCGCCCCGGCACTCCCCGTCCGCGCCCTTTCCGCCCCTCCGCCGTCCGGTCCACCCCCGTCCACCCTCTCCCCGTCTCCCCCTTCCCCCCGCTTTCCCTCCGCTCCGCCTTCACGTCTCCTCCCCCGGCCGCCCGCCACGTCCGTCACGCGGGCCACTCACACCTCAGAGGCCTCGATAGCTCACCGCTGTTCGCCTCTGTTCGCCGTCGTTGGCGGCCGCCGGCCGCCGCTCGACGCGCTTCGCCACCCGAAGGCTCCGGGCGGACAACAATCCCGCCATACGGACGTCCGCCCCTTAACGGTAGGGATGCGGCGAACTACGCTGGGTTTACTGATGTTCTCAGCAGAGCGGCATATTCCTCGGGGCTCGGCCAAATGCGTGTGCGGTCGGAGTGCGAGGGTTCGTCCCTGGGGAGAACACGGTACGAATGCCGCGCGCCTCAACGGTGTCGCGGCTGCCGTCTGTGTGTCGAGGGGTGGCGCATGTCCAGGGAGCAACGCGGACCGAACGACAAGCTCGGAACCGTTCTCGCCCTCGCGGGAATCAGCAACGCCGGGCTCGCCCGGCGGGTCAACGACCTCGGGGCGCAGCGCGGACTGACACTTCGGTACGACAAGACCTCGGTGGCCAGATGGGTCTCCAAGGGCATGGTGCCGCAGGGCGCCGCGCCCCATCTCATCGCGGCGGCGATCGGGGCCAAGCTCGGCCGGCCGGTCCCGCTGCACGAGATCGGGCTCGCCGACGCCGATCCCGCGCCGGAGGTCGGTCTGACGTTCCCGCGCGATGTGGGTGAGGCGGTGCGCTCCGCGACCGAGCTGTACCGGCTGGATCTGGCCGGGCGCCGGGCCGGCAGCGGCGGCATCTGGCAGTCGCTCGCGGGTTCGTTCTCGGTGAGTGCGTACGCCACTCCCGCGTCCCGCTGGCTGATATCCCCCGCCGATCCGTCGGTCGCCCGCGCGTCGGCCGCCGCGGAGGCGGCGGTGCTCGGCACACAGGGCGCACGGGGCGCAGTGGGGGCGCAGGGTGCACCGGGGGCCCCGGCGCCGCCCGGCGTGTCCGGGCAGCACCTCCTGTCCCGTACACCGCTCGTACCGGGTCAGGCGGGGGCGCCGCCGGCGCACGGGCACGGTTCGCCGCCGGTGCACGGGCACAGCGTGTCGATTCCGGCCCAGCCGGGTCCGGATTCCGCGCACGGTGTCTCGCCGCTGCGGGTCGGCCACAGCGATGTGTCCAAGCTGCGCGAAGCCGCCCAGGACGCACGGCGCTGGGACTCGAAGTACGGCGGCGGGGACTGGCGTTCGTCCATGGTCCCGGAGTGCTTACGGGTCGACGCCGCACCCCTGCTGCTGGGTTCGTACAGCGACGAGGTGGGCCGGGCGCTCTTCGGAGCCGCGGCCGAACTGACCAGACTCGCCGGCTGGATGGCCTTCGACACCGGCCAGCAGGAGGCCGCGCAGCGGTACTACATCCAGGCGCTGCGCCTGGCGCGCGCCGCGGCCGACGTACCGCTCGGCGGCTACGTCCTGGCCTCCATGTCGCTCCAGGCGACCTATCGCGGCTTCGCCGACGAGGGGGTCGACCTCGCCCAGGCGGCCGTGGAGCGCAACCGCGGGCTCGCGACGGCACGCACCATGAGCTTCTTCCGCCTCGTGGAGGCGCGGGCCCATGCGAAGGCGAGCGACGCACCGGCCGCGGGGGCCGCTCTGAAGGCCGCCGAGGGGTGGCTGGAGCGCTCCCGGGACGGGGACGCGGACCCGTCGTGGCTGGGCTTCTACTCGTACGACAGGTTCGCGGCCGACGCGGCGGAGTGCCACCTCGACCTGAAGGCGCCCCGGCAGGTCCGGAGGTTCACCGAGCAGGCGCTGTCCAGACCGACCGAGGAGTTCGTCCGCTCGCACGGGCTGCGCCTCGTGGTGTCGGCCGTCGCGGAACTGGAATCGGGGAATCTGGACGCCGCCTGCGCGGCGGGAACCCGCGCCGTGGAGGTGGCGGGCCGCATCTCGTCGGCGCGGACCACCGAGTACGTGCGCGACCTGCTGCACCGGCTGGAGCCCTACGGGGACGAGCCGCGCGTCGCGGAGCTGCGGGAACGCGCCCGCCCGCTGCTGGTCGCACCGGCCTGACCGGAGCGCGCGGCCGGGGCGCCGCCGGACCGGTCACCCCGGTCGGGCGCCCCGTCCGGCGCCCCGCGCCGCCGGGATCGCGGGCGCCACGCTGGCCCTCTCAGGTTTGAGTGCGTTGTCAGTGGGTCAGTGCACTATCGGGGTGGGAGGTGGCGTGATGATGACGCACGCGGCGTACGACTGCGATGTGCTGGTGATCGGCGGCGGGATCGTCGGTCTGTCGACCGCGTATGCGATCACGCGGAGCGCTCCGGGCACCAGGGTGACCGTGCTGGAGAAGGAGCGCGGCCCGGCGCGCCACCAGACGGGCCGCAACAGCGGGGTGATCCACAGCGGCATCTACTACCGCCCGGGTTCGCTCAAGGCGCGGTACGCGCTGGGCGGCGGCGCCGAGATGGTCGACTTCTGCCGGGAGCACGGCATCGCGCACGCGGTGACCGGCAAGCTGATCGTGGCGACCGGGCGCTCCGAGCTGCCCCGGCTGCACGCGCTGGTGCAGCGCGGCCGCGAGCACGGGCTGCCGGTGGCCGAGCTGGGTCCTGCGCAGATCGCGGAGTACGAACCCCGGGTGCGCGGTCTCGCCGCGATCCGGGTGGGCACGACGGGGGTGTGCGATTTCGCGGCGGTCACCGAGCGGTTCGCCACCGAGGTGCGGGCCGGTGGCGGGCTGATCAGGTTCGGCGCAGAGGTGACCGCCATCGACCGGCGGCCGTGGGGCGTCGCGGTGCGGACGGCGGACGGCCTGGTGGTGCGGGCCCGGGTGCTGGTCAACTGCGCGGGGCTGCACTGCGACCGGGTGGCCCGGCTGGCGGGCGACGAGCCGGGGATGCGGATCGTGCCGTTCCGGGGGGAGTACTACGAGCTGGCCCGGCCCGATCTGGTGCGCGGCCTGGTCTATCCGGTGCCGGACCCGGCGTTCCCGTTCCTCGGCGTGCACCTCACCCGCGGCCACGACGGCGGTGTGCACGTCGGGCCGAACGCGGTGCCCGCGCTGGCCCGCGAGGGCTACGGCTGGCCGGTCGTGCGCCCCCGCGAGCTGATGGACACGCTGAGCTGGCCCGGCTCCTGGCGGATAGCGCGCAGACACTGGCGGTACGGGGCGGGCGAGGTGCACCGCTCGCTGTCGAAGCACGCCTTCACGACGGCGGTGCGGCGGCTGCTGCCCGAGGTCACGGAGGCCGATCTGCGGCCCGCCCCGGCCGGGGTCAGGGCCCAGGCGGTCCTCAGGGACGGCACCCTGGTGGACGACTTCCTGATCCGCGAGGCCCCGCACACCGTGCACGTGCTGAACGCGCCGTCGCCCGCCGCCACGGCGTCGCTGCCCATCGGACGCGAGGTGGCGCGCAGGGCGCTCCTACGGGCACAGGGGACGGGGTGGAAGCCGCCCGCCGTAGAATCAGGGCATTGTGTCTGAGCCCATGAACCCCTCCCCCACGACGCCCGGCGGCGCCGCGCCCGGAGCCGAACCGACAGCGGACGCGACCGGAACGGAGCCGACGGCGACCGCGACCGGCGCATCCGCCACCGCCGGAATCCCGGACGAGCTGCGCGCGGCGGCCCTGGACCGCCAGCGCCGACTGCGTCAGGCGCCCCGCTTCCCCGGCGGCCCGGCGGCCGATCCCGCAGGTTCGCACCACGAGCGCCGGATCCGCAGTTTCCAGCCGCGCCGCAGCCGGGTCTCGCCCGGCCAGCAGGACGCCCTGGAGCGGCTCTGGCCGAAGTGGGGCCTGGACATCGACGGACTGCGCGTCCTCGATCTGCCCGAGCTGTTCGACGGACTGCCGGTGGTCCTGGAGATCGGCTTCGGAATGGGCGAGGCCACCGCGCAGATGGCCGCCGACGATCCGGGCACCGGCATCCTCGCCGTCGACGTGCACACCCCGGGCCAGGGCAATCTGCTCCGTCTCGCGGACCGGAACGGCATGTCCAACATCCGGGTCGCCAACGGTGACGCGATCATCCTGCTGCGGGAGATGCTGACGCCGGACTCGCTGGACGGGCTCCGGGTCTACTTCCCCGACCCGTGGCCCAAGTCCCGCCACCACAAGCGCCGGCTGATCCAGCCGGAGTTCCTCGACCTGGTGGCACAGCGACTCAAGCCCGGAGCGGTCCTGCACTGCGCGACCGACTGGGAGCCGTACGCCGAGCAGATGCTGGAGGTGCTCACCGCGCACCCCCGCTTCGAGAACACGGCGGCGGACGGCGGTTACGCGCCACGGCCCGAGTTCCGGCCACTGACCCGGTTCGAGGGACAGGGCCTGGACAAGGGCCATGTCGTGCACGATCTGCTCTTCGCCCGCTGCTGATCCCTTCCTCCAGGGCCCCGGTCACCCCGCGCCGGCCGCTTCCGCGAGGCGGATACGCCATGGCCGTTGTCAGTCCTCCTCGTTAGGGTCATGGGGTGTCCGACGGTTCTGTTCCGCAGCAGCGGCAGTCGCAGCCGGCCGTCCCGGTGCTCGAGGAGCAGCGGGTCGGCGAGATCCTGGCTGCCGTGCCGGAGCGGGGCCAGTGGCGTTACCGGCCGCGCCGCGTCGGCATGTTGTGGCGGAGCAGGACGCTCCGCGTCGTCGCCGTCTTCACCGTGCTGGCCCTCTGCGGCCTGGTGATCCTCGCGCTGGTCCGGGACCAGACGGGCACTCAGGGGTTCCTCGTCGGGCTGGGGCTCGCGGTGCTGCCGGTCCCGCTGCTGATGACGGCGTTCCGCTGGCTGGACCGGGTGGAGCCGGGCCCGTGGCGCAACATGCTGTTCGCCTTCGCCTGGGGTGCCTGCGCGGCCGCGCTCGTCGCGATCCTCGCGAACTCCTTCGCGACCCAGTGGATCGCCACGGCCACCGCCGACCCGGGCAGCGCGGACACGCTGGGTGCCACCGTCATAGCGCCCGTCGTCGAGGAGAGCGCCAAGGGCGCGGCCGTACTGCTCCTCTTCCTGTTCCGAAGACGGGACTTCAACGGAATCGTCGACGGCCTGGTCGTCGCCGGATTCGCCGCGACGGGCTTCGCCTTCACCGAGAACATCCTCTATCTGGGCAACGCCTTCGGCGAGGACCAGCAGATGGGCTCGGGGTTCGCCTCCGTGACCGTCGCGACGTTCTTCGTCCGGGCGGTGATGTCGCCGTTCGCGCATCCGCTCTTCACCGTCATGACCGGCATCGGCTTCGGGATCGCCGCGAGCAGCGCACGCCACCAGCGGTTCCGCCGCATCGCGCTGCCGTTCCTCGGCCTGGTCCTCGCGATGGGCATGCACGCCCTGTGGAACGGCTCCGCGACGTTCGGCCCGTACGGCTTCTACGTGGTGTACGGCGTGTTCATGATGCCCGCCTTCGGTCTGGTGACCTGGCTGGCGATCTGGTCCCGGCTGCGCGAGCTGCGCACCCTGGCCATCGAGCTGCCCGCCTACGCCGCGGCCGGCTGGCTCTCCCCCACCGAGCCGCTCGCCCTCTCGTCGATGCGGGCCCGCGGCATGGCCAGGGACACGGCACGCCGGTGGCAGGCGGTGCCGGCGGGGAGCGGCCCGTACAGCCCGTACGGCCTCCAGGGCTACGTACCGGCCCCGGTCGCCGCACAGATCACCGCTCAGGTCAGCGGCGTGGCCGGCGCCCAGGCGAAGGCCGAGGCCAAGGCCCGGGGGAAAGCGGCGGCGCGCGCGGTCGCCGAGTACGAGTCGTTCGCGACGTCACTCGCGTTTCTGCGCCGACAGGCCCGCCGCGGCACGGCCGGCCCGGACCTGGCCGAACGCGAGCTGGAGCTGCTGCACCACCTGTGGCAGCGCCGCGAGGTCGCCGGACCCGCCCTCGCGTACGCGGCGCAGGCGACGGGCCGCCTGCGCCCCCGGCACGTGCGCCCGGCGCACGGGCCGTACGGTACCGGGCCGGACGCGTACCCGGGGTACGGCCCGTACCAGCCGTACGGCAGCCCCGCCCCGCACCAGGGCCCGGCCCCGTACGGCCAACAGCCCTACCCCGCATACCCGTACGGGGAACAGCCCTACAACCCCCAGCCCTACAGCCAGCAGCCCTACAACCCGCCGCCGTACGGACAACAGCCGTACGGACAACAGCCGTACGGACAACAGCCGTACGGCGGCGGGCCGCAGTCCTCGTCCTAGGCGGACGCCTCGGTGAGCGCGGTCAGTTCCTGGTCCGTCAGGCGCAGATCGTCGACGGCCAGCAGCGCGGGAAGCTGTTCGACCGTACGGGCGGAGGCGATCGGCGAGACCACGGTCGGCCGGGAGGCCAGCCAGGCCAGCGCCACCGTGGCGATCTCGGCGTCCCGCTCCTGCGCGATCGCGTCGAGCGCGGTGAGGACCTTCTGGCCGCGCTCCGTCTCCAGGTGCTGGGCGGCGCCACCGGCGCGGGCACTGTCCACGGTCGTGCCCGCGCGGTACTTGCCGGTCAGGAATCCGGAGGCGAGGGCGAAGTACGGGACGGCGGCGAGCCCGGCCTCTGCGCTCAGGTCCTGGAGCTCGCCCTCGTAGGTGTCGCGCGAGACGAGGTTGTAGTGCGGCTGGAGCGCCACGTAACGGGCCAGGCCCTCGCGCTCGGAGAAGTCCAGCGAGGCGCGGAGCCGCGCCGGGCTGATGTTGGAGGCGGCGATCTCGCGGACCTTGCCCTCCTTCACCAACTGGTCGAGGGCGGTGATGATCTCCTCGACGGGGACGGTCTCGTCGTCGTGGTGCGTGTAGTAGAGGTCGATGTAGTCCGTGCCGAGCCGGCGCAGCGACTCCTCCGCCCCGGCCTTGATGGTGGCGGCGGCGAGCCCCTTGAACTGGGGGTGGGAGCCGACCTTGGTGGCCAGGACGACGTCGGAGCGGTTGCCCCGCGCCGCGAACCACTTGCCGATGAGGGTCTCCGACTCGCCGCCCACGTTGCCGGGGATCCAGGAGGAGTACGTGTCGGCCGTGTCGACGAAGTTGCCGCCGCCCGCCGTGTACGCGTCGAGAACGGCGAAGGACTGCGCCTCGTCGGCGGTCCAGCCGAAGACGTTGCCGCCGAGGGAGAGCGTGGAGACCTGGAGGTCGGAGGAACCGAGTTTGCGGAGAGAAGTCATATGCGGAACAACCCACGGCACCGCACGCGCTATTCCATGGCAGCTACAGCTACCCCGTACGCCACGGCCGGGGCCGACAGGGCCGACCGGAACAGACGAAGACCGGCAGCCCTGGCGTCGGGGGGTGAGCGCCAGGACTGCCGGGGTTCGGTGCACTCAGACCGTCAGGCCCCGGGCGCGCAGCCACGGCATCGGGTCGATGCCGGTGCCGTCCTGGGTGTGGACCTCCAGGTGGAGGTGCGGGCCGGTCACGTTGCCGGTCGCGCCCACGCGTCCGATGGTGTCCCCGGTGGTGACCTGCTGGCCGACGCTGACACCGATCGAGGACTGGTGGCAGAACCACAGCTCCGTACCGTCGTCGAGCTCCAGGACCGTGCGGTAGCCGTACGCGCCGGACCAGCCTGCGGACTTGACGGTGGCGCTGTGGATGGCCTTGATCGGGGTGCCGGTCGGCGCCGCGAAGTCGAGGCCCGTGTGGTAGCCGGAGGACCACATCGAACCGGCCTCGCCGAAGGTCGAGGTGATCGTGTACGAGGAGGTGGGGATGGCGTAGCTGGCGGCGAGCTTGGCGAGCCGTACCGCCTCCGCCTTCTTCTTCGCCTCTTCCGCGGCCTTCTTCTTGGCGGCGGCGACCTTGGCCTCCGCGGCGTCCTGCTGCTTCTTCGCCTCTGCGGCGGCCTTCTCCTCCGCGGCCTTCTCCTCGGCCGCCCTGGCCTCGGCGTCGGCGGAGTCCTGCTGCTGCTCGGCCTGCTGGAGGATGCGGGCGCGGAGCGCCTCGCCCGCGTCCGTCGTGCCCTGCTCGGCCTCTGTGGTGGTGATGCCGGCCGTCGTCAGCGGGGCGGTGGCGGCCGCGACCTCGGTCTTCTCCGCCTCGGACTCACCCGAGAACAACGCGCCTACGCCAGGAAGGGACTTGGCCTCGGGAAGTTTGTCCGAGATGGCGTCGGGAAGAGAGATAGACACGGGCGGCTTGCTCTGGGCGGAGGCCATGCCACCCGCGCCGACGGCCGCGATGACACCGACGCCGAGAACGGTGGAGCTGCGGGCGAGCCCGTTGCGCTGCTTGGCGACGCGGTGCTTGCCGCGCACGGGGCGGATGGACTCCTCCGTGGGGTTCCATTCCTCCCACGCCCGGTCGGATTCGGGCTCGTCGGCGCGGAGGCCGCTGCCGAAGTCGCTCCCGAACCCGCCGCCCCGCTCGGTTCCGTAAACGGTTCCGTAGTCGGCCCCGTGATCGGTTCCGTAAGCGGTTCCGTGGTTGGCGCCATAAGCGGCACCGGGCCCGGTTCCGAAGTCGTTTCCGTGTTCGGGTGCGAACCGGGAGGGGGCTTCGGGGGCAGGCTTGTTGGACGCCACTGGGGCGCGCTCCTTTCCTTCCTTCTCGCCTACCGGGTTAGCTGACGGGTTCGGAGCAGGAAGGTCTCCTACGGGTTCCTCCGCCTCTCAACGAGACAGAGATGCCCGATTCACCCCATGTAGGTGGTTCCCCGGTTCCCTTGCGGAATTCGGCGCTCGCGCACGGTGCCGCCACTGGGCGGCGGCTGGGACAACCGCGCTGCGTTATCGAACGTTAATAGACACACGGGCCCGATTCCAAGCCGTTCCAACTGATCGTTCCGATCCTTGGCCTGGACTTTACGGGACACAACCGGGTGGAATCGGGCGAGTTGATCGCCCCTCAATCGTCAGCCGTTTTCTGACGTTGCGTCAAATGTTATGCGGAGGGGTTCCTTACGGTTACGCACGGTGGCATCGGCCGCACCTCTCCCCCACATCCGCCCACGCCCTCCCCCACATCCATCCGCGTTCTCCCGCGTTTGGCCCCTCGCCTTCACCCGGATCCGCCGTCCAGGCCCACGATCTTCACGGTCGTACGCCGGTCCGGCTGCCCCTCGGTCGGGCGCACGACCGCGACCAGGGCCATGTCGTCGGTCGTCACCCCACCGGTGTGCAGCCGGACGTCATCGGTCAGCGCCGACAGCAGCTCCTCCGGCCCCTGGAAGATCCGTCCGCGCAGCCGCTCGGCGGGGTCGTAGAACACCCCGTCGGCGTCGCGGGCCTCGGAGAGGCCGTCCGTATAGAGGAGCAGCGTCGACCCGGCGGGCAGCTCCCACTCGTCGGCGCGGTCCGGCCACACGCCCAGATCCATCCCGAGGGGCAGCGCGGGCAGCGTGGGCCGCAGCTGCTCCAGCGCCCCGTCCGAGTGCAGCAGCAGCGGTTCGGGATGGCCGCGGTTGACGACGCGCACCCGGCCGGAGCCCTGCGGGATCTCCGCCAGCGCGGCGGTGACGAACCCCTCCACCGCGTCGAGCCCGCCGCGCCTGCTCGATTCCCGCGCCAGCGCACGCTCGAGGCGCTGGGCCACCCCCTCCAGTGACCGCTCCTGCTCCGCGGCCTCCCGGAACGCCCCGATGATCACCGCCACCGCCTCCACCGCGTCCAGGCCCTTGCCGCGCACGTCCCCGACGACCAGCCGCACCCCGTACGGGGTGTCCGTGACCGAGAACAGGTCACCGCCGACGAACTCGTCCGCCTGCGCCGCCTCGTACCGCGCGGCCACGTACAGCCCGCCGATCCGGTCGGACGGCGTCGGCAGCACCGCGCGCATGGCGGTCGCCGCGATGACCCGGGCGGAGGCCAGTTGCTCGTTGCTGCGCCGTACGACCCCGTTGATGAAGACCGCGAGGACCGAGACGGTGAGGACGGTGAGCAGCTCGATGAACGGCACGACCCGGATCAGCGTTCCGCTGTGGAGCCGCAGCGCGGCCACGCACAGCAGCGCACCGGCCCCGACCCGGATCGTGCCGGCCCGCGAGAAGAACGGTGCGGCGATCAGCGGGGCCGCGGCGAACAGGGGAACAGCGGTGAAGGCGGGCGGAGTGAAGAAGTCGAACAGCAGCCCGCCGATGAGCATCACCCCGGGCAGTACCCGGACGAACCGGCGGTTGCGGACCTCGTAGGTGCGCGTCCCCCGCCGCTGCTCCCGCTTCCCCACCTTTGCTCTCCTGCCCGGTGCGCTCAGGGCCGCGGACGGTACCGCGCACCACTCCCAGACTTCCCGGAGCACGGTCGCGGGGCGAGTGCTCGACGGCCAATGGGATGACGCGCGCGGCGCGGCTCGTACGGAAACGAATCAGACCCGGCACGCGCTATGCGTGCCGGGTCTGATTCTTCAGTAGCGGGGACAGGATTTGAACCTGCGACCTCTGGGTTATGAGCCCAGCGAGCTACCGAGCTGCTCCACCCCGCGTCGGTAAACACAACTCTACGGCATGTTCGACGCACTCATGACCACCCCGCGCATCTCGCCGGCCACTCCGCACTCCTCACCGGCCGGACTGTCGCTCACCGACCGCGCCGGAAGCCTCAACGTGGTGAAATCGAGAAGGTGTTGCGGGGAACCCGTGTTCTGCCGCAAGGTATCTGCTGCATCCCCCGGACCGGTGGGCTGCCCGTGCGAGCAGGCCCCCGGAGCGCGCGTTTCGTCGTGCCCGCAGGCTGCTCCCGGTCTCTCATCGCAGCCTGTCTGGAGGGCCTCCGCCGATGACCGCACCGCTCACGCCCGTCCCTGCCTCCCCTTCCGCCCCTGCGGCCACTCCGGCATCACCGCTGCGCGGTGCCGTCATCAGTGGCGTGATCGGCGGAGTGATCGGGGCGGTGATGAGCGCGGGAGTGAACTACGCGATCATCGGAATGCCGGACAGCGAATCCGTCAACGCGGTCAACCACGCGGTATCCGGCCTGGTCAGCGGCTTCCTCGCAGGTTTCATAGGAATCCTCGCGCACCACCGCAAGGTCTCCTCGACCGCACGCGCGGAGGCGGCGACGACGGCGACAGCTGCCGCGCTCTCGACGTCAACGACTGCCACACCTGCCGAGCCTGTCGGGACGGCCGACGCAACCGACGCGGCCGAGGCAGCTGTACCTGCCTCTGCCGCCGGCTCCGCCTCCGTACTGGAGAAGTAGCCCGCCGCGTCACTCCGCGCCGGTGATGCGGGGCGTCCGGTCCTGGCCCCGGTCCTGCCCCTGGTCCTCGTTCCCGGTCCGGTTTCCCGTATCGCCGCGGTCCGGGCCCGCCCCCGCCTCCGTACCGCGCTGGAGCGACTGAAGGATCGCCAGCCCCTGGCCGACGACGCCCGCCGCCATCTCGTTGACGCCCTCGGTGCCGTTGAGGACGGTGAGGCTGGCGCCCGACATCCCACGGGCGGCGGCATCGGCCAGCGCCGGCAGGTTCTCCACGATGCGGTTGGCCGCGATGAGCTCCTGGTTGCCCTCCCGCAGCGACACGGCGCGGGCCGTATTGGCGTCCGCCTGGGCCTGGGCGAGGGTCCGTTCGGCGTAGGCGCTGCCGTCCGCCTGGAACTTCACCTGGTCACGGGCGGCCTCGGCCAGCGTGCGCTGCCGGTAGGCCTCGGCGTCCGCCGGGCGCCCGACCTCCGCCTCCAGGCGCTGGGCGGCCAGTCCCGCCTGGCGCTGCGCCAGCGCGGTCTGCTCGTCGATGACCTCGTGCGAGGCCCTGGCCTGCGCGAGCGGCCCGGCCTGGGCGGCACGGGCGTTGTACTGCTCCGTCTCCGCGAGGAACCCGGCCCTCTTGATCGCGGTGTCCCGCTCGTACTCGGCCTTGAGCGCGGAGGCCTGCTGCTCGCGTTCCGCTGCCTCCTGATCGGCCTTGGCGCGGGCGATCCGGGCCTGTCCGGCGACGGCGGCGGCGTGCGGGGCGGCCAGGTTGTCGATGTACCCGGTGGCATCGTCGATCTCCTGGATCTGGAGGGCGTCCACGACGATGCCGAGCTTCTCCATCTCACCGTGGCTGCCGGCGATGACCTCCTGGGAGACCCGGCTGCGTTCCCGGATGATCTGTTCCACGGTCAGTCCGCCCACGATGGAACGCAGGTGCCCGGCGAAGATCCGGCCGACGAGCTCCTCCATCTGGTTCTGCTCGGACAGGAAGCGCCGCGCGGCGTTGGCGATGGACACCGCGTCGTCACCGACCTTGAAGACGGAGACGGCCCGGACCGTGAGGCGGATGCCCTGCTGGGTGACGCAGTCCTCGGTGATCTCCGCCTCGCGGAGCGCGAGGGACAGCATCCGCGCCCTCTGCTTGACCGGAAGGACGAAGCTCCCGTGGCCGGTGACGATCCGGAACTGCGTGTCCTGCGTCTGCCGCTTCGAACCCGATATGAGCATCGCCTCGTTGGGGGCGGGAACGTGCCAGAACAACATGAGAGGACTCCTGTCAGACGTCACTTCTCGGGTCAGGACGGCAGTCGCTCCACCACCACGGTGCGCGCCGAGACCGCGTCGACGACCACGACGCGTACATCCCTGCCGATCGATGTCGACGACCAAGCGGTGTAGGCCTCGGATCCGCCCCGTACGGCGACCAGCACTTCGCCCGCCCCGTCCGGCGGGATCGGCACGGTGACCCGTCCGACCGCTCCGACCGGGCTGCGGTCGGAGTCATCCGCCGCGCGCACGCGCACACCGCCGCAGATCCTTGCCCGGACACGTCATCACAGCCACGAGGCGAACCGCCTCCCGGAGGCCCACGCCTCCCTCGACACGTCCACGGTACTCCCCTCTCCCCCGCCGGGACCGTGTGCGGAACCCACCGCGCGAAGTCCGAAATGCGATGGTATGAATTATTTCGTATTCACCCATTCGACGCGGCCCTCTGGAGTGGACGATGGACGACTACCCCTTGCTCAACCTCTTCTGGACCATGCTCTGGTTCTTCCTCTGGATCATGTGGCTGTTCCTCCTCTTCCGCGTGATCATGGACATCTTCCGCAGCCACGACCTGGGCGGATGGGCCAAGGCGGGCTGGCTGGTCCTGGCCCTGGTGCTGCCGTATGTGGGCGTCCTGATCTACGTGATCGCCCGCGGCAAGTCCATGGGCGCACGTGACGCGAAAGAGGCGAAGGAACGGGATGCCGCCTTCAAGGCATACGTGAGAGACGCCGCGGGAACGGACGCGGGCGGCGGCGCGACGAAGGGCAACCACGTGCAGGACCTGGCGAAACTCGCCGACCTCAAGGACAAGGGCGCGATCACGGACGAGGAGTACCAGCAGGCGAAGACGAAGCTCCTCGTCTGACCCGGCGCGCCGCACGTTGCGGGCGCCGGGGCCCGGCCCGCAGTGCGCTCGGCACAGGCGGGGCCGGGCCGCCTCAGCCTGCGGTCGCCTGGTGGTCGGAGGCGGTGGTGCGGCGGTACTCGGCGTTGATGCGCTGGGCCTCTTCGAGCTGGTCCTCGAGGATGACGATGCGGCAGGCGGCCTCGATGGGGGTGCCCTGGTCGACGAGCTCCCGGGCTCGGGCGGCGATGCGCAGCTGGTAGCGGGAGTAACGGCGGTGGCCGCCCTCGGAACGCAGCGGGGTGATGAGTCGGGCTTCACCGACGGCGCGGAGAAAGCCCTGCGTGGTACCGAGCATCTCGGCGGCCCGGCCCATCGTGTAGGCGGGATAGTCGTCGTCGTCGAGACGGCCGAAAGAGTCGTCTGCTGTCATTTGCACCTCTCTGCGGAACGCGTGGAGGGGCCCGGGTGCCATATGGCACCCGGGCCCCGAAGGAACTGCTACACCATCTACCGGCTTCGGTACTGCGCCGGCCTTCTGTGTCCGCTTGCCCGACCTTCAAGTCGTCGGGGCTGCGGGGATCGCGGTTGCTTGACCGGAGACCACCTCACTATCGATGTCCTGCGGTACCCGGACTCAAAACTCCGTCCGGGCGATCCTGATGGCGCCTGGCTCCTCCGCTCTTCCCTCTGGGATCAGTCACTTACCTACTGCTGACTTGCGTATGGCTCGGCGGCCTGTCACAGCACCGCCCTTCGGCAGCCAGCCCCGTTGCCCGTCCTGCGTCTGCCCTGGCTTGGAACCCCACTGCCGAACCTCCCGGTGCGCGCGTCCGCAGCCGACGCCTTCACCGAGGTGCTGCTCACTTGAATTCACTGCTGAGTACTGCTCCTGCGTGAACTGCGGTACTGCTCGCGGCGGCCCCTGATCACTGCGGGCCACCCGGTGCGGCCGTCAGCCCCGTCGCCGTCCTGCAACAACCCTGGCTTCGGAACTCCACCACCGCACCGTCCTGCGAACTGCGACTGCGGATAACGCTGCCCGGCAGTTCGTCTCTGCCGGGCCCTGCTGTCTCTCTGGCTACGAGAGAAACCATAGCCACGCCACCGCCCAATGTCTACTCCCGCCGACATAGATTTCCATGGCTCAGATGGAGAGATAGTCGGCATCGCCCACGGGTAGGGTGTGCGGCGGTCCCGCTCCGGCCGGGCTCGCCCACTCCGAGCCCGGGAAACCACAGAGGAAGCGAAACGGGCCGCCCGGTCCATTCTCAGGACCCGGTCCGGCACAGCTCCTTCTCCACCAGGGTGCTCATGGCCCGCTGCGTGTGCGGGCCGCCGTCACTGGTGACGTACACGACGGCGGTCCGGGTGCCGTCCCGGGTGACGCCGCTCCAGGTGTGGTAGCCGAGCAGTTCGCCCGGGTGCCCGAAGTAGCTGCCGCCGCAGGGCAGCGGGAGCTCGCCCAGGCCGAGCCCGTACCGCACACCCAGCTCGGGCGCGTCCACGGTGGTCGTCATCTCGTCGAGCTGCGCCGGAGCCAGCAGACGGCCGCCGAGCAGCGCGGCGTAGAACCGGTTCAGGTCGTGAGTGGTGCTGATGACCGAACCGGAGCCGATGCCCATGCTCGGATTGAGCACCGTGACATCAGTGCCGGTGCCGGTGCCGGTGCCGGTGCCGGTGCCGGTGCCGGTGCCGGTGCCGGTGCCGGTGCCGGTGTCGGTGTCGGTGTCGTACGAGGCGTAGCTCCGGGCGTGCGGTCCGGGGATGAAGGGGGACGGGCCGGGCGTACTGGTGCCCCTGAGGCCCAGCGGACGGATGATGCGGTCGTTCAGCTCGTGCGCCCAGCTGTGGCCCGTCACCTCACGGACGATCATCGCGGCGAGCACGTAGTTGGTGTTGGAGTACGACCAGTCCCTGCCGGGTGGGAACTTGCGCGAATCCCGCATGGCCAGCCCGACCAACTCCTCCGGCGTGTAGGTGCGGAACCGCTCGGCCCGGTAACCGGCCGCACTGTGCAACGCCGCTATCTCCGGCAGCACGTCGGGGATGCCGCTGGTGTGCTGCAGCAGCTGCCGCACGGTGACCTGGCTGCCGTCGTTGCCGTTGCCCCGCACCACGCCCGGCAGCCAGCGCTCGACGGTGTCCTCCAGCGACATCCGCCCCTCGCCGACGAGTTGCAGTACGACCGTGGCCGTGAAGGTCTTGGTGGCGCTGCCGATCCGGAACCTGCCGTCCTGCGGCATCGGCTTCCCGGTCCCCGACGCGGCCGTCCCGGCACGCGCGGTGCCGTGTGCGCCCGGTGACGTCACCTCGGCCATCGCGCCAACGGCCCCGGAGGCGTGGACCGCGTCCACCTCCCGCTGGAGGGGATCGGCCGGTTGGAGCGGGCCGGCGCGCTGGAGCGGGTCGGCATGCTGGAGCGGGGCGGCGCGCTGCTCACTCGCCGCCGCCGTCAGCCCGGTCGAGACGGCGAGGAGGACGGCCGCCGAGCCGGTCAGGACGAGCCTGCCTCGCCGGCACCTGCGGAACGCGAACATGATGACCCCTTTTCAGTCCGGAACGGGCGGCGGAAGACCATCCCACCAGCGCTGCGGGAACCGGCACATCCGGCGTTCCCCCCGATGTGCCTACGCGCTGTCCGCAGGGCGGGGCCGGGGGGTTGCCCCCGTTCGAGGCCGCGACGAGCGATGAGTTGCGACACGAAGCGGGGTCTTACTCGGGGACGTGCTCGCCAGACACGACCGAACTCGACCGAGCTTGATGACCCATGAGGAGCCTCCGGCGTGAGCGACATAGTGGTCCAGAAGATCGTCCGGCCCGAGCGCGCGCTGTCGGGCCCGTGGCTGGAGGTGGTCGCCTCGAATCTCGACTACCACCGGGCGACCTTCCTGTGGAAGTGCGAGGGCCTCTCGGACGAACAACTGCGGCTACGTCCGGTGCGGTCCTCCGCGTTGACCCTGCTGGGCCTCATGCGCCACCTCCAAGGGGCCGAACGTGCCTGGTTCCAGCGGGCCTTGGCCGGGACGACGCCCCACTTCCCTCCCTATCGGACCTACGTCACCGCCGACGGTGGCGAGTGGTACGACGAGTCGGACGCCACACCGGCCAGGGACGTGTACGAGGACTACCTCAGGGCGTGCGAGGAGTCGCGACAGGTCTTCACGAAGGTGACCGCCGACCTCGCGCGCATCGTTCCGAACCCGGAGTTCGGTGACACCGATGTGCGGTTCGTCCTGGAGCACATGATCGAGGAGTACGCCCGCCACGTCGGCCACGCGGATCTCCTCCGCGAGGCCATCGACGGCGTCACGGGCGAGTAGGCGACCGGGCCTGGCCGCAGACCGGGCCGGGGCTTTCGTGCGTTCCCGCCCTCAGCCTCACCCGGTCACGGCACCATGTCACGTAGAAACTCACGCAATACCGACCCGGCGGAGGCTGACGTGACCTTACATTTCATCGCAAAGGCCCCGGAAACGAACGGCGACCACTGCCCCACCGTCTGGTTCGACGACACGTCGCGGGAGTTCGTGATCCAGGCGTGGAAGCAAGAAGCTCAGCTCCTGGCCAAATGCCTGGAGGCCGGCCCCATTCCGGCGGACGAATCCGTAGTCAGGATCCCGGCTCGAATGGCTGACGCTCTCAAGGAGGCGCTCGATGTCGCAGCCCGTTCCGCCGTTCGCTGAGCTCCTCGCACAGTGCACCCGCTCTGCCGTCCACCTGGAGACGCGGGACGTCTACGCAGCCGACGAGGAGGACCAGGACCTGAAGGCCTGGCGCGCCGGTGAGCTGGCGGCCGTCAGCGACCGGGCATCTTGGTGGAATTCGTTCCATGACTCCGTGGCCGCAGCAGTCGCCCGAGGCGTCGTAATCCAGCGGGCACGAGTGGTGTCCTCTCCTCCGACTGAGTGCATCCGGTTTAAGCACGCCTGCACCGAGCGGAACCTGGCGGCGGGCGAGGAGATCCGTTGGCTGCCCCGAAACCAGGCGCTCGGCATGCTCCTGCCCGCCCATGACTTCTGGCTGTTCGACGGCCGCCTGATCCGGTGGCATCACTTCGCTGGTGCTGGCACCCACCTTCACGACGAGCTGGATGAACGGCGCGACGTCGCCGGGCAGACCGCCGCCGCGTTCCGCGCTGTCTGGGACCGGGCCGTGCCTCACCAGGAGTTCACGATCAGCTGATGCCGTCCCCGTCATCCCGTGTCCAGGAGGCGCGCGACCGCGTCGCGACGCGTCTGCGTGACCTTCGCTCCGACGCGGGGCTGACGGGGCAGCAACTGGCCGTGCTCACCGGGTGGCAGGGCTCCAAGGTGTCGCGCATACAGAGCGGCCGAAGTCAGCCGTCCGACGACGACATCACTACCTGGTGCCGCGCCTGCGGCGCCGAGGAAGAAGCTGCTGACCTGATCGCGGCCGCCCGCCAGACCCAGCAGATGTATACCGAGTGGCGCCGGGTCCAGCGCGGAGGGCTCCGAGGCGTACAGCAGGCCAGACAGCCTCTGTATGAACGGACGAAGGTCATGCGGGTGTACAGCTCCAGCGTCATTCCGGGCATGCTCCAGACAGGCGCCTACGCGGCCGCACTCCTCTCGGAGATCGCCAGGTTCAACAGGGTGCCTGACGACTCGGCCGCGGCCGCCGACGCGAGGGTGGAAAGGTCGCGGATCATCCGGCGCGGCGGTCGGCGGTTCCCGATTCTTGTTGAGGAGGCCGCTCTGCGCCGCCGGATCGGCGGTCCGGACGTCATGGCCGAGCAGCTCGGCTACCTGCTCCAGGCCGCGGCACTGCCGTCCGTGACCCTCGGCGTCATCCCCGCGAAGGCCGGCCCGCTCTGGCCGTTGGAAACCTTCACCATCTTCGACACACAGCAGGTGACGGTGGAGCTCCTGACGGCCGCTGTCACCATCACGACGCCGTCGGAGATCGCGCAGTACATCGCGGCCCACGACGCGTTGAGTGAGGGTGCGGCGCAAGGGCCAGGCGCCTTGCGGCTGATTGCGCAGGCCGGTTCCGTGCTCGCGTAGAAACTCGTAGAAGGTCCGCCCCGCCCGGCGTGGCCCACCTCTACGGTCAGCCGTATCCACCGGTCGCGAACGGGGAGGCGTCCATGACCACCGCATTACCTCTGCCGGACCCCGCCACACTGTCGGACGCGCAGCAGCGCGGAGCGAACTGCGTCTGGTGCGCCGCTCCGCTGACCAACACGGCAGCTCACGATCTCGGGCCCCGACCGCTCACTGTCTTCGGCTCGTCCGTGCACTGGTTTCCCCGCTGCTGCCCCACCTGCCGAAGGGGCCAGGTATGACCGCAATGCCGAAGCCGGACACGGAGGAAGCCGACTCGGAAGCCGCGTACCGCGTGTTCCTCGGGCACACCACGCAGTGCGCCGCCTGCCGCGCCGGAGCCCCCTGCGCCACGGCCGCCCGCCTCGGCCGCGCCTGGCGACAGGCCCGCCGATGAGCCCCCGCTCGGTCATGCGGTTCGTGGAGTGGACGATCGGCGCCCCTCGCGGGGAGTTGCCGCAGACCGTCATCGTCGTCCGCTGCCTCGAACCCGACTGCACCGCGACGTCCGAACCGAGCCCCTCCCACATCGACCCCGACCACTGGGCCCTGAAGCACGCCGGACGGACGGGCCACACCGCGTACGAAGAGGTGGCCCGCTGCCGACTCGTCGCCACCCCGAGGGAGGCCCGATGATCTGCGACCGCTGCGACCTGCCGATGACCGCCGACGAGTCATCCGCGTACGACATCCCCGGAGCAACCGGCCCCGGCGGGACAATCACCGTCCACCGCGAGCTGTGCACACCACCGCCCCGGCCCAGGACGTACACCTGCCCGCCCTGCTGATCCCGCTGATCCCCTTGCCCGCGCCCAACGCCGCCATGGTCACCCGGCTCCTGCGCTGAACGGTTGGCGTGGACGGGAATCTGCCGGGTCGGAGTTGACGGCGCGGGTGCATGGCCGTTGATTACAGCGCCATTGGCAGGCTGCGGGCGATCAGACTGAGTCCGACGACGAGGACGAGCGCCGCGGTCAGGAGAGCGGTGTAGGGCGCGACCCTGCGGATGAGTGCGAACGCCGGGCGGGAGGTGAGGGATTCGGCTCGGTTGCCGAGCTTGACGAGGAGGATCCCGACGGCGGTGAGGGTGGCCGCCATACCGATGCCGTAGGCGAGGACGAGCGCCGCGCCGAAGCCGGTACGGCCCAGCGCGATGGCACCGAGAAGCACTACGAGCGCGGAAGGGCTGGGTACCAGTCCGCCGGCGACCCCCAGACCGATGAGTCCGCGCGTGGAGAAGGGCTGTGTGCCGTCTTCGGCGGATGTGTGGGAGTGCGCGTGGTGGTGGCTGTGTCCGAACAGGCCGTGGCTGTGGGGCTTTTCGTTGTGCTGTCCGTGGTTATGGCTGTGGCTGTGGAGGGGCTCATGTGGTCCGTGTGGGTGGACCACGGGGGCGTGCGTGTGGGGCATCTCGCCGGTCTCGGATACGTGGCCACGCGCACCGGACCCGGCCATTGCGAGGGGTGTCACTTCGGCCGGGTGCGCGGCAGCGGGTGCGTTGCGGCGGGAGCGGCCGGAGCGGCGGGCGGCGTCACGGAGGAGCGTCGCGCCGACGAGGGCGACGAGTGCGCCGCTGATGACTCCGAGCCAGTTCAGGACCGTGTCACCGGCCAGGGAGGAGAAGGTGGTGAGGCAGAGGCCGATGACGATGACGCCCGCGGTGTGGGTGACGGTCACGGTCGCACCGACGGTGACGGCGTCCCGTACGCTGCCGCGGCGGCCAGCGAGGTAGGCCGCCATCACCGTCTTGCCGTGGCCGGGCAGCAGCGCGTGACCCGCGCCCAGAACGAGGGAGAGCAGCACGGCCAGCAGGCCGATCGGGAGGGTGAGATCGCGTACCCCGGCCATCGACGTGAGGCGCTGCGACAGGGCTTCGACGCGGCCGGTGAGGCCGTCACCGAGTCCCGCCTCCGGAGTGCCGGCGGGCGGGGCGCCCGCTGCCCGGCCGCCCTGACCCGCGGTGAACTGCGCCGTGGTGTCTCCACGCGGCGTGGAGAGAAGATCGCGCGGGTAGCTGCGGAGCTCATGGGTGGGCGATGTCTGCGGCACGGTGGACTGCTGGAGCCGGGTTCCGATTCCGGTCGCGGTGATCTCGTGCCAGCCGACCCTCCTCCGGTCCGCGCCCGTGTCGACCCGCAGCGTCACCGGCCCCGCTGTCAGGTCCAGCGGTGACCGCAGCTGGCACTCCAGCCGGCTGGTGCGCAGACCGCCCTGGCCGGGCTGGAAGCGGAAGGTCGCCGACCGGGTCGTCCAGGCCAGGCGCTTCGGGGCGGTGACGGCGAGCTTCGCGGAGGTCGCGGCGCACCGCGTGGTGGCCCAGGCGGTGAGTTCGGCGCTGCTCGCCCGGCCGTCGCCGTCCGTGTCGATCGCCGGGGTGGCCTGGAGGGTGGGGATCTCGGCGGTATCGGTGACCGCCAGCACGTCGACGCGGTCGGGGTGGAGGGTGAATCCGGCGTACTCGTTGATCGAGAAGTTGCCCAGGGGATGCGCCTCGGCCGCAGGCACGGCCATGGCGAACAGCCACGCCACGGCGGCGGCCACCAAGGCCGCCCGCCGCGCGAGGGCACGGCGAGTCGTCGCCGCAGGGCCGCTTCCGAGCAGGGAGTTCATCCGTTTCGCCTCCGGCGGGGGACGCAGGAGGGACGCCGGGGCGGTCGGCGCAGCCTGCAGACTGGTGGGTGGACCGCCTGACGGGCGGGACCCCAGTGGTACCCGTTCCTCATCCGTGACCGACTGCCCCGGCCGGCTCGTCACCCACGCGGCTCAGCGAACCCCTCCGGGCCGACGCAGGGGGCGTCGCTGTGGGGGCGCTCGTTCGGCCCCTACGTCGTGCGGAGACCCATCACCCATGGTGCCCTTTACGTAGCTCCTAGTCACACCGTGTGACGCTTGCCGCGTGGGTCTCACCTCCGGGCCGGGCCCGGCGTACTCCCGGGTGGCACTTCGAGCGCAGCTCCCAGCCGCCTCCCTTCACCTTCCGGAATTCACCTTCCGGAAGGCCGCGGCTCTCACCGGAAACGGATGGCCCATGCAGTCCTGCCGCTCCTCACGATCCAAACGCCCGGCTCGCAGCCTCGAACGGGCCCTCGCAGCCTCCGGCACCCTCGCCCTGGTGAGTGCCATGGCGCTCACCGGCCTGGCGCCCGGCACCAGCTCCGCCTCCAGCCACCGCGAGGCTCCGCTGACATCGGGGGACCCGAAGGCCGACAACACCGACGTCTACGCCTTCACGAGCCCCGACAAGCCGGACACGGTCACGCTGGTGGCCAACTGGATCCCCTTCCAGGAACCCAACGGCGGGCCGAACTTCTACCCGTTCGCCAACGACGCCCGTTACAACATCAAGATCGACGGGAACGGTGACGGCAAGCCCGACACCACGTACACCTGGGCGTTCACCGACCACATCCGGGACGACGCCAACCAGTTCCTCTACAACACCGGTGTCGTGAAGACCCTGGACGACCCGACGCTCAACTTCCGTCAGACGTACACGCTGACGGCGACCGACGCGCACGGGAACACCAAGACGCTGCTCAAGGACGCCCCGGCGGCGCCGTCGAACGTGGGTGTCGCGTCCATGCCCGACTACGCCTCGCTGCGCAAGCAGGCCGTCCTGGACCTGCCGAACGGCGGTCAGACGTTTGCCGGGCAGGCGTCCGATCCGTTCTTCCTGGACCTGCGGATCTTCGACCTCCTCTACGGAGGCAACCTCAAGGAGACCGGGCACAACACGCTCGCCGGTTACAACGTCAACACCATCGCCCTCCAGGTACCGAAGAAGGATCTGGCCCTCAACGGCGACGCCACGCGCAACCCGGTCGTCGGCATCTGGTCCACCACCGACCGCAAGGGCGCGGCCGTGGTAGGTGCCGGCGGCAAGGGCGGGGAGTCGTCCTCGGCCGGGGACGCCAAGGGACCGGACAAGGGCGGCGCGCCCGACAAGGGCGGCGAGTCCGACTGGCGTCAGGTCTCACGCCTCGGTAACCCGCTGGTCAACGAGGTGGTCGTCCCGCTGAAGTACAAGGACGCCTTCAACGCGCTGAGTCCGGACCTGGACCACACCGTCACGCCGGTCGTGGACAAGGTCAAGGACCCGATCGTGCCCAAGCTGATCCAGAGCATCTACGGGATTCCGGCCCCGGCGACGCCGCGCAACGACCTGGTCGAGATCTTCCTCACCGGCGTCTGCAAGGCGTGCGGACCGATCAAGGCGGACCTGAACTCCCAGCTGCTGAACGCGGACGTCGACAAGGCCGCGTTCGTCCCGGCCGAGGAACTGCGGCTGAACATGTCCGTGCCGGTCACGGCCAAGCCCAACCGCCTCGGCGTCCTCGCCCAGGACCTGGGCGGCTTCCCCAACGGCCGCCGGCTGAACGACGATGTCGTCGACATCGAACTGCAGGCCCTCGAAGGCGCCGCGCAGACCGGCAAGATCGTGACCGGCCTCGCAGCGGGCGACGCGGTCGACACCCCCTACCGCCAGCCGGGCGCCTCGTTCCCCTACGTCGCGCTGCCCAACACCGCGGCGGTCAACCAGGCCGACTCCCTGCACCCCGACGGCGGCGTCGGCGCGGGCCTCGGCGGCACCGCCTTCGGCGACGGATTCCCCGTCGTGGCCGTCACCGCGGTCGGCGGCGGAGCACTCCTCGCCTGTGCGGGAGCGCTGGCCCTGCGCCGGCGGCGCGCCAACCAGGTATGACCGGCCCCGCCACCACAGGTCGCCCGCCCTCGGCATCCGAGAGCGGGCGACCGCGGCGCGACCAGGGACACCAGCCGAAGCGTCGCCGCCGCATCATCGCGGCGGTCGCTGTCGCCACGGGGATCGGGCTCGGCGGAGCCGGCACCTGGGCTCTGCTCGCACCGACAACCCACGCTGTCAGGGACGTCGACATAGGAGAGGTCCCTGACCAGCCGGGGTCGGACGACACCACCACCGAAGCCACGCCCGCGGCACCGCCCCAGCGCATACGCATAGCCTCGATCGGCCTCGACAAGCCACTCACCGGCCTCCGCGTCCAGCAGGACGGCACGCTCGCGGCGCCCGGGGATCCCACGGACGTCGGGTGGTGGAGCGACGGCCCGCGGCCCGGCGACCCGGGTGCGGCGGTCTTCGTGGGACACGTCGATTCCGCCACCGGACCAGCGGCCTTCTACGGGCTGTCCTCACTGCGGCCGGGCGACCGGATAACCGTCCGTCGCGACGACCACACGGAACTCGCCTTCACGGTCCGGGCGCTGCGGAGTTACGAGAAGGACGCCTTCCCCGACAGCCAGGTCTACGCAACCACCGGACCACCGGCACTGAGGCTCATCACCTGCGGCGGAACCTACGACCGGACCCAGGGCGAGTACCTCGACAACCTCGTCGTCTACGCCACCCTTGCCGGCTAGCCATCGGGCTCGGCCACACTCTCCAGAGCGGGAACAGACCATGCGACTCCGCCGACTGCCCACGTACCGACGCATCCTGGTGTCCGCCGCCGTGGCCACCGTTCTCGCCGCGGCCCTCTTCCTCGCCGGCGGACTGGGGCTGGCCCCGTGGCCCGCGTCACAAAGCGCCCCGAGCACCCCCGACGCCGACGCGACCCGATCCCCCGCCGCCGGCGCCGACCCGCTGACCGCCGACATCACCACCCTCCAGGACCGCGCACGACGCAACCCGCGTGACCCGGTCGCACTCGGCACGCTCGGCCTGAACTACGTCCAGCAGGCGAAGATCACCGCCGACCCGACGTACTACCCCAAGGCCGAAGCAGTCCTCAAGCGCTCACTGGCTCTCGACAGCACGGACAACTTCGCCGCGATGGGCGGCATGGCCGCACTCGAAGCGGCCCGGCACAACTTCGCCCAAGGACTGGGCTGGGCCGAGCGCGCCATCGCCGTCAACCCGTACAACGCCACCCTCTACGGAACGCTCGCCGATGCCCACACACAGCTGGGCCGCTACTCCGAGGCCGCCGACGCCGTGCAGAAGATGGTGGACCTCAAGCCCGGTACACCCTCCCTGGCCCGCGCCTCCTACGCCGCAGAGCTGCGGGGCGACCTCACGACCGCGCGTACGGACATGCAACGAGCGCTGCAAAGCGCCGGCAGCCCTGCGGACCAGGCATTCGCCCGCTACTACCTCAGCGAAATGGCGTTCAACAACGGCGACGCGCACCAGGCACTCACCGACGCCGAGGAGGGCCTGCGCGCCGTCCCCGAAGACGCCCCCCTGCTCCAGATCAGAGCCAGGGCCGAGGCCGCCCTCGGAAAGAACACCGAAGCCGTCGCCGACCTCACCCGGGCCGGACAACGCCTGCCGCTTCCCGAATACGTGCTCCAACTCGGCGAACTCCACCAGTCCCTCGGCCGCACGAAGGAAGCGGATCAGCAGTACGGGATCTTCCGCGCCGAACAGAGACTCTTCGCGGCCAACGGCGTCACACTCGACTCCGACGCCGCCCTCTTCGAAGCCGACCACGGAGACCACGCACAAGCCCTCGCCCTCGCACGCAAGAGCCTGAAGAGCCGGCCCTTCCTCGACTCCCAGGACGCCCTCGCCTGGGCCCTCCACGTCAACGGCCAGGACGAAGAAGCCCTCACCGCCTCGGACAAGGCACTCGCACTGGGCACCCGCAACGCGCTCTTCCACTATCACCGCGGCATGATCCAGCAATCCCTCGGCAACACCGACGCCGCCCGCGACGACCTCACCAAGGCCCTGGCGATCAACCCGCACTTCAACCCGCTGCACGCTCCCCTGGCACGAGCCGCTCTGAAGTCCCTGTGAACCGCCGCCGCCCCCGTGCCCGTAAGGCTTCTCCGTAGCGCCGCTGTCGGACTGACCGCTCACGGATCACTCACGCAAGAGCCCCGGAAAGCCCGGCACGACGAAGCGCCTCGGCCGGATGAAGCCGGTCGAGGCGCTAAGCAGCAGTTCAGAGGGGGAAACCCCGCCCCGCCAGAGGTAGGCCGTGTGGGACTCGAACCCACAACCAACGGATTAAAAGTCCCGGCCAATTCCTGCCGGGGCTTCCGTTGGGCACTCCGGAGATCCAGAAATTCCTGGTCAGAGACCCGCCCTTGCCGTCCGGTCCAGATCTGAGCGCATCGTGCCAGCGCGTCCGCTCACGCATCGCTCACGCATCGGAGCTCAAGGACTGAGTGTCTGATCGTGCCTGCAGCACTGGCGTCCAGCCCCGGCCCCACTTCGTGAACCTACCCCGGGGGGCCTGCCATCCCGGACTCACTGCCTTGGTGGCAGAACAGCGAGCCCCACCGGCCGGGTGGATGAGCCTCTCCCGTTCCGCCCGGATCGGCCAGCAGGGCTCCTGATCAGGATCCGGAAGTCGTCGGCCTCAGTTTTGGGCCGCCTGCTGCGCGGGGGCAGCGGCGGTGGGCAACGCCCGATCGAGTGATCCTCATAGCGCGCCTCCCGAATCACCTGCCGACCAGGGTAAACATGATCCACGCTTCGCGGCTCACCTATCCCTGGAGGCTGACTTTGCCTACCAAGCGAGTAAACATGATTTTCGGCATTTCAAGTGTCCTGGCTGTCGCTTCGATGACACCGGCCTTGGCTGACGCCGATCGCGCACCGAGAGAGCACAAAGTCTCATATTTTTCCGATTTTCCGCTTCCCGTAGATAGGGAGGTACCCACATCGGAACTTCCGGCGCATGTACAAAAATGGCTCCGCTCCGCCTCTGCGAGCCCGTCGACGCAGTTGCGTACTTCTACACCGCTCGGCTACAAGCTACGCCGCGGAGGACTGCGGGGTGACGGCAAATACATCTACCAGTCAGCAGACATCTACGCGATCGATGCGAGCTGCGGCCAGGGTGGTTGCAAGCCAAAGCAGCAAGTGAAATTACGGTTCAGGGAAAATGTGCAGGGCCGCAATTCCAAGCGCTGGAAGTTGACGATGTACACCCAGCCCTATTCGGGCCCACGCACCTTCAAGACCAGCTACCACTACGAGTGCGGCGTGAACCTCTCAAAAGAGAGGGACCGCACTTGTTCAAGCTGGCGTGATGATGGTGCCGATCGATCCGCCGGCGGTGGCGGGAAAAACGGGCTGGTTGTCGATAAGAACTTCGGCAGAACCCCGAATGTCAAGAAGTTTCCGATGTTCATGATCGATGTCAAGTTCGCAGACGGCTCCCGCTCTCGCGGCGATGACGGTCAGCTCGGGCAGAAATTCCGTGGTTGGGATGTTTGTGTAAAAGCCAAGACCACGAGCCTCTGCAAGACCACCGCGAAGGGCTAGATGACGTGCCCGAATTCGACGCCGATGATCCCGATCGGTTGGCAGGCGAGAGGTTTCGGCGGTGGAATGAACGCTACGCCGAAGAAGAGCCCTTGCTGCCGACTCCAGGATGGTGGCCGTGGCCTCTCCAGGAGGTAAGTCACAGGGATGGTGACCCCGACACGGGCATGGTGGCTGTGGACTTGCTGCCAGAGCATGATCGCGTTGATCCGGAGGCGGTCCTTGTGCGGCAACCTCGTGAAGAGCCACCGTTCGACTACGGCTGGCCCGGCGCTGCTTGGCATCCAGAGGACGACCCGGAACTGATCGTGCACGCCCAGCAATGGGCCGATGGCCCTTGGCGCTGGATTCTCTTCGTGCGGGGAGAGCCTCTCCCGGCCGAGGCGCTGAGGCGTGTCCAAGACGCCATCGAGTGGCGACCTGCCTGGGTACTTTGACGGGCGGGGCCCGTCCGGTCGCAACCATGCAGGGCTGCCGATCTCGGCGGCTGTCCTACCTCCCACCCGGCGAAAGCCGCCGTCAAGGCGCGCCGCGCGGCATGAGCCCGCACAGTCTCGGTACGCAGCCGCCATCTCAGCCGAAGGCAAGCCCACGGAAGGCGTTGCGGACGTCCGCCAAGGGCTGACGGTCGCGGGTGTAGTAGAGCTTGTTGGTCAGGAGCAACGCCCACCGGCGCTGGCCTGGCGAGATCCACATGCCCGTGCCGGTGAAGCCGTAGTGGACCCAGACATCATCGGTGGGCGTAGTTCCGGGCACGGTGTGCCAGAACAAGCCGCGCACCGGCTGCAGCTCGCCGGTCTGGATGGTCAGCGATTCCGCGGTCCAGGCGGGACCGAACCCCGCCCGGCTGGGCGTGGTGGTGGTGTCGAGCATGTAGCGCAGGAAGGCGCAGAGGTCGTCCATGACGGTGAATGCGCCGGCGATCCCGCACACTCCGCCCAGGAGTCGTGCGGAGAAGTCGTGGGCGGTGCCCTTGAGGTGGGCGTCGGTCTCCGGGGCGAGTTCGGTCGGGGCGCATCGTGAGGCGGTCTCGGCGGGCAGCGGCCCGAAGCGGGTCGTATTCATGCCCAGCGGCTGCCACGTCCGCTGAGTCGCGAGCTCGTCAAGGCGCTGGCCGGCGAGATGCTCGGCAAGGTATCCGAGGATGAGGGCGGCTCCCACCCGGAAATCCTCAACGCCTCTACGACACTGAGCACTTCGGGTGACAGGTTCGGTTGGCCCAGTCGCAGCGGCCGTCCGGCGACGACCGCACGCAGGACAGCGGCGATGCTCGCTCCGCGGGACCGGAAGGGGAGCATGATCGATACCGTCCCGCGTCCGCCAGTGGCTGCTTCCACGAGGTAGCCGCGATCATCGACGGTCGAGCGGTCACCGAACCGCTCGTACACCTTGAAGTGCTGCTCCATCCCGCGTTCCCCGATGGCGCAGCCGCCCGGCCACGGCAACCGGGCCCGCCCATAGGCGCCGAGAAGTGCCGGGACCAGGTAGTACGAGGCCCGGATACGCGCAGCGATGTCGGGATCGGGATCCGGCCGCCGCTTGTCGCTCGGCAGGATCACCGTGGTGTGCGGATCGTTGACCGGGCGGGCCGCGTGCCAGCCGGTCTGCTGGAGGAGGGTGAGCATCGTTCCGACATCCGTGTTGGCCGGGACGTTGCTCAGATGCACCGGGCGGTGCATGGCTGCGGCGGCGGCCAACAGGGGCAGGGCCGCGTTCTTCGACCCGTCTACGGTCACGGCCCCGGCGAGTGGAACGCTCGGGCGCACGGCGACCACTTCTGCGGCAACTGGGGGAATGCGTACGGCTTGCAACAGCCAGCTCCTCATCTGAGGCACGTGTGTGGCGACGGTGGGAAGCGGAGCGCTGAGATCGAGCTCGGCCCAGCAGCGCTTACCGGAAGGCAGCGGGTCGAATCCGTGGCGGTCGGCGAGTGCGGCGACGAGGAACAGGCCGCGTCCGTCCTCCGCTTCCGCATCCGGCAGGCCGATCTCTGGGATGTCGAAACTGGTGTCGATCACGGCGATCCGTAGCGCCTCGTCGCTGAGGTGGGCGCCGGCTGTGATCGGTCCTTTGTGTGCGTGCCGTACCGCGTTGGTGATCAGCTCCGAGGCCACCAACACAGCCGCATCCAGGAGTGCAGGTCCGAGAGCGGCACCCCAATCCCGTATCTCCTCGGCGATCCGCCGGCGCGCCGACGCGGCGCCGGCAGGCGTGCCAGGGACGGGAATCCGGATGTGGTGCGCTTCCATGAGCGGCCTCCTGATCGGTTCGGCCACTCCACGTAACCGCCGGACGGGCCTCTCGGACCAGGGCGTGTGCGGGTGCTGCATCGTCTATGCAGGAGCTGCATCACGGTGCACTGCCGGTCCCTTACGCTCGGTTGGGAAGGCAGGATCGGCGACGGCAGGAGGAGCCGTGGCACAGATGGCCGAAGAGCACAGCGAAGCGAGACGGATCGGTGAAGTGATCCGTCAGGCCCGCGTATTGCAGCGGCGTTCGCAGAAGGACGTCGCCTCCGCCCTGGGCTATCACCAGTCCAAGGTGAGCCGCCTGGAAGGCGGCAGGGGCACGGACGACATCCGCATGCTGCGCGAGGTCTCGCGCGTGCTGGCGATTCCGTCACACCGCCTCGGCACACCGCCGACCAGCTCACGGGCTCGTACGACCAGCGCTCCCCGAAGTACCTCGCAGCACTCGGACTGCTGCTTCTGCGCGGGGTCACCGCCGCCAGCAGCGGCGGCGACCGCTCCGCCACCCGGGACTTCCTCACCGAGGCGAAGGAAGTCGCCCGCTACGTGGCACTCGACAGCCCCGACGCCTGGTCCAACTTCAGCCCGACCAACGTCGCCCTGCACGGACTCAGCGCGGCGGTGGCCTTCGGCGACGCGGGCGTTGCCCTGGACACCGCCCGGCCTCTCATGCGCCGCCACATCCCCGTACCCGAGCGTCGGGCCGCCCTGTGGATCGAGGCCGGCCGCGCCTACAGCCAGCAGGGCCGCCTCGCGGACGGGTACCAGGCCCTTCGCATCGCAGAGAGCTGCGCGGCCCAGGACATCCGTCGCCCGGCCGTCCGTGAACTGGTGGCCGACATGGCCGCCCGCGACCGCCGTCGTACGCTGCCGGAACTGCACCGTTTCAGCCGTCAACTGGGAGTCCCCGCGTGAGTGATCAGCCGGACCGGCAGGCCAAGAAGCCCTTCCTGTACGTCGTCGTGTGCGCCTCCGGCATCGCCGGCGACGTCGGCATCCTGATCACCGCGGCCCAGGAGGCGAACTGGGATGTGGGTGTCGTCGCCACCCCGCAGGGCCTCGGTTTCATAGACGCCGAGGCGGTCGAGGCACAGACCGGCTACCCGATCCGCTCGGCCTGGCGCTCGCCCGGCGACCCACGGCCGCTGCCGCCCGCCGACGCCATCGCGGTGGCCCCGGCCACCTTCAACACGATCAACAAATGGGCTGCCGGGATCTCGGACACCCTGGCGCTGGGCATCCTGTGCGAGGCGTACGGCTTCGGCATCCCCACTGCCGTCATGCCCTACCTGAACTCGGCGCAGGCCGCACATCCCGCATACAGCCGGAGCCTGGCGCGACTGCGCGAGATGGGCGTCCTGATCGGTTCGTACGAGCCCCACAGGCCGAAGGCCGGCGGTGGCGCGGACCAGTACCGCTGGGAAGAGGCGCTGGAACTGCTTACTCCCAAGCTGTCCGCACCGGCCTGATCACCACCGCCGTGCCCGCGGCGCCTGCCGCACCGGATGAAGGCTGCCCCCTGAAGAGGCCGGGAAAGCCGAAGTGCCTCGACCGGCCGAAGCCGATCGAGGCACTCAAGGGCAGGTCACAGGGGAAAACCCCGCCCCGCCAGAGGTAGGCCGTGTGGGACTCGAACCCACAACCAACGGATTAAAAGTCCGCTGCTCTGACCAATTGAGCTAACGGCCCCCGGCAATCACCCCACGAGCATAGCCCGCCGCGACCCGGCCGCCGATCGGGTATCGGTTGCCGGGCCCCGTCATCGTGGAGGCGTTTCGGTCAGCGGGGCGTATTGCGGGCGATCGTGCGCTTGTGATCCGGATTCAGGAACCAGTGGCGGGCCGAGGCCAGCCACCAGGTGGCGGCGAAGCCGAGGACCACCAGGACGGCGATCGGGGCGTAGTTGAAGGTCTCCCAGGTGACGGGTGAGACCTGGGGCAGCATGAAGAGCACCGTGATGACGGCCACCCACACCACCGCGACGATGCCGATGGGCCGGGACCAGCGGCCCAGGTGCCAGGGGCCGCGCCGGAAGTCGTCGCCGCGCAGGAGGCGGAGCAGGGTGGGGATGACGTACGCGATGTAGAGGCCGATCACCGCGATGGAGGTGACGGCCGCGTACGCGGTGTCGTTGATCAGGTACGGCAGGCCGAGGACCAGCGCGCCCGCGGCGGCCAGCCAGACCGCCGCCACGGGGGTGCGGGTGCGGGGGCTGACCGTGTGCCAGACGCGGGAGAACGGGAGGGCGCCGTCCCGGGAGAACGCGTAGATCATCCGGCTGTTGGCGGTCACGGACGCCATTCCGCAGAAGAGTTGCGCGCCGATCACCACCAGGAGGAGCAGCTTGCCGGTGGTGGCGCCCAAGGCGTCCAGGAGGATCTGTGCGGGCGGGGCGCCGGTCGGGGAGGCCAGGGCACCGTCGTAGGACTGGATGGCGAAGGTGAAGCCGAGGAGGAGGACGAACCCGGCGATCCAGGAGGTCCAGATGGACTGGACGATGCCGCGCGGCCCGGCGGTCGCCGCGTCGTGGGTCTCCTCCGTCATATGGGCGGAGGCGTCGTATCCGGTGAAGGTGTACTGGGCCATCAGCAGCCCGATCATCACCACGTAGAACCCGCTGCCCCAGCCGGTGTTGTTCACGAACTCCGTGAAGACGAACGACGCCGACTGATGGTGGTCCGGTACGAAGGTGAGCGCGCCGACGATGACCGCCACGCCGAGCACGTGCCACCACACGCTGACGCTGTTGAGAATCGCGACGATCCGCACCCCGAAGGTGTTCAGCAGACCGTGCAGGAACAGGATCGCGGCGAAGAGGAGGATCGTGCGGCCGGGCGTGATGCCGAAATCGAACTGGAGGTTGAGGTAAGCGCCCAGGAACGACGCCGCCCCGAAGTCGATCCCGGCGGTCACCGCGACCTGGCCGAGCACGTTGAACCAGCCCGTGAACCACGCCCACGCCGCAGCCGAGCGCGGCGGGGCCAGCCGGTGGGCCCAGAAGTAGAGGCCTGCGGAGGTCGGGTAGGCCGAACAGATCTCGGCCATCGCGAGCCCGACGAACAACGTCATCAGCCCGACACCGACCCAGCCCCAGGTGATCAGGACCGGGCCGCCGGTGTTCATGCCGAACAGGTAGAGCGTCAGGCAGCCGGAGAGCACCGAGATGATCGTGAACGAGACCGCGTAGTTGGAGAACGCCGACATCCGGCGGGCCAGCACCTGCGTGTAGCCGAGCTCGGCCAGCCGCTCCTCGTCCGAGCCGGATGGACCGGATGGACCGGATGGACTAGACGTACCCGACGGAACGGGACTTTCGGACGGGGCGCCACGTGGATTGTTTGTCATGCCCCCAGCGATTCCCTCGCCGGGGGCACGACATGCACCGGTCGCCGCCCCCTCGGGGCCGGAGCCCGTCAGCCCCTCAGAAGATCCCCTTGTACGTCCACCCCGTGGCGATCTGCGTACGGGAGCCGAACGAGCCCTTGCCGTTGCCGTTGTTGCGGTACAGCTTCCCGGCCTTGTCGCGTACGACGATGTCGTTCCTGCCGTCGCCGCTCAGGTCGCCGACGCCCACCATCAGGTTGTACGAGCTCCCCCAGTCAGAGAACACCTTCACCCTCGGCGCGAAGCTGCCGTTGCCCAGGCCGTTGTAACGCCACAGGCCGCCCTTGCGGTCATGGCCGAGCAGGTCGGGACGGCCGTCACCCGTGATGTCGCCGACACCCGTGATCTGGGCGTACGTCTTCCAGTTGGTGAAGATCCTGGCCTTCGGCGCGAACTTCCCGCCGGCCGCTCCCGCGTAGAAGTACATGTCGCCGGTGGACGTCTGCCGGGCCACGAGGTCGGCCCGGCCGTCCCCGTTCAGATCGCCGGGCGAGGTCAGCACGTCGTACTGCTGCCAGCCCCCGCCGATCACGGTGTGGCTGCCGCCCGGCGTGTACCCCGAGTTGCCGCAGCGGCCGGCGTACTGGCGCAGTTCGCCGCCCGGCATCCGCACGATCAGTTCGGAGCAGCGGTCGCTGCCGGTGTCCGCGAGCGGCACGGCGAGCGTGCCGGCGGGCCAGCCGGTCCCGGTGGTCTTCCCGTCGAACGTGCCCGGGGCCCCCTTCCCGAACTGGACGGTCAGCCCACCGGAGGAGTTGAGGGTGACCAGGTCTCCGATGCTGTACCGGCCCTGGTCGTGGAAGCCCGCCTTGCCGCCGCCCACCCCGATGGAGCCGCTGGTGGTGTACGTCCCCGACCCGTCCTCGGCCCTCGCGTTCAGGGTCCAGGTGTGCCGGCCGTTGCCTGTGTATCCGCCCGCGTCCGTCCGGCCGTTCCAGGCGACGTCCGCCTCGGTGCCGGATCCGGTGCTCTTGAGGGTACGTACCGTGCGACCGGTCCAGTCCTTGACGGTGTACGTCCAGGTGACGGGCTTGTTGAACTGCCAGGTGCTGAGCCACGCCTCCAGGCCGTCCACGCCCCTGAGGTCGATAGAGGTGCCGCCGAGGTCGGAGGCGATCTTCGCGAGGGGCTGCGCGGGCACGCCGCTGGGCACGATGTGGACGGAGTTCGCTGCATCGACGTACGCGATGTCCCCGCCGAACCTGTCCACCGCCCAGGTCAGCCGGCGCTGGTCGGCCGTCTTCCCCGCCGCCAGGTCGGCCACCGCACGGGGAGCCGCGGCCTTGCCCGTGTGGAAGTCGGTCAGCAGCAGCTTCCCGGCGGTCCTGTCGTGCCGGACGAGGTATCCGTCACCGACGAGGGCGGGCCCCGACGGCACGGTGAACGACTTCTTCGCCGTCCGGTCGTACACCCCGGCCGCACCGGTCGTCCCGCAGTTCCAGTAGACCCAGCGCCCGACCGCGCGCACTTCCTTGATCACACAGGCGGCGCCGGTGGCGGCCGTCTCCACGACCTTGTTCTTCGCGATGTCGGTCGCGGTGAGCGCGCCCTTGGCGGACGTCGCCGCCCACAGCGAGGTGCCCCAGACGGAGGCGGCGGTGGCGTTGCGGACGAGGGGGGCGGGGGTCGCGTAGTAGCTCGGGTACATGCCGGCCCGCTGCTTGACGGGCGAGCCGCCGTTGACGACCCAGGCGCGGGCTGTCAGGTCCACGATCTTCGCGGTGCCCTCGGGGTAGCGGACATCGCCCCCGTTGTACGAGTCCCCCGGCCCCCAGAACTGGACGC
Organism: Streptomyces sp. NBC_00341; assembly: GCF_041435055.1. Lineage (NCBI taxonomy): Bacteria > Bacillati > Actinomycetota > Actinomycetes > Kitasatosporales > Streptomycetaceae > Streptomyces > Streptomyces sp. NBC_00341. The sequence continues at coordinate 4,751,274 of NZ_CP108002.1, read as the reverse complement.
TCTCGGTGCCGGCGTTGTCGCCGTTGACGAACACGACACCGAAGTGCCCGTGCCCCGAGGCCACCAGCTCCACGCAGGAGCCCATGTCGCAGGGCACCGTCCTGAAGTGCGCGCCGTTGGCCAGGGCCCCGGCGTACGCCCGGCTCTCCCGCGCCCCCACGGTCGTGCCGTCGGCGGACACCTGGCGCTCGTAGATCCAGGCGTCACCACTGGGGCTCCGCTCGGCCGTGACCAGCCGCCCACCGGCGAAGTCGAGACCGCGGACCCCGGTGGTCGCCACGGTGGCCGGAGCCCCGGCGCCGGCCGCCAGGGGCACGAATCCCGCCCCGATTCCAAGTGCCGCCGTCATCGCGACAGCACCGCGTACAACAGTGTGGCGTCTCACGCCCAGCCCCTCCCGGGAACTACCGAAGAGCATGAGGAGGACGCGGCAGAGTGCCGCGGTCTGTGCGAAGTGTGAAAGCCCCCCGGCCCTGACCCCTCATGCGAGTGGGCCGACTTTAACAGCATTCGCACAGGTGGTGACCGGGAGATTCGAACCCGTTCAAAGAAACAGGGCCCGCACAACACCGAAGTGATGTGCGGGCCCTGCTCAGCAGTCAGGCGATCGGACGATCAGCCGTTGCGCTTCCAGCGCGGCTTGTCGTCACGGCGGCCGAAGGAGCCGGTGCTCGTGCCGGTTCCCGTGGAGCGGTGGTCGTCACGACGGCCGGTCGGACGGTCGTTGCCGCCCGAGCGGAAGCCGCCCGAGGGACGGTCGTCACGACGGTCACGGTTGAACGGGCGGTCGCCGCCACCGGAGCGGAAGCCACCGGACGGGCGCTCGTCACGACGGTCGCGGTTGAACGCCGGACGGTCGTTGTCACGGCTGAAGCCGCCGCCGGCCGGGCGGTCGTTGTCACGACGCTCGAAGGGACGGCCGCCACGGTCGTCACGACGGTCGCCGCCACCGGAGCGGAAACCGCCCGAGGGACGCTCGTCACGACGGTCACGGTTGAAGCCGCCGGTCGGGCGGTCGTTGTCACGACGTTCGAAAGAACGGCCGCCACGGTCGTCACGACGGTCGCCGCCACCGGAGCGGAAACCGCCACCGACGGGACGGTCCTCGCGACGGTCGTTGCTGCCGCGGAAGGACGGACGGTCGCTGCTGCCGCGGTAGCCGTTGCTGCCGGCGGGACGGCCACTGCGCTCGCCGGTGCGGTCGTTGCCACCGCGGTAGCCACCACGGTCGCCGCCGCGGTTGTCCCGGCGCTCGAAGTTGCCGCGGTCGTCGCGACGCTCCTCGCGCGCGGCCTGCTGCTCCGGCACGGAAGCGGCGGCCAGCAGTGCGGCCTCCGCCTCCGCGGCGACCTCGGCCACCGCTGCCTCGGGGTCGTCGCCCCGCTCGCGGGCGGCACGGGCGACCAGGCGGTCGGCCTCCTCGCGCAGCTCGACGGCGCGGCGCTGGATGCGCTCCAGCTGCTTCGTCAGGTCGGCGGCCTCGCGCTCGGCCTGCTTGGCGGCGTTGTTCGCGGAGTCGGCCTGGACCTCGGTGAGCGAACGGGCACCGGTGATCTCGGCGACCTCCGGCTCGAAGACGCCCGCGCCCTGCACGATGTGGCGCGAGGCGTCGACGCCCGCGTCCTCCATCAGGCGGAAGATCTGACGGCGCTGGTGCGGCAGCGCCAGCGAGACGACGACACCGGACTTGCCGGCACGGGCGGTACGGCCCGAGCGGTGCAGGTAGTCCTTGTGGTCACCGGCCGGGTCCACGTTCAGGACCAGGTCGATGCCGTCGACGTGGATACCGCGGGCGGCGACGTCGGTCGCGACCAGCGCGTTGACGTAGCCCTTCTTGAAGTCCTCAAGAACGCGGGTACGGGCACCCTGGGTCATGCCGCCGTGCAGCGCGTCCGCCTTGACGCCCGCCTCGACGAGCTGCTCCGCGATGCGGTCGGCGCCCAGCTGGGTGCGGACGAAGATGATGGTGCGGCCCTTGCGGGCGGCGATGGCGGAGGTGACCGGCGCCTTGTCCTTCGGCTTCACGACGAGGACGTGGTGCGACATGGTCGAGACGTTGCCCTGGGCGGAGTCGACCTCGTGGGTGACCGGGTTGCTCAGGTAGCGCTTGACCAGGGTGCCGATCTCGTTCTCCATGGTGGCGGAGAAGAGCATCCGCTGGCCGCCACCGGGGATCTGGTCGAGCAGCTCGGTGACCTCGGGCAGGAAGCCCAGGTCGGACATCTGGTCGGCCTCGTCGAGGACGGCGACCTGGACGTTCTCCAGGGAGCAGGCACCCCGGTTGATGATGTCGCGCAGCCGGCCCGGGGTGGCGACGAGGACGTCGACACCGCGCTCCAGCGCGTAGATCTGGTTGCCCATCGACGTACCGCCGCAGACGACCTTCATCTTCAGGCCGAGGACGTCGCCGTACGGCTGAAGCGCGTCCGCGACCTGCATCGCGAGCTCACGCGTCGGGGTGAGGATGATCGCGCGGGGCTTCTTCTTCTCGGTGTGCCCACCGGCCAGCGAGGCCAGCGTCGGCAGACCGAAGGAGAGGGTCTTGCCGGAGCCGGTACGGCCTCGGCCGAGGATGTCCTTTCCGGCCAGGGCGTCCGGGATGGTCGCTGCCTGGATCGGGAAGGGCGCGGTCACACCGTTCTGCGCGAGCTTGCGGACGATTCCGTCCGGCAGGCCCAGCTCCGCGAAAGTGATGGTCGGCTCGGCGTCCGCCTCGTCGGCGGCGGAGTCGGCGTCCGCCTGCTCGGCCAGGGGGGCCTCGGTGCCGGTCTGCTCGGCCTCGGGAGCCTTCGTCTCGGCCTCGGCAGCCTTGGTCTCGGCCTGCGGAGCCTTGACCTCGGCCTGCTCGGCGACCTCGGCCTGCTCGGTCTGAGGGGCCTTGAGGTAGTCCTCGATGGAGACGGCGGACTCTGCGACTACGGCCTCAGCCGCCTCGACGAGCTCGTCGTTCTCGATGTTCTCGGGCAGCACGGTGTGGTCAGAACTGGAAATTGACATGCGAAATGCGAAACCTTCCGGAGTCTCGGCACGCGCCCGTAACTCCGTGTTTTCGCAATTTCGACCGCCTCAATGCGGTCCAGCCACGGCAAGGGAGAGTACGCGCCACACGGCGCTCTTCTGTGTCGGCGCCGGGCAATGGATCAAACGATCTACTACCATACGCACTCACCCCGCCATCGTGCAAACCGGCCCCCGGCGACCGCCCCGTCAAGCCGGTCCCACCTGCGGCGATGCCTTCGGGGTCGGCAACTCCTCCACCTGGCCCGGCGCCCCCATCGCCTCATTGCGGAGCTGAGCCGCGGGCGACGCCGAAGGCACCTCGGGCGGCTCCGAGGGCTCCGGCTCCTCCGGCGGGTGCGGCGGCTCGGGGGTCTGCGCCTCGGAGGGCGCCGGGGGCTCCGGCTGCTCCGGAACCCCGGGCTCCGCCTGCGGGAGCGGCGGAGCCGACAGCCGGCCGCCCCGGACCAGGCCGGGCGCGGCGGACTTCGCGCCGGGACTGCGCGAGGGGTCTGCGGAGGCGCTCGGGGCGCCGGACTCGGCGGCCTCCCGGTCCGAGTGCGCCTCGGCGCCGCCGGTACGGGCCGACCTGCCGGTGCCGGTCGCCGTGGAGCCGTCGGGGCCGGTCACCGCCCCCTTCGACGCGGCCGGCCGCGAGGGCGCCGGCTTTCCGCCGTCGTCACCGACGCTCATACAGCCTGTGGACGCGGCGATCGCCGCGACGGTGACGGCCGCCCAACGGACGGGGGCGGGTACGGACAACTGGCGCACGGGGGTACCTCCGGGGGCGCGAGGAAGGACGTGGCGGTACGGAAACGAGCCGGGGAGCGCTGTGCCCAACTCCCGCCGCCCCGCCGGGGACACGCCCCGGACCCGGCCCGCACACCTCATTCACACCTCGCGACCCCCGCGCGCGTCCCACGACCCGGCACCCGAAGCCCGCGACACTGCGCCCGGAGAACCGCCCCGCAGCCCGCCCCACGCCACGCGCCCCGGCACCGGGGAGCCCCGGTCCCGCAGCCCACAGCCCGGCGCCTCAGCCGTAACCGAGCGCGTGCAGCCTCTCGTCGTCGATGCCGAAGTGGTGGGCGATCTCGTGCACGACGGTGATCTCCGTCTCCGCCACCACGCGCTCGCGGGACTCGCACATCCGCAGCGTCGGCCCCCGGTAGATGGTGATCCGGTCCGGCAGCACGCCCGCGTACCACTCACCGCGCTCGGTCAGCGGCGTGCCCTCGTAGAGTCCGAGCAGATCCGGATCATCGCCCTCCGGTTCGTCCTCGACGAATACCGCGACGTTGTCCATCAGCCGGGTCAGCTCCGGCGGGATCCGGTCCAGGGCCTCGCCCACCAGTTCCTCGAACTCTTCCCGCGTCATCTCCAGCACCCCGTCATTGTCACGTACCGCCGCCACAAACGCGCCGAAGAGACCGGGAACGTCCGCACGTACCCGGAAGCGCCCAGGCGCACCCGGAGCGCATACCTGCCCGCGGACCGGGGCACAGTCGCCCAATGGCCCGCGACCCGTTCCGTGCCGCAGCAGCCCGTGTCCGGCACCGCCTACGCCCCCGGCCGCGCACCGGCCGCCGCGTCCGTGGCTCCGGTGCGCTCGCCGTCCCGTCGCGCCCGCTCGGCCGCGCGCTGGGCCTGGTCACCGTCGTGCTCTTCGGCGCCTGGCTCGGGCTGCTGGCCGTCGGCAGTGTCCGTACGACCGTCGGCCCGATGGACACGACGATGACCCTGCGCCCCTCGCTCACCGGCGGCACCAAGATCAACGTGTCACCGCTCGGCGCCCTGGAACTGGATTCGCACCACGCCCCGGTCCGGCTCGACGTCGATGTCGACCGCCTCGACCCGGTCCGCTCCGAGGCCCTCGTCCAGCACCCCGAACGGCTGTCCGGGCTGGAGGAGGAGGTCACCGGCGACGTCGGCGCCGGCACCCGCGAGCTCGCCCTGCGCTCCTGCGTCGCGGTCGTCTCCGGGGCCACCGCGCTGGGCCTCGCCGTCTACCGCAGGCCCCGCCGCGCCCTCGCGGCCGGCGGGCTCGCCCTCGCGCTGCTGGCCGCCTCGGGCGTCAGCGCGTACGCCACCTGGAACCCGAAGTCGGTCCTGGAGCCCAAATTCTCCGGACTGCTCTCCAGCGCCCCCTCCGTGGTGGGGGACGCCCGCTCGATCGTCACCGACTTCGACGTCTACCAGCAGGAGCTGGCCCGGCTGGTCACCAACGTCACCAAGCTGTACGACGCCACCTCGACGCTCCCCGTCTACAGCCCGGACCCCGCCACGCTGCGCGTCCTGCACGTCTCCGACATCCATCTGAACCCGGCGGCCTGGCACATCATCGGCTCGCTCGTCGAGCAGTACGACATCGACCTGATCATCGATTCGGGCGACACGATGGACCACGGCGCCGCCGTCGAGAACAACTTCCTGGACCCGATCAGCGATCTGGGCGCCCCCTACGTCTGGGTCCGGGGGAACCACGACTCCGCGACCACGCAGAAGTACCTGCGCGACGCCAAGCGGTTCAAGAACGTGCACGTGCTGGACGACGGCCGGGCGGTGAACGTCGGCGGGCTGCGGGTGGCCGGCATCGGGGACCCGGAGTTCACCCCGGACCGCACCGGGCCGGAACAGGCCGAGGACGTCGAGCGGACGGCGGGCCTGCGGCTGGCGGCCGCCCTGCGCGAGCAGCAGCGGGCCGGCACCCCGGTCGACATCGCCGTCACCCATGAGCCGGCGGCGGCCCGGGAGACGGACGGCACGGTCCCGCTCGTGCTGGCCGGTCATGTGCACCACCGGCAGAACGAGGTGATGGAGCTCGGCACCCGGCTGAAGGTGGAGGGCTCCACGGGCGGCGGCGGGCTGCGCGCCGTACAGAACAAGAAGCCGGAGCAGGTGCTCGCGTCGGTGCTCTATCTGGACCGCTCCACCCGGCGCCTGCAGGCCTGGGACGAGATCACCCTGGGCGGTCTCGGCCTGACGACGGCCGAGGTCAGCCGCCATCTGCCGGAGGACAACCGGCCCGGCGCGACGCCCTCCCCTATTCGGTTTGGCTGACACCGAAACCCACGTGTACAGTCTCCGACGTGCCCAAGGGCGCCGGTCAGGGCTTGACCGTTCCGAAACCTCAAAGGTTGAAGAAGAAGCGGAACCTTTCGAGGGGAAGCGGAGTCACATGCTTCTGACGTTCCCGTTTGGGCTACAGATGAAGAAGCGGCTGTACCAGCAGTTATGCCCTCATCGTCTAGTGGCCCAGGACGCCGCCCTTTCAAGGCGGTAGCACGGGTTCGAATCCCGTTGGGGGCACGCACAACCTGTGCGACACTTAGTCGCACAAAGCTTGGTCCTGTGGAGCAGTTTGGAGTGCTCGCCACCCTGTCAAGGTGGAGGCCGCGGGTTCAAATCCCGTCAGGACCGCTGCAGCCCGTATGAGCTGCGTGGCTGGGTAGCTCAGTTGGTACGAGCGATCGCCTGAAAAGCGATAGGTCGCCGGTTCGATCCCGGCCCCAGCCACCACCCGAAGGCCCCGTCCGATGGACGGGGCCTTCGTCGTGTCAGACACCCTCCCGGTCGGCGGTGTTCGCCTCGTCCGCAGCGGCATCGGCACTGGCAGCGGCATCAGCAGCGGCAGCGGCAGCGGCAGCGGCAGCGGCCCGGCGGCGCACAGCCCGTACCGCGAGCACCAGCAGGACCACGGCCACCACCGCGCCCAGCAGCACCCCGTCCGGCACCTGCTCGCCGACGCCCTGGGCCCACTGCTCCACGGCGAACGACTGGTCCACGTCCAGCAGTCCGGGGAGCGCGGTCGTCCCGTCGTACACCAGGAACATGGCGCCGAGCCCGATGAAGAAGAGCCCCGACAGCAGCGACGTCGTGTGCAGCTCGAAGCGGCCGATCCGCAGGACGCGCCCCCTCAGCCAGGCCCGGCGGCCCAGCTCGAACCGTTCCCAGACCAGCGCCAGCAGGAAGAGCGGCACCGCCATGCCCAGGGCGTAGACGGCGAGCAGCAGTCCGCCGTACGCCGGGCTGCCGCTGACGGCGGCCACGGTGAGCACGCTCCCGAGGATCGGCCCCGCGCAGAAGCCGGCCAGTCCGTAGACCGCGCCGAGCGCGTAGACCGATACGGCGGTCGTGGGCCGGATCCGGCCGCTGAGCGCGGCGATCCGCCGCGAGGCGAAGCCGAGCCCGACGATCTGGGCGGCGCCGAGGACGATGATCAGCCAGCCCGCGCCGAGGACGAGGGCGTCGCGGTGGCCGTAGAAGAGCCGTCCGGCGTACGAACCCGCCGCGCCCAGCGGGACCAGGGTGGTGGCCAGCCCCGCGTAGAAGATCCCGGTGCGGGCGAGCAGCCGCGAGGTGGAGTTGATGGAGTACGCGAAGAAGGCGGGGAGCAGCAGTGCGCTGCACGGGCTGAGCAGCGCCAGCAGCCCGCCGAGGAGCGCGGCGAAGTAGCCGATCCCGGCGGTCACTTCGCGGCGCCCTTGGGGTTCGCGTCCTCGCCCGCGTTGCCGGTGCTCTTCGCCCTTTCCGCCGCCTGCTCGATGGCCTGGGTGAAGGTCCGGGCCGGCTGCGCCCCGGCGATCGGGCGGCCGTTGATCAGGAACGAGGGGGTGGACGTCGCGCCGATCCCGTACCCCTGCTGCTGGTCCTTGCTCACCGCGGCCGCGGCTGCGGCGCCGTCCGCGTCGGCCTGGAAGCGGTCCAGGTCGGCCACCCCGGCCTGCTGGGCGAGCGCCTTCAGCCGGTCCTTGCCGAACCCCTTCTCCTTGACCCCTTCGCCGTAGGCGGCACGGTGGAACTGCCAGAAGCGGCCCTGCTGCCCGGCGGCCCAGGAGGCGCGCGCCGCGGCCTCGGACTCGGCGCCGAAGATCGGGAAGTTGCGCCACTCGATGCGCAGGGTGCCGTTGTCGACGTACTTCTTCACCAGGGCGGGTTCGGTGTCCCGGGCGAACTTCGCGCAGTAGCCGCACTTGAAGTCGGCGTACTCGATGAGGACGACGGGCGCGTCCGCCCGGCCCTGCGCCAGCTTGTCCCCGGCGTCGCGCCGGGCCAGCTTCGCCAGCTCGGGGTAGACGCCGGCCTCCGGGTCCGCGGTGACGTCAGCGACCGCGGCGGAGCCGGAGCCCGCGGAGTCGGGGGCGGTGGCCCGGTAGGAGACGTAGCCGAACAGGGCGGCGGCCGCGACGATCGCGGCGCCGTAGACGAGCGGCTTACGGGACCTGGCGGTCGGTTTACCGGACTTCGCGGTCGGCTTTCGGGACGGCTTCGGGGACGGCCTGGACGTGGAAACGGGCATGCGGAACTCCGGACTGGTGGTGCGGGAAGAGGGAGAGGGACGGCCGGCGCGGGGCGGGCGGTCCGTCTACACCCTCAGTACGGAGAGTTCCACCGGGCCCGGCGCTGCCGCTTCGGGCCCCCGCGGTGATATCGGCGCGGGCGGCCGGACCGGCTCGGGTCCGATGGCGGCGGGCAGGCCTCCTTCGGCGAGGCCCGGCGCCTGGTCGTGGGCCGTCCGGGCCCGGCCGGGAACGGCGGGCTCTGTGCCGTTGCGCTTTCCGTTCCTGCCGCAGCCGGGAACCCCGTGCCCGTCGTCCCCGGTCTCTGCCACGACCGGCACCCGGTCCGGCACCGCCGCCGAAGCCTCCGGACCCGCTGGACCTGCCGGACCCGCCGCCGAAGCCTCCGGACCCGCCGAAGCCGATGCCGGAGCCGTCGCGGCGACCGCCGTGGACGGTCCGCAGAACAGCCCGAGCACCACCGCCAGCGCCGCCACCAGGCAGCACCACTGCGAACGGGACACGACGGGCCTTCCGGAAGGGGAGAGCAGAGGGAGAGCGGAGGGAGATCAACTGTCCGGAATGGTACGTGCTGTGACCGTCACCGCCCCCACCCTGCGGGCCCCGTGACGGATCCCGCGCTAAATAGGTTCGCCGTTCCTCGGGCCCGGGTGAGATCCTGGAACCCGTATGTCTACTTCCTTTGCCGATCTCCAGTCCCAGCTCGGGCAGCTCTCGCTGCGCGACGCCCACCGGCTCGGCCGACGTCTCGAAGGCGCGCGCCGCATTCGTAAGCCAGAGGCCCAGCAGGGCGTGCTGGACGAGATCGCCGCCCAGGCGACCAAGGCGGCGGAGCGGCTCGCGCTGCGGGCCGGGCGGCTGCCTGCCCTCACGTACCCCGAACAGCTGCCCGTCAGCCAGAAGAAGGACGAGATCCTGGAGGCGATACGCGACCACCAGGTCGTGATCGTCGCGGGTGAGACCGGCTCGGGCAAGACCACCCAGATCCCCAAGATCTGCATGGAGCTGGGCCGTGGCGTCCGCGGCATGATCGGGCACACCCAGCCCCGCCGGATCGCCGCCCGCACGGTGGCCGAGCGGATCGCGGAGGAGCTGAAGACGCCGCTGGGCGAGGCGGTCGGCTGGAAGGTCCGGTTCACCGACCAGGTCAACCAGGACGCGACCTTCGTCAAACTGATGACGGACGGCATCCTGCTGGCCGAGATCCAGACGGACAGCGAGCTGCTCGCGTACGACACGATCATCATCGACGAGGCCCACGAGCGGTCGCTGAACATCGACTTCCTGCTCGGCTATCTGGCCCGGCTGCTGCCCAAGCGCCCGGACCTGAAGGTCGTCATCACCTCCGCGACCATCGACCCGGAGCGCTTCGCGCGCCACTTCGGCGAGGCGCCGATCGTGGAGGTCAGCGGGCGTACGTATCCGGTCGAGGTGCGCTATCGACCCCTGCTGGAAGAGGACAGCGAGGACTCCGACCGCGACCAGATCACCGCGATCTGCGACGCCGTCGACGAGCTCCAGACGGAGGGTCCGGGCGACGTCCTGGTCTTCCTCTCCGGCGAGCGGGAGATCCGTGACACGGCGGACGCGCTGGGCAAACGCAACCTCAGACATACCGAGGTGCTCCCTCTCTACGCACGTCTGTCGCACGCCGAGCAGCACCGCGTGTTCCAGCGCCACACCGGCCGCAGGGTCGTCCTCGCGACGAACGTCGCCGAGACCTCGCTGACCGTCCCCGGCATCAAGTACGTGATCGACCCGGGCAACGCCCGTATCTCCCGCTACAGCCACCGCACCAAGGTCCAGCGGCTGCCCATCGAGCGGATCTCGCAGGCCAGCGCCAACCAGCGCAAGGGCCGCTGCGGCCGTACGTCCGACGGCATCTGCATCCGGCTGTACTCCGAGGACGACTTCGTGACCCGGCCGGAGTTCACCGACCCGGAGATCCTGCGGACGAACCTGGCCTCCGTCATCCTCCAGATGACCGCGGCCGGACTGGGCGACATCGAGAAGTTCCCCTTCATCGACCCGCCGGACCACCGCAACATCCGCGACGGCGTGCAGCTCCTGCAGGAGCTGGGCGCGCTGGAGCAGGAGGAGAAGTCCCCCGGGGAGGGGAAGAAGGGGCAGCGGCTCACCCCGCTGGGGCGCAAGCTCTCCCAGCTGCCGGTGGACCCGCGCCTCGCCCGGATGGTCATCGAGGCCGAGCGCAACGGCTGTGTCCGCGAGGTCATGGTCATCGCCGCCGCGCTCTCCATCCAGGACCCGCGCGAGCGGCCGTCGGAGAAGCAGACGCAGGCCGATCAGCAGCACGCCCGGTTCAAGGACGAGACGTCGGACTTCCTCGCGTTCCTGAACCTGTGGCGCTACATCCGCGAGCAGCAGAAGGAGCGCGGCTCCTCCAGCTTTCGCCGGATGTGCAAACAGGAGTACCTGAACTTCCTGCGCATCCGTGAATGGCAGGACATCTACGCCCAGCTGCGGACGGTCGCCAAGCAGATGGGCATCGAGCTGAATGAGGACGATGCTCCCGAGCAGTCGGTGCACACCTCGCTGCTGGCCGGTCTGCTGTCGCACATCGGGCTGAAGGACACCGAGAAGAACGAGTACGTCGGGGCCCGCAACGCCAAGTTCGCGATCTTCCCCGGCTCCGCGCTCTTCAAGAAGCAGCCCCGGTTCGTGATGTCGGCGGAGCTGGTGGAGACGTCCCGGCTGTGGGCGCGGGTCAATGCCCGGGTCGAGCCCGAGTGGATCGAGCCGCTGGCCCAGCACCTGCTGAAGCGCACCTACAGCGAGCCGCACTGGGAGAAGGACCAGGCCGCGGTGATGGCGTACGAGCGGGTCACGCTCTACGGCGTACCGATCGTGGCCCAGCGCAAGATCAATTTCGGCCGTATCGACCAGGAGGCCTCGCGGGACCTGTTCATCCGCAACGCCCTGGTCGAGGGCGACTGGCGCACGCATCACCAGTTCTTCCACGACAACCGCAAGCTCCTGGGCGAGGTCGAGGAGCTTGAGCACCGGGCCCGGCGCCGCGACATCCTCGTGGACGACGAGACGCTGTTCGACTTCTACGACCAGCGGATCCCGGAGCACGTCGTCTCGGGTGCGCACTTCGACTCCTGGTGGAAGCACAAGCGCCGGGACGAGCCGGACGCGCTGGACTTCGAGCGCTCGATGCTCATCAACGAGAAGGCCGGGGACGTCACCAAGGACGACTACCCGGACTCCTGGCGGCAGGGGAAGCTCAAGTTCCGGGTGACGTACCAGTTCGAGCCCGGCGCGGACGCCGACGGCGTGACCGTCCACATCCCGCTCCAGGTGCTCAACCAGGTCACCTCCGACGGCTTCGACTGGCAGATCCCCGGGCTGCGCGAGGAAGTGGTCACCGAGCTGATCCGCTCGCTGCCCAAGCCGATCCGCCGGCACTACGTCCCCGCCCCGAACTACGCGGACAAGTTCCTGGACCGGGCCGTTCCGCTCCAGGAGCCGCTGCCGTTCACGCTGGCCCGCGAGCTCCAGCGGATGGTCGGCGTCCCGGTCACGGCCGACGACTTCGACCTGACCCGGATCCCGGACCACCTGAAGATCACCTTCCGGATCGTCGACGAACGGCGCCGCAAGGTCGCGGAGGACAAGGACCTGGAGGTGCTGCGCGTCCAGCTGCGCCCCAAGGCCCGCCAAGCGCTCTCCAAGGCCGCCGCGGCGACCGCCGGCCCCACCGGTGAGTCCATCGAGCGCTCGGGCCTCACCGACTGGACGATCGGCGCGCTGGACCGGGTCTTCGAGACGCGGCGGGCGGGCCAGCCGGTCAAGGCGTACCCGGCGCTCGTCGACCAGGAGGGAGCCGCGGCGGGCACAGTCGCCGTACGGCTCTTCGACACCGAGGCCGAGCAGCAACAGGCGATGTGGCGCGGCACCCGGAAGCTGATCCTGCTGAACATCCCGGTGAACCCGGCGAAGTTCGCGTCGGACAAGCTGACCAACCAGCAGAAGCTGGCCCTGTCCCGCAACCCGCACGGCTCCATCCAGGCGCTCTTCGACGACTGCGCGACCGCCGCCGCGGACCGGCTGATCGCCGCGCACGGAGGGCCCGCCTGGGACGAGGCGTCGTTCCGGAAGCTGTACGACAAGGTGCGCGCCGACCTGGTGGACCTGACCGTCCGCACGGTCGGCCAGGTGCAGCAGGTCCTGGCGGCCTGGCAGGCGTGCGAGCGCCGGCTGAAGGCGACCGGCAGCCTGGTCCTGATCAACAACGTCACCGACGTACGGGAGCACCTCGCCCGTCTCGTCCCGCCCGGGTTCGTCACCGCGACCGGGCTGCGCAGGCTGCCCGATCTGATGCGCTACCTGGTCGCGGAGGACCGCCGGCTCCAGCAGATGCCGACCAACGTCCAGCGCGACACCGCGCGCATGGAGAAGGTCCACGAGATGCAGGACGAGTACGCCTGGCTGCTCGAACAGCTGCCGCAGGGCAGGCCTGTTCCGCAGGAGGTCCTGGACATCCGCTGGATGATCGAGGAGCTGCGCGTGAGCTATTTCGCGCACGCGCTGGGCACCGCGTTCCCCGTCTCCGACAAGCGGATCGTGAAGGCGATCGACGCCGCGGCCCCGTAGCCGCCCGCCGGTGGCCGGGTGACCGGCCGGCCACCGGAAGTGAGGTCGACCGCACCCTCTGACCTCCTGTACAGTCTGTCTTCGCAGCCAGCCGCAAGGCAGCCGCGAAAACCTGGTCCTGTGGAGCAGTTTGGAGTGCTCGCCACCCTGTCAAGGTGGAGGCCGCGGGTTCAAATCCCGTCAGGACCGCAGTAACGAAAGCCCGGATCCCCTGGATCCGGGCTTTCGCGCGTATTGACTCCGGTGCCCGCCGACGAGTACTCAGAAAACAGGGGCTGCCCCTGTTTTCTCGGCGCGGGGCAGCGCGCATCCACCGGGAGGTGGCGCGGATGGCGGCATCCACGGACGAGGGGTTCCGGAGCGACGCGTTCGGGACGGCCACGGCAGGCGCGGCGGGGATGGCAGACGCGGCGGGCACGACGGGCACAGCGGCCACGGCAGGCGTGGCGGGGACAGCGGTTACGACGGGCTCGGCGGCTACCGCGGGCTCGGCGGTCACCGCGGGCATCCGTGAACCGGTCCGGCGCCGGACGGCCGCACGGCGTACGCCCCGGCACGAGATCCGCGCCCTGCTGCGCGCCCATCTGGCGGCCGCCACCGGCTATCGCCACCTCACCCGGCACTGCGCGGTCTGCGCCCGGCTGCTGCGGCTCGCCATGGAGCCCGTGACGGCCCCTCCGGCGCCCGGACCGGCCGGGGAGCCAGCCGGTCCGTCCGGGCCGCCCAGCGGGCCCCAGGAGGGGCCTCTGCGGGCCGCCGGGGCGCCCCCTGGCGATACCTCGCCGCCGCCGCGCGCCGACGTACCGTCAGCGGGAGCTTCAGCACCGGTCCGCGCGGGCCGGTCCACCGCCCGGTGGGCGAAGGACGAAAGTCCCCCCGCCACGTGACCAATGGCGCACTCTCGCGCCCCTATGCAGTGGCAGGCTCGTACTTGGCAAGAGTCATGCCGTGTGACGGGTGTCACCGAATCAGTTTTGAGAAGGGGTGGCCTTACACCCTTCCTACAACTGGCGAATTTAATATGTGCAATTGCACCACTCCGACGGGAGCCGCCCATGAGCCCCCGAACCGCCCCGGCCCGACCTTCCCGGGACGAGGTCGCACAGTCCCGCACAGACCCGAGCAAGCCCGCACGAGAACCGTCCGGAGCCAACCGGGCGTCCGGTTTCCCCGCGCCCGAACGGGCAGGACATCGCGGACCGGGGCCCGGATCGCGGCCGGCCGCGTACGCACAAAAAAAGATCGCGCTGGACCCGGCGGAGTCCAGCGCGATCTGACGACGTGACCTGCATGGCACAGGTACGGCGCCCGTTGGGGCGGGCGCCCGTCATATGGAGCTATGGGTGGGCCAGTCGGGTTGGGGGACCCAAAAGCCCAGTTGTGCTGCGGCGACAGGGGTTTTTCAGGCCTCGCTGCGCTGCTGCGGAATACCCGCAAGCAGTGCGCGGACCTCTGCCTCGCGGTACCGGCGATGTCCACCGAGCGTGCGGATGGACGTGAGCTTGCCTGCCTTGGCCCAACGGGTAACCGTCTTCGGGTCCACGCGGAACATCGTGGCAACCTCAGCCGGGGTCAGCAGCGGCTCGGCATCAGGGGTGCGAGCGGTCATGAGCGGCCTCCTCGGGAGAACCGAACCATCTCGGTTCTTTCCTCTAAATTCTGCACCTTGACCCACGTTGCCCGAAATGGCGGACGCGGGCCGAGTCGGTTATAGGACGAACGGCTTGTCCTCGGCACTACAACTACACCATCCGTCCAGCCACGTCGGCCAAACCGATGGAATTGCCCTCCCAGGTGTTCATCAGCGACGGAAGCCGATGGACCATGCCATAGCGGACAGTCACACCGCCGTGACGATCAGTCACAGGGTGATCAGGAGTCGTCAGACCCCCCATAGAGCGCAATACAGAGCACTTCGCCCTTAATTGGACGAACAGAGTCCTCCCCGGACTCCTTGTCCTATTTTGGCACGAGGAGTAGGTAAGGACGCAAGGGCCCCGTAAGTGCTATCCATCACGCTTGAGGCAAAGGCCCGGTTCGGGACGTAGGTCCTAAGACAACGGAAGTACGCTTCCGCCTCTTCACCCTCACGTGTCACACGGGACGCAGGTTCACCGATCGTCAGTTCGCCTTCAGTTCGCCGAGCAGCCGCTGTCAGACCGCCGCCGGACCGCTGTCAGACCGCCGTCAGTTCGCGAACTGACGGTCCCTGACGGACCTCCAGCGCTCCGAGAGGCGGGAGTACGCCTCGCTCGCCCCCTCGCCGTCACCGGCCCGCAGTGCCGCGATGCTCTCGGCGACATCGGCGGCGCTCCGGTCCTCGGCCAACTGCTTCGCCGACAGGGCGTGCACCAGCCCGCCGTAGTCCAGCTCGACCAGGGCGCGCGGATGGAACTCCTCCAGCCAGCGGCCGACGTCCACCAGGCCCTCGGTGAGCGGTCCCTCGTCCATCGTCTCGCGCAGCGTCTTCAGCGCCCGCGCCAGCCGGCGGCGTGCCTGGACCATCGGCGTCCGGTACCGCAGCACGGCCGGCTCGCCGTCCTCGCCCGCCGCCCGGTACTCGCGCTCCTCGTCCGAGACGAGGACGAACCAGCGCACCGGGACCTGCCACACCGCCGTCCTGATCCAGGGCCGGGCGTCCGGATTGCGCTCCGCCCAGCGCTCGTGATCGGCGACGGCCTGCCCGCGCACCACCGGCGGCAGCACCGCGTCGAGCACCGGCCCGGGGAACATGTCCGCGAGCCCGTCCAGCGCCAGCCAGCCGCGCAGCCGGGTCCGCCACGGGCAGACGCACACCACCCCGTCCACCTCCGCGACGAACGCGTCGGCGCTCTCGTGGGCCGGCACACCGACCGGCGGGGTCGCCGCCAAGTCGGCCAGCGAACGGCGCAGTTCGTCCTGGGCCGTGGGGATCAGGTCACGGCCCGCGTAGCGCGCCCAGTGGGCGCGCTCGGCCTCCGGGAAGGCGGCCAGTGGCTCGTAGACCCGGAGGTAGGACGCGTATGGGACGAGCACCGAAGACACCACCGACATGCAGCGATCGTGTCACGCCCGTACTCCGGACGTGGGTGATCCGCTCCACTGGATCAGATCTCCGCCGGTGCGGGACGAGCGGCCTTAAGCTCGTGCCACGGACCGTCCGCGCCGGGCGGTCCGGGGCTCTCCCCACCTTCAGGAGGGCCTTTCCGCCGCTTCGTAATTGGGAGTCACCACAGTGACCGATGTGACCGGCGAGCCTGTAGACGCACTGCACACCCTGTTCCACTCGGATCAGGGTGGCCACGAACAAGTCGTGCTCTGTCAGGACCGTGCCAGCGGCCTCAAGGCCGTGATCGCCATCCACTCCACCGCCCTCGGCCCGGCCCTGGGCGGTACCCGTTTCTATCCGTACGCCTCCGAGCAGGCGGCCGTCGCGGACGCGCTGAACCTCGCGCGCGGCATGTCGTACAAGAACGCCCTGGCCGGACTCGACCACGGGGGCGGCAAGGCCGTCATCATCGGGGACCCGGAAGCCTTCGAGGGCGACCGGCGGACCGAACTGCTGCTGGCCTACGGCAGGGCCGTGGCCTCGCTCGGCGGCCGCTACGTGACGGCCTGCGATGTCGGCACGTACGTCGCCGACATGGACGTCGTGGCCCGCGAGTGCCGCTGGACCACCGGCCGCTCCCCCGAGAACGGCGGTGCCGGCGACTCCTCCGTGCTCACCGCGTTCGGCGTCTTCCAGGGCATGCGGGCCTCGGCCCAGCACCTCTGGGGCGACCCGACGCTGCGTGGCCGGAAAGTGGGGGTCGCCGGAGTCGGCAAGGTCGGCCACCACCTGGTCGAGCACCTGCTGGCGGACGGCGCGCAGGTCACGGTCACCGATGTGCGCGAGGAGTCCGTGCGCCGGATCACCGAGAAGCACCCCGGGGTCGCCGTGGCGGCGGACACCGAGGCGCTGATCCGCAGCGAGGGCCTGGACATCTACGCCCCGTGCGCGCTCGGCGGCGCGCTGAACGACGACACCGTCCCGGTGCTCACCGCCTCCGTGGTGTGCGGCGCGGCCAACAACCAGCTCGCGCACCCGGGTGTGGAGAAGGATCTGGCGGACCGCTCGATCCTCTACGCCCCCGACTACGTGGTGAACGCCGGCGGCGTCATCCAGGTCGCGGACGAGCTGCACGGCTTCGACTTCGACCGGTGCCGGTCCAAGGCGGCGAAGATCTTCGACACCACGCTGGCCATATTCGCACGTGCGAAGAGTGATGGAATTCCGCCGGCCGCGGCGGCCGACCGGATCGCCGAGCAGCGGATGGCCGACGCCGCCCGCCGCTGACCATCGCCGACCGCGCCGGGGGCCCTACGGAGCGCCATCCCCTGCGCAGAGCCTGCTGTACCCGCCGGTCGGGGAGACATGCCTCACCCCGGTCGGCGGGTCGCATGCCCAGAAGAGGTTAAAATCGCAGTTGACCAGCGAGGACAGAGCCCCTCGCGGGTCCTCTTCCGGGGCGTGTGACGCGGGCGGCGTACCGTATGGCCGCGGAAGCAGGTACCGTTGAAGCTCTACAGGCGCGGTCTCTCTGTCGAGAGTCCGTCCTGAAACATGAACGCGTGTCAAGACTCTGGGGCCATCGAGCCCCGTCACCGAGGGGGTCGAGCCATGGGGCGCGGCCGGGCAAAGGCCAAGCAGACCAAGGTCGCCCGTCAGCTGAAGTACAGCAGCGGCGGGACTGACCTGTCGCGTCTGGCCAATGAGCTGGGCGCATCACCTTCGAGTCAACCACCGAACGCAGAGCCGTTCGAGGACGACGACGAGGAAGATGACCCGTACGCACAGTACGCGGATCAGTACAACGACAAGGACGAGGACGAGGACGACCAGTCCGGTCCGTCGTCACAGCGCCGCGGCGCTTGACCTCGCGCTGACACATCAACCCGGTCCGGGCCTGTCCCGGACCGGGTTCTGTGCTGTCCCGGTCCGGGACGGCCGCCGTCCACGGCCGCCGGACGGGCCATGTCGACCCGCCCGGCGTCCGGGACCGGCTGCCGTGCTCGCGCTTCAGCGCGCGTACCCGCCCACGAGCTCCGCGCCCGTCGCGTGCGTGCCGCGCTCGGTGATCTCACCGGCGATCCAGGAGTCGACGCCTCGGTCGGCCAGGGTCGTCAGGGCCGCGTCGGCCGACTCCGCCGGGACGATCGCGATCATGCCGACGCCCATGTTGAGCGTCTTCTCCAGCTCCAGCCGCTCGACCTGACCTGCCTTGCCGACGAGGTCGAAGACCGCGCCGGGCGTCCAGGTGGAGCGGTCCACCGTGGCGTGCAGGCCGTCGGGGATGACCCGGGCCAGGTTGTTGGCCAGGCCGCCGCCGGTGACGTGGCTGAAGCCGTGCACCTCGGTCGTACGGGTCAGCGCCAGGCAGTCCAGCGAGTAGATCCTGGTCGGCTCCAGGAGCTCCTCGCCGAGCGTCCGGCCGAACTCCTCGACCTCGCGGTCCAGCGTCCAGCCGGCCCGGTCGAAGACGACGTGGCGGACGAGCGAGTACCCGTTGGAGTGAAGCCCGGACGACGCCATCGCGATGACGGCGTCACCCTTGCGGATGCGGTCCGGCCCCAGCAGCAGGTCGGCCTCCACCACTCCGGTACCGGCACCGGCGACGTCGAAGTCGTCCGGGCCGAGCAGACCGGGGTGCTCGGCGGTCTCGCCGCCGACCAGGGCGCAGCCCGCCAGCACACAGCCTTCGGCGATGCCCTTCACGATGGCCGCGACACGCTCGGGGTGCACCTTGCCGACGCAGATGTAGTCGGTCATGAAGAGCGGCTCCGCGCCGCAGACGACCAGGTCGTCGACGACCATGCCGACGAGGTCGTGGCCGATCGTGTCGTACACGCCCATCTGGCGGGCGAGGTCGACCTTGGTGCCGACACCGTCGGTGGCGGAGGCGAGCAGCGGACGCTCGTAACGCTTGAGGGCCGAGGCGTCGAAGAGTCCGGCGAAGCCGCCGAGGCCGCCGAGGCCCGCGACCTCGGGGCGCTGGGTCTTCTTCACCCACTCCTTCATCAGCTCGACGGCACGGTCGCCGGCCTCGATGTCGACGCCCGCTGCCGCGTAGGAAGCACCTGTTGTCTCAGACATTGCCTGGGATCTTTCGTGTGGAGATACGGGGCTGGTGGGAAGGCTGCCGGACGGTCCGGGTCACGGACGGCGCAGCGCGTCGGCCGCGGCGGTCGCCGCAGGGCCTGCCGCCAGCTCGGTCTCCAGCAGCTGCTTGCCGAGCAGCTCCGGGTCCGGAAGCTCCATCGGGTACTCGCCGTCGAAGCAGGCGCGGCAGAGATTCGGCTTGTCGATCGTCGTCGCCTCGATCATCGCGTCGATCGAGATGTACGAGAGCGAGTCGGCCCCCATCGACTTGGCGATCTCGTCGACCGACATGCCGTTGGCGATCAGCTCGGCGCGGGTCGCGAAGTCGATGCCGAAGAAGCACGGCCACTTCACCGGCGGGGACGAGATCCGGATGTGGATCTCGGCGGCGCCCGCCTCGCGGAGCATCCGGACCAGCGCGCGCTGGGTGTTGCCGCGGACGATCGAGTCGTCGACGACCACCAGGCGCTTGCCCTTGATGACTTCCTTGAGCGGGTTCAGCTTGAGCCGGATGCCCAGCTGCCGGATGGTCTGTGACGGCTGGATGAAGGTCCGGCCGACGTAGGCGTTCTTGACCAGCCCGACGCCGAACGGGATTCCGCTGGCCTCCGCGTAACCGACTGCGGCGGGGGTGCCGGATTCCGGCGTCGCTATGACCAGATCGGCCTCGACCGGGGCCTCTGCCGCCAGCTTGCGGCCCATCTCCACGCGGGAGAGGTAGACGTTCCGCCCGGCGATGTCGGTGTCGGGGCGGGCCAGGTACACGTACTCGAAGACGCAGCCCTTGGGCTTCGCTTCCGCGAACCGGGAGGTGCGCAGGCCGTTCTCGTCGATGGCGACGAGCTCGCCGGGCTCGATCTCGCGGACGAAACTGGCACCGCAGATGTCGAGGGCGGCGGACTCGGAGGCCACCACCCAGCCGCGCTCCAGCCGGCCGAGCACCAGCGGGCGGATGCCCTGCGGGTCACGGGCGGCGTAGAGGGTGTGCTCGTCCATGAAGACGAGGGAGAAGGCGCCCTTCACCTCGGGAAGCACCTTGGTGGCTGCGTCCTCGATGGTGAGCGGCTTGCCGTCGTCGTCGGTCTGGCCGGCGAGCAGCGCGGTCACCAGATCGGTGTCGTTGGTCGCGGCGACCTGAGTGGCCCGGCCGTCCTTGCGCGGGAGGTCTGCGACCATCTCGGCGAGCTGGGCCGTATTGACCAGGTTGCCGTTGTGACCCAGGGCGATCGAGCCGTGCGCGGTCGCACGGAACGTCGGCTGCGCGTTCTCCCACACCGAGGCACCGGTGGTGGAGTAGCGGGCATGGCCGACCGCGATATGGCCCTGGAGCGATCCCAGAGAAGTTTCGTCGAAGACCTGCGAGACCAGTCCCATGTCCTTGAAGACCAGGATCTGCGACCCGTTGCTCACTGCGATGCCCGCGGACTCCTGTCCACGGTGCTGCAGGGCATACAGTCCGAAATAGGTGAGCTTGGCGACCTCTTCGCCCGGAGCCCAGACACCGAAGACGCCGCAAGCGTCCTGGGGGCCTTTCTCTCCGGGGAGCAGGTCGTGGTTGAGTCGTCCATCACCACGAGGCACGCCACCGAGTGTAGGCGAGATCGACCACTGGTCCGAATGGGGACACCCGGCCGGAGCCCGGGGCGAACGCCCTCACAGCCGCCCCCGATCACCACAGGAGCGGTCACACAGGGTGATCGCCGCGTGAGGGCGGGCGGTGCGTATCGGGGGCCGGAGCACAGTCGTCGCCCGGATCAGCGGCGGATTGCCGACCGGTTCCGGCCGTCCTGCCCGGGACCCGACGGACCGGATCGTGGCACTCCGTTAGCCGGCCCCCGGTGCCGTTCGAGGGGGTGGCCGAACGCTCGTTTCGTGGTGAGCCTCACACCGGGACGCCTGTGCGGGACCTGTACGGGGTCTGCGCGGAGACCGGTATGCGGCATCTGAGGTTGGGGGCGGGGTGCGGGGGCGGGGTGGGCTTCGGGGCTTCGGGAGGGCCTCAGCGGTCGTGATGTCGCAGACCGGGCGGTCGGTCTGCGAACCGGCCGTGGCCGGCCTGACTGATCCGGTTCACGTCAGCCGGTCGGACCGTGCGGTCGCCGGGTCGTCCGGTCGCCCCCGGCCCCTCCCGGGTCGTCAGCCCATCAGCGGCAGCAGTGCGGCGAGGTCGGCCCGTTCGCCACTGGCGCTGACCTTCGCGGCGTCGAGGGCCTGCGCCCACTCGGTCCGGCCGGTGGCCAGTCGGAACCAGGTGACCGGATCGGTCTCGACGACGTTGGGCGGGGTGCCCCTGGTGTGCTTCGGGCCCTGGACGCACTGGACGACGGCGAACGGCGGGACCCGCACCTCGACCGAGCCGCCCGGCGCCTTCTCCGCCAGCGCGTCGGCGAGCAACCGGGTGCAGGCGGCCAGGGCCTGGCGGTCGTAGGGGATGTCGAGCCCCGCCGCCTCGTTGAGGTCGTACGTGTGGACGACCAGCTCCACGGTCCGGGTGACCAGGAAGTCCCCGAGCCGCATCACGCCGACCCGGGTGGGCAGCAAGCGGTCGTCGGAGGCATCGGCCACGAGCGCCTCGAAGCGGTCCGCCACCTCCCCGTACAGCGCGTCCGGATCCGGGTGGTCCGCGGCCGACTCCGCCGTGTCGTACGCGATCCGCCCGGCCCGCCCGGCGGTGGAGAACGGCCACTCCAGGAGCGTGACCTCGGGCTTGGCGAGGGCCGGCTCGGGGAGTTCCAGGTTCCGGCTGACGTGCGAGAGCGCCATGGTCAGATGAACGGCCAGCTCACGGACCGTCCAGCTGCCGAGGCCGCTCGGGCCCTCCAGCTGCTGGGCCGTCAGTGCGGCGACGGCTGCTCGGACATGGGCGAACTGCGCCAGGACCGCGGTGCGGGTCCTGGCCGGGTCGTAGCGGCGGGCGCGCTTCTGGGACGGCGGCATGACGAGGAGCCTACGGCTTCACCGCCGGGCTCTGCCGGGACTTGGCGCGGGGCCGGGGACCCGGGACCTGGCGAGAGACTCAGCCGCCGCCCCGGGGCCGGGTCGCGTAGTCGCCCAGCCCCTTTTCGAGCAGGTCGAAGCCGCGCCCGGCGATCACCACGGCGTCCGTGGCGATCTCCTCGACCGACTCCCCGGCCAGCAGCCGCCGGTGGTTCTCGGTGATCAGGGCGTTGCGGGTGCCGATGAGCTGGGAGGCCACGATGCACGCGATCGCCGGCTCCTCACCCTCCTCGACCAGGACGTCGGTCAGCTGATCGAAGGAGAGGACGAAGAAGGCATGGGCCCGGGTGAGCAGTGAGGGCGTCTGCTGGATCAGCTGAAGGATCCCGAGCGCCACGGGCGAATCGCTCATCCCCACCGAGGCGTCCCGGTCCCCGAGGGCGGTCAGGAAGTGGCGGCGCACGGCGGCCACCGCGGACTCGCCGGGCTCCCGGTCCCGCACCACCCGGGCGACGTCACCGATGTGTTCCTCCATCGGCGCGAAGACCAGGTCCTCTTTGCTGTCGAAGTAGTTGAAGACCGTCATCTTCGACACGTCGGCCGCCTCAGCGATCTCCGCGACCGAGACCTGGTCGAAGCCGCGCTCGGTGAAGAGCTTCGTGGCTTCGCTCAGCAGACGGCGTCGCGTCTGGATCTTCTTGCGCTCACGCAGGCTCAGCCCCTCGGTCATGACATGAGTGTACCAGGATGAAACTTAATCCCGGGCGAAAACTTGACTCGGTATATTTAAATGGTGAGAGTGGTACCGACCACAGCGGCGCCATGCCGCTCCGGAGGGGAGCACCGCCATGCCCGAAACGATGACCGGGACCGGGACGCCGGCCGAACCAGCCGGCACAGCCGGAAGGGCCGGAAGGGCCGACCGGGCCGCCGGAGTGCCCCCGACCGGCAGTCGGCGGAACGGCAGCAGTCGGCCCGCCGGCCGGAACCGCACGATCGGTTTGGTCCTCTGCATCACCACGATCCTGCTGGCCGTACTCGACTCGAACATCGTTTCCTCAGCGACCGTGCCGATCGTCCGCGACCTCGATCCGGTCCACGGCGTCGACCGGATCGCGTGGTTGATCGCCAGTTACCAACTCGCCGCGACCGCCGCGCTCCCCCTGTACGGGAAGCTCTGCGACTCACTCGGCTCGAAGAACGTGTTCATCGGTGCGCTCGCCACCTTTCTGGCCGGATCGGCCGTGTGCGGAATGGCCCAGTCCATGGGCGAACTGATCGCCGCCCGCGCCCTTCAGGGCATCGGCGGCGGCGGCCTGATGAGCGTCACCATGGTCGTCCTGCGCGAACTCACAGCACCGCCGAAGGCCGACGCCGAGGCCAGTGGCGAGACCAGCAGCAAGGCCAGCGGCAAGGCCGACAGGGGCGAGAAGGGCGGCAACATCGGCGGGGTCATCGCCGGGGCGGGAATGGCGCTCGGACCCTGGATAGGCGGAACCCTCTCCGACCACGCCGGGTGGCGGTGGATCTTCTACGTCAACCTTCCGGTCGGCATCGCCGTGCTCGTCGCGGCCATCATCCTGCTGAGGCTCCCCACCCGCACCACGCGTCGTCGCATCGACTTCCTCGGCGCCGGACTCGCCGCCGCCTTCTCCACCGCACTGCTCCTGGTCACCGAGTGGGGCGGGCAGCAGTACGCCTGGTCCTCGCCGCTGATCGCGGGCCTGCTCGCCACCACCGCCGTCTCCCTCGGGCTCTTCCTGTGGCGCCAGGCGACCGCGGCCGAACCGATCCTTCCGCTCTCCCTGTTCACCGTCCGGGCCATCCGGAACGGCTTCGCCATCCAGGGGCTGGTCGGCGCCGCGATGATGGGCTCGATCGTCTACGTCATGATCTACCTCCAGGTCGTACGCGGTGTCGCCGCTTCGTCGGCCGGGCTCTTCCTGATCCCGATGGCCGTCGGCATGGCGGTGGTCGGTCTCGTCTCCGGGCGTCTCGTCGCGGCCGGCTGGTCACAGAAGACCTTCGTCGTCAGTGGCACGGTCATGGCCTCCGCAGCCCTCGGCCTGCTCGCCACCCTCACCACGGACACCGGCCTGTGGACGGTGCGTGGCGCGATGCTGTTGATGGGACTGGGCTTCGGCCAGCTCGTCGGGCAGCTCATCCAGCTGGTCCAGGACACCGCCCCGGCCCACCAACTGGGGGTGGCCACCACCGGAGTCCGCTTCTTCCAGACCCTCGGCAGCGCCCTGGGGGCTGCCGTCTTCGGCACCGTGCTGAGCCGGGTGTACGCGTCCCGCGGACCGGGCGGCCCCACCGGCGGGATCAGCGAGCTGACGGGAGCCGCCCACCGGCAGGCACTGCACGCCTTCTCCTCGTCGACCGACGTGGTGTTCTGCTGCGCCACCGGCGTGATGATCGTCGCGGTGTTCCTGGCCACCCGGCTGCCCGGGGCCGTCCGGGCTCAGGAGACCTGAGCCCCTCCCGATTCCCCGGCCGTTTCTCCGGTGGGAGTTCCGTGAGCAGCTGCCCCGACCGTGAATATCTCGCCGCTGGAAGGAACGCCCGCACCCCGCCGGGTGAATGGAATTCCGCCCGCCGCATCCAGGTCCGGATCGTCCATCAGCTGGAAATGCACATGCGGTTCGGTGGAATTCCCGGAGTTTCCGCACTCGGCGAGAGCCTGCCCGGCCACGACTACTGCACGCAGAAGCCCCCGCCCGTTCGGACCGGGCGGGGGCTTCTGCGTGCAGTAGTCGTGCAGTGGTTCGGCGTACCTACGCGAGCAGCGCGGGGATCGTCCCCTCGTGCGCCGTACGGAGCTCGCTCAGCGGGATGCTGAATTCGCCCTGGACCTCGATCTCCTCGCCGTCCACGACACCGATCCGGACCACGGGCAGACCCCGCGCCCCGCACATGTCGTTGAAGCGGAGCTCCTCGCTGCGCGGGATCGAGACGATCGCGCGTCCCGCCGACTCGGAGAACAGGAAGGTGAACGCGTCCAGGCCGTCCGGCACGACCAGCCGGGCGCCCTTCCCGCCGCGCAGGCAGGACTCGGTCACCGCCTGGACCAGACCGCCGTCGGACAGGTCGTGCGCCGCGTCGATCATGCCGTCGCGGGAGGCCGAGATCAGGATCTCGCCGAGCAGCTTCTCGCGGCCCAGGTCGACCTTGGGCGGCATGCCGCCGAGGTGCTGGTGGACGACCTCGGACCAGGCCGAGCCGCCGAACTCCTCGCGCGTGTCACCGAGCAGGTAGAGGAGCTGGCCCCCTTCCGCGAAGGCGACCGGCGTACGCCGGTTCACGTCGTCGATCACGCCGAGCACGGCCACGACCGGCGTCGGGTGGATCGCCGTCTCGCCCGTCTGGTTGTACAGCGACACGTTGCCGCCGGTGACCGGGGTGCCCAGCTCCAGGCAGCCGTCCGCCAGACCACGGGTGGCCTCGGCGAACTGCCACATGACGTCCGGGTCCTCGGGCGAACCGAAGTTCAGGCAGTCCGAGATCGCGAGCGGCTTGGCGCCGGAGGCGGCGACGTTGCGGTACGACTCCGCCAGCGCGAGCTGCGCGCCGGTGTACGGGTCGAGCTTCGCGTACCGGCCGTTGCCGTCGGTCGCCATGGCCACGCCGAGGTTGGACTCCTCGTCGACGCGGACCATTCCGGCGTCCTCGGGCATCGCGAGCACGGTGTTGCCCTGCACGAACCGGTCGTACTGGTCCGTGATCCAGGACTTCGACGCCTGGTTCGGGGAGGAGACCAGCGCCAGCACCTGCTCGCGCAGCTCGGCGCCGTTCGCCGGCCGGGCCAGCTTCCCGGCGTCGTCGGCCTGCAGCGCGTCCTGCCAGGACGGGCGGGCGAACGGGCGGTGGTACGTCGGGCCCTCATGGGCGACGGACCGCGGCGGCACGTCCACGATCTGCTCGCCGTGCCAGAAGATCTCCAGCTGCGAGCCCTCGGTCACCTCACCGATGACGGTGGCGATGACGTCCCACTTCTCGCAGATCTCCAGGAAGCGGTCCACGTGCTGCGGCTCGACGATCGCGCACATGCGCTCCTGCGACTCGCTCATGAGGATTTCCTCGGGCGAGAGGGAGGAGTCGCGCAGCGGGACGGTGTCCAGCTCGACGCGCATACCGCCCGAACCGGCCGAGGCCAGCTCGGAGGTGGCACAGGAGAGCCCGGCGCCGCCGAGGTCCTGGATGCCCGCGACGAGCTTCTCCTTGAAGATCTCCAGGGTGCACTCGATGAGGAGCTTCTCCTGGAAGGGGTCACCGACCTGGACGGCCGGGCGCTTGGCCGGACCGGTCGAGTCGAAGGTCTCGGAGGCCAGCACCGAGACGCCGCCGATACCGTCGCCGCCGGTGCGGGCGCCGTAGAGGATCACCTTGTTGCCGGGGCCGGAGGCCTGGGCCAGGTGGATGTCCTCGTGCTTCATCACGCCGATGCAGCCGGCGTTGACGAGCGGGTTGCCCTGGTAGCAGGCGTCGAAGACGACCTCGCCGCCGATGTTCGGCAGGCCCAGGCAGTTGCCGTAACCGCCGATGCCCGCGACGACACCCGGCAGGACGCGCCTGGTGTCGGGGTGGTCGGCCGCGCCGAAGCGCAGCGGGTCGACGACCGCGACCGGGCGGGCGCCCATGGCGAGGATGTCGCGGACGATGCCGCCGACGCCGGTGGCCGCGCCCTGGTAGGGCTCGATGTAGGACGGGTGGTTGTGCGACTCGACCTTGAAGGTGACCGCGTAACCCTGGCCGATGTCGACCACACCGGCGTTCTCGCCGATGCCGACGAGCATCGCGTCGTTGGCCGGGACCTTCTCGCTGAACTGCTTGAGATGGACCTTGCTGCTCTTGTAGGAGCAGTGCTCGGACCACATCACGGAGTACATGGCGAGCTCGGCGCCGGTGGGGCGGCGGCCCAGGATCTCGCGGACCCGGGCGTACTCGTCCTCCTTGAGGCCGAGCTCCTTCCAGGGCTGCTCGGTGTCCGGGGTTTCGGCCGCGTGCTCGACCGTGTCCAGGCTCATGCGTTGACCAGCTTCTTGATGATCGAGGTGAAGAATCCGAGACCGTCGGTGCGACCGGTGCCGATCAGCGGCTCGACGGCGTGCTCCGGGTGCGGCATCAGACCGACGACGTTGCCCGCGGCGTTGGTGATGCCGGCGATGTCGCGCAGCGAGCCGTTGGGGTTGACGTCCACGTAGCGGAACGCGACGCGGCCCTCGGCCTCCAGCTCGTCGAGCGTGTGCTCGTCGGCGGTGTAGCGGCCGTCCATGTTCTTGAGCGGTACGGAGATCTCCTGGCCCTCTGAGTAGTCCGAGGTCCAGGCGGTACCGGCGTTCTCGACGCGCAGCTTCTGGTCGCGGCAGATGAAGTGCAGGTGGTTGTTGCGCAGCATCGCGCCGGGCAGCAGGTGCGCCTCGGTGAGGATCTGGAAGCCGTTGCAGATGCCGAGAACCGGCATGCCCGCCTTCGCCTGCTCGATCACGGTCTCCATGACGGGCGAGAAGCGGGAGATGGCTCCGGCCCGCAGGTAGTCGCCGTAGGAGAAACCGCCCGCCAGGATGACCGCGTCGACCTGGTGCAGATCCTTGTCGCGGTGCCACAGCGAAACGGGTTCGGCGCCCGCCACCCGTACGGCCCGCAGGCTGTCCTGGTCGTCGAGGGTGCCCGGAAAGGTGACGACTCCGATACGAGCAGTCACTTCGACTCCTCGGCCTTCTCCACCTTCACGGTGAAGTCCTCGATGACGGTGTTGGCGAGGAACGTCTCGGCCATCTCGTGAATGCGGCTGAGAGCGGCCTCGTCGACCGGCCCCTCGACCTCCAGCTCGAAACGCTTTCCCTGACGTACGTCCGCGATTCCCTCGAAGCCGAGACGGGGCAGCGCACGCTGCACAGCCTGTCCCTGCGGGTCGAGGATCTCGGGCTTGAGCATGACGTCGACTACGACGCGTGCCACTGGCACTCCCGGTGTGGTGGTGTGGTGCGGCTGTTTCTCCGGGGGGTTCCCCAGGACCCCCGCGGGTCCCCTCAGCGTACCTGTCCCGAAATTCTACGCGGGTAGATATGGAACGGCCCTGATCGCACCGGGATCAGGCGGGGATCGCGCCCTGATCGCGCCGGGATCACGCAGCAATATGGGCGGCAGATGTCGCGGTGGATGTGGCAGCAGATGCGGCAGCGGATGTCCCGGCCGGTGCGGAAAATCCTGCGACAAAAATCCCCACCAGCCGCACGGATAGCAGACTGACACGCGCACGTAATTGGGTGGGCTTCACAATGCGGCACTCATCGCTGTACAAATGATTAGCGGGGAAAGCAGTATTGCCCCGGAACGGCCGGCAACAGTCGGCCCTCATCCGCGCTCACAGCCGGAAGGCCGGCATCCGCGCATGTCAGACGCGCAGATGCCGCAGGAAAGGACCGATATCCGTGGCGCAGCGCGTAGTGGTCACACTCTCCGACGACATCGACGGGGGAGCGGCAGCGGAAACGGTCACCTTCGCGCTGGACGGGAAGTCGTACGAGATCGACCTCAATCCGTCCAATGCAAAGAAACTGCGCAAGGCCCTGGCCCCGTACGTGGCGGCCGGCCGGAAGCAGACAAATGCCAGCAAGCACGGCAAGGTTCCCGTCTCGTACCGGCACACCTCGCTCGCGCCCGACCCGGCGGCCGTACGCGCCTGGGCCCGGTCGCACCGGATGGAGGTGCCGGCCCGCGGCCGGATTCCCAAGAAGGTCTACGAGGCGTTCCAGGAAGCCAGTTGAGTCGAGGCGCCGGGCGGCCGGTGCCTGACGCGGGCCTCACGCCGCCCGGCACCGGCCGCTTCGACGCCACCTCGCGGGAGCCGACTTGCGCGACACCCCCGCAGGTCGGCTAGAGTCTGGAGCACGCCGAAGGGCAAGGCCGAAAAGCCGGACCTCAAGCAGCGTGCGGGTGTAGTTCAGTAGTAGAACATCCCCCTTCCAGGGGGAAGGCGCAGTGTGCAATTCCTGTCACCCGCTCTGCATCACTCTTCCTCGACCACTCCGGTGGATCGGGTAGAGTAGTGCTCGCTCCACCGGTGAAAGCCGAGTGGCTGCAATGCGGACGTAGCTCAGTTGGTAGAGCGCAACCTTGCCAAGGTTGAGGTCGCCAGTTCGAACCTGGTCGTCCGCTCAGAGAAGCAAGAAGCCCCCGGCCTTTCGACCGGGGGCTTCTTCATGTACCCAGGGCTTCTTCGTGTGCCGCGGGCTTCTTCGTGTCTCGCGGGGCATGTTCGTATTCGGTCTCGGCCACGCCATATCCGCTCCCTCCCTCTCCCATGACGTTTGTCATGCACTGCGATGACAGCTCGCACTGCTCCCGACGCCGTCCGGGAGGAAGCCTTGACCCATGACCTTCGACGAAATTCCCCATGAGTGCGTGATCGAGGCGGACGGTGTCCGACGCAGTTATGCGGGCGGCTTCGAGGCTGTGACCGGTGTCTCCTTCTCCGTGGCACGCGGCGAGCTGTTCGCCCTGCTCGGCACGAACGGCGCCGGCAAGACCTCGACCGTCGAACTGCTGGAAGGGCTGGCCCGCCCCGACGGCGGCACGGTCCGGGTGCTCGGCCACGACCCGTTCCAGGAACGCGCCGCCGTCCGCCCACGGATCGGGGTGATGCTCCAGGAGGGCGGTTTCCCCTCCGACCTGACGACCACGGAGACCGTACGGATGTGGGCCGGCTGCACCAGCGGGGCCCGGCCCATCGGCGAGGCCCTGGATCTGGTCGGGCTCGGCCACCGGGCGCGCGTCCGGGTCAAGCAGCTCTCCGGCGGTGAGCGGCGGCGGCTGGACCTGGCGCTGGCCCTGCTCGGCCGGCCCGAGGTGCTCTTCCTCGACGAGCCGACCACCGGCCTCGACGCCGAGGGGCGGCGCGACACCTGGGCGCTGGTGCGCCGGCTCCAGGAGGGCGGCATCACCGTGCTGCTCACCACGCACTACCTGGAGGAGGCCGAAGCGCTCGCCGACCGGCTGGCGATCATGCACCGGGGACGGATCGTGACCTCGGGCACCACCGCGGAGGTGACCGCCGAGCGCCCGTCCCGCATCCGGTTCGAGCTTCCCGCCGGAACCGGGGCCGGGCAGCTGCCGCTGAGCCTGCGCGCCGCGGCCGACGGATCGCGGATCGAGATCCGTACCCATCACCTCCAGGAATCGCTGGCCGAACTGCTCCGCTGGGCAACGGAGTCCGACGTCCGGCTCACCGGGCTCGACGCCCGGTCCGCCTCGCTCGAAGAGGCCTTCCTCGACATCGCGAGGTCCGCGGCGGAGAACGACACCAGGAACGGGAACGGGACCGCGAAAGCGAACGGACCCAGGACCGACACCCAGACGGAAGAGGTGGCTGCGGCATGACGACCGCGACAACGCGTGCGAACACCACGACGACCGGCTCCCCGGCCACCACCACGGCCCGGGGCAGGCTGACCGCCCTCGGCCGGGCCGAACTGACGCTGCTCCTGCGCAACCGGACGGCCGTCTTCGTCGCCCTGCTCATGCCCGCCGCCATGGTCCTGGCCATGAAGTCGACGTTCGAGCAGATCGACCTGGGCGGGACCGGGCTGACCGTCGCCGGAGCGGCGCTCACCGGCGGCATCGGAACGGTCCTGATCCAGGCCGTCTACATGAACATGGCCGCCACCTATGTGGCGCGGCGCGAGGAGCTGGTGCTGAAGCGGCTGCGTACCGGCGAGGTCACCGACGGGGAGATCCTGACCGGAACCGCGCTGCCCGCGGGCGCGCTGGCCCTGGCGCAGACCGTGTTGATCGTCGCGGCCGGTACCGCCTTCTTCGGACTCGGCGCACCCGAACGCCCCGACCTGCTCCTGCTGGGGCTGGTGCTGGGTCTGGTGCTGCTGACGGCACTGGGTGCGGCCACCTCGGCGATCACCCGCACCGTACAGACGGCTCAGCTGACGACCCTCCCGCTGTTCTTCGCCTCGATGGTGGGCTCGGGACTCTTCGTACCGCTGGAAATCTTCCCGGACCGGCTCGCCTCGGTGTGTGAGCTGCTGCCGCTGACCGGCGTGATGACACTCGTACGGGCGGGCTGGCTGGGCGGCACGCAGGGCACGGAGCTGATGGAGGCCGCGTTGACCGGGCTGGTCTGGACCGCGCTCGCGGTGTTTGCTGTTCTGCGGTGGTTCCGCTGGGATCCGCGACGCTGAAGGGTGTGGTGACGTGTTGACGCACGTACGTGGCTGGCGCCGCGGCTGGCAGGAACGCAGCAAGCTGGAACGGATCGACCTGTACACGCGGCTCACCATGGCGATGATCCCCTGGGTCTTCACCCTGTCGTGGCAGCTGGCCCCGTTCGCGTCGGACATCCGCCGCGCGACGCTCCCGATGACGCTGGCCCTGACCCTGCTCGTGGTCTGCGTGGCCCAGTGCGTGGTGAGCAACCGCAACGTACGGCCGTCGTACGCCGCTTACCACGGCACCGCCGCGTTTCCCCGGCGGCGGATGATGGCACCGCTGGCCCTGCTGCTGGTGGCGCTGGGACTGCTCGCGGCGCTGGCCGCCGTTGACGGCGTCGGCCCGCCGGGGCTGCTGATGATGGCCATGAACGTACCGCTGGCCCTGGTGATGACGCAGGTCCTGCTGGTCCCGGTCCGTACGTTCCTGCTCCAGTCGCTCGCCCTCACCGCCCTGACCACCGGCGTCCTCGCCGCGGCGGGGGTACGGGGCGGGGTGCTGGCCGGGGTGGTGCCCGCCACGCTCTTCGGCTGCTTGCTGGTGCTGATCTCCTTCCGGCCGAGCGCCTGGAGTCTGAGCGTGATGTGGCAGGCGGAGGAGGCCCGGGACGTACAGGCCCGGCTGGCGGTCGCGGAGGAGCGGCTGCGGTTCGGGCGGGACCTGCACGACGTGCTGGGCCGCAATCTCGCCGTGATCGCGCTCAAGAGCGAACTGGCGATGGAGCTGGCCCGGCGCGGCAGGCCCGAGGCGGTGGACCAGATGGTCGAGGTGCAACGGATCGCCCGCTCCTCCCAGCAGGAGGTGCGCGATGTCGTACGGGGCTACCGCGAGGCCGATCTGAGTACGGAACTGGCCGGGGCCAAGGGCGTGCTGCAGGCGGCCGGTATCGAATGTGCGGTGGTGGGTGACAGCGGCGCGGAGCTGGCCGCGCCCGTCCAGGCCGCCCTCGGCTGGGTGGTGCGCGAGGCGGCCACCAACGTGCTGCGGCACGGCGACCCCCGACGCTGCACGATCCGGCTCACCACCGCTGCCGACGAGGTGGTGCTCGACGTGGAGAACGACGGCGCGCCGATGACTCCCGCATCCGCGGGCAGCGGTCCCGGGGAGCACGGCTCCGGCGGGAGTGGCTCGGACGGGAGTGGCTCGGACGGGAGCGGGACGGATGGGAGCGGGACGGATGGGAGTGGGAGCGGGCTGCCCGGACTGCGCGAACGGCTCGGCTCGCTCGACGGTTCGCTGGACGCGGGAACGGCGGGCGACGGGCTATTCCGGCTGACGGCGAGAATCCCGCGTACCGCGCGCACTCCGCGTACCGCACACACCTCGCACACCTCGCACACCGAGACCCGTGCCGCCCTTCTGGAGGAGAGACGATGACCACGGTGCGGGTGCTGCTCGCCGACGACGAGCACCTGATCCGGGGCGCGCTCGCCGCTCTGCTCGCGCTGGAGGACGACCTGGTGGTGGTCGCGGAGGCGGCGACCGGGCCCGAGGCGCTCGCCATGGCCCGTGCGCACCGCCCCGATGTGGCGGTCCTGGACCTGGAGATGCCGGGCGCGGACGGTGTGAGCGTCGCCACATCCCTGCGGTCCGAACTCCCGGGCTGCCGCACCATGATCGTGACCAGTCACGGCCGCCCCGGACATCTGAAGCGGGCCCTCGCGGCGGGCGTGCGGGCGTTCGTACCGAAGACCGTCAGCGCCCGCCAGCTGGCCGGGATCATCCGCGCGGTGCACGCCGGCAACCGTTACGTGGACCCGGAGTTGGCCGCCGACGCGATCGCGGCCGGGGACTCTCCGCTGACCGTGCGCGAGGCCGAGGTGCTGGAACTGGCGGCGGACGGGGCGCCGGTCGCGGAGATCGCGGAGCGGGCCTCGCTGTCGCAGGGAACGGTGCGGAACTACCTGTCCTCCGCGGCCTCGAAGCTCGGGGCCGAGAACCGTCATGCCGCGGTGCGTCTCGCGCGGGAGCGGGGTTGGGTATAGTGGTCCTCGCGCTTCGGCGCTTGCGGACGTAGCTCAGTTGGTAGAGCGCAACCTTGCCAAGGTTGAGGTCGCCAGTTCGAACCTGGTCGTCCGCTCAGAGAAGCAAGAAGCCCCCGGCCTTTCGACCGGGGGCTTCTTCATGTACCTCGGGGTGCCTCGGGGCGGTTACGTCCAGGGAGTGCCGGTGAGGAGTTCGTACGCCTCCAGGTACTTGGCCCGGGTCGCGTCCACGATCTCCTGCGGGAGCGCCGGCGGCGGCTGCTCGCTCTTGCGGTCCCAGCCGGATGCCGGGGACGTCAGCCAGTCGCGCACGAACTGCTTGTCGTACGACGGCTGCGCGTGGCCCGGCTCCCAGGTGGCGGCCGGCCAGAAGCGCGAGGAGTCCGGGGTCAGCACCTCGTCCGCGATGATCAGCTCCTCGCCGCCGTCGGCGGTGGGCGCGAAGCCGAACTCGAACTTGGTGTCCGCGAGGATGATGCCGCGCTCGCGCGCGATGTCGCGGGCCCGGCCGTACACGTCCAGCGTCGTGCGGCGCAGTGCCGCGGCGGTCTCGGCGCCGACCTGTTGGGCCACTTCCTCGTAGCTGACGTTCTCGTCGTGGTCACCGACGGCCGCCTTGGTGGCCGGGGTGAAGATCGCCCCGGGCAGCTCGGAGCCGTCGGTGAGGCCCTCGGGGAGGCCGATGCCGCAGACGGTGCGCGAGGCGTTGTACTCGACCAGGCCGGAGCCGGTCAGATAGCCGCGGGCGACGCACTCGACCGGCACCATCCGCAGCGACCTGCAGATCGTGGTGCGGCCGGCCCAGTCGTCGGGCGCGCCGGGCGGCAGCTCCGTGGACAGCACGTGGTTCGGTACGAGATCGGCGAGCTGGTCGAACCACCACAGCGAGAGCCGCGTCAGCACGCGGCCCTTGTCCGGGATCTCGGTGGGCAGCACCCAGTCGTACGCGGAGATCCGGTCGCTGGCGACCATGACGAGGTCACCGGCCTCGTTCCGGTACAGGTCGCGCACCTTGCCCGTGTGCAGGTGGGTGAGCCCCGGAACCTGCACGGGCTCGGGCTTTTCTACAAATCCGGACACGCTGCCTCCGCGTAGGTTGATCCAGGAGTCGTTCCGATTGTCCCGTATCCGGGTTCGGACTGCTGCGGAGGGGTGCGAGGGGCGCGCCGGTGCCCCGGGAGGGCGTGCGGAGATCCTTAGCCGCTTCGCGGATCCCTCAGTCGCTTCGCGGATCCCTCAGTTACTCAGCGGGTCTCAGTCGCGGATCC
Source organism: Streptomyces sp. NBC_00341 (assembly GCF_041435055.1). Classification (NCBI taxonomy): domain Bacteria; kingdom Bacillati; phylum Actinomycetota; class Actinomycetes; order Kitasatosporales; family Streptomycetaceae; genus Streptomyces; species Streptomyces sp. NBC_00341. Next base: position 4,716,830 of record NZ_CP108002.1, on the reverse strand, counting down.
TCAGTCGCGCTTGCAGATGCGGTCGAGGAGGTTGGCGGTGGCCTTCTGGATGCGGGGGTCCACATGGCCGGGGCGGTCCAGCGCCGGGGACCAGGCGAAGGTGCCGGAGGCGAAGACGAGCGCGCCGGACGGGGCGCGGTAGAGGGACGTCTCCTGGTGCCGCGTCACGCCCTCGCTGTCCTGGTACGGGGAGTGGGCGAGCAGGATGCGGTTGTCGTGCTCGGGGAGTGTGGTGCGCGGGAAGTAACGGTCGGCCTCGCCCGCGACCAGCCCGTCGATCTCGTCGCCCTCGCCCGCACCGGTCGCGTCCCAGAGCCAGTGCTCCGCGTTCCGCACGACCAGGGGGTGGGGGTCGGGGACCCGGCCCGCGTACTGGATGCCGAGGAGCTGCTGCTCGGCGCGGTCGACCTCACGCCAGAGCGCGGGCTTTCCCGGCCCGTGCCGCTTGCGGCAGGTGAGCAGCCGGTCGGGGACGCCGGACGCCGACGGCGTGAGGCTGACCTGCCAGTACATGGTGTTGGCGGAGAGGAAGACCAGGGAGGTGCCGTTGTCGCGGGCGCGTTCTGTGGTGCGCCGCATGGGGACCGACCAGTACTCGTCGTGGCCCGGGAAGACCAGGCCCCGGTAACGGGTCGGGTCGATCCGGCCCGCGTGCAGGTCGCGGGTGTCGGCGTAGGCGATGTCGTAGCCGTAGCGCTCGGCCCAGCGGATGAAGTCGTAGGCATGGCCGACGTGCAGCGGGAGGCCCGCGCCGGCGTAGGGGCGGTCGAAGGAGACGGTGACCGCGGCGTCCTCCTCGCCGAGCAGCCGGCCCTGCTCGTCCCAGGCGTGGTAGAGGCTGGCGCCGGTACGGCCGTCCTCCGGGTAGAGGTTGTACGCCTGCCAGGTGATGTCCGGGAGGATCAGGAGCAGATCGGCCGGTTGGTCGTCGCGGACCGTGAACGGGATGTGGGAGCGGTATCCGTCGACCGTCGTGAGCACGGCTACGTAGGCGCCGATCGACCAGTAGGCGGGGATCTGGAGCCGCCAGGACTGCCACCAGTGGTGGCAGGACACCGTGCGGTCGGCGGTGAGGGGGGCGGGCTGGACGATGCCGGAGAGCCGCGGACTCGTGGTGATCTTGGCGGCGCCGTCGCCCCCGTAGTGGCCGATGCGGTAGATGTCCACGGAGAACTGCTGGGGCGGGTCCACGGTGATGTGGAAGTCGATCGCCTCGCCGGGGGCCGCCGCGCCGGTGGAGCTGAAGCCCTTGATCTGCCGGTGCACGTCGTCGGCGGTACGGGTGCCGCCGCCGGTGGAGCCGCGGGGCAGCGTCGGATCGGCGTACCAGGGCACGACCTGGCCGGTGTCGTCGAAGTAGTTCTCGCTGCCGCGCAGCCAGGGCAGCGGCCCCTGCCCGAAGGGGTCGGTGACCGCGTGCGCGAGGGCACCTGATTCCCAACGACGAATCTGCTCCGCCCCCATAACGCGCTTCCCTCTCTCGGCCCCCGGAACAACATGTGGTGCGCTGACTGTCAGCGCCGGTCCCCAGCACATCACATAACGCATCCACTCCGTCACCGTTCGTCGCGAATTAACGTTAACGGAACTTGAGCTTCCGGGTATTGGGCGCGACGGGCCGTCGATATGCCTCAGTATCAGCCGAGTTGTGCACGCGGAGTCTCTGAAATCGGGCCGGTGCACTGCGGAACACCCCGGAATACCCCGGAACATCCCATGGCATCACGGAACATCCCGGAGCTCTTCGGCCGCTCTTGGTTCGAACCTGTTTCAGGCGAGACGGACGGGTTTGTCGGTGCGCACGCCGACCGAGGAGAGCCAGGAGCGCAGGGGGCCCGCGTCGCCGTCCTCGACGAGGCTGAGCACCGGAGTGCCGAGATCGGACCGGCGTTCCCCGTCGACCAGCAGCGTGGGCCCGTCGAGCCAGTCGAGCCCGGGGGCCGCGCCCGCCGTGTCGACGGCTGCGCAGCAGACCATCGCCGCGACATGGTCCGCGAGCAGCTCTGTGCCCGTACGGGGCGGCTGGAGCGGGAACAGGGGGAGGGGGTCGGGCCCCCAGAATTCCAGCACGTCCCCGCCGGTGCTCGCGGAATCACCTGAGGTGCTGGAGCTGCCGGAACTGCCGGAGCCGTTGACGTTGGCGGAGCCGTTTACGTCGGCGGAGCTGCCGGAGCCGTTTACGTTGCTGGAGCCGTTGACGTTCGCAGCGCTGCCGGAGCCGTTGACGTTCGAGGCACTGCCGGAGCCGTTGAAGCTGCTGCCGTCGGCGGAGCCGGTGGTTCCGCCGGCTAGCGGTTGAGGGTTCCGGGCCGCTGCCTCTGCCTGGGCCTCGTCGCGGGCCACCGCGGCGCTGATCCCCGCCGCGAGCTCCTCACCGCTGCCGTTGCCCGCGACGAGGTGCTCGACGACGCGGGCCAGGGTGGGCACCGCGGCACCGGCGGCGTCGGACGCCCCGGCGGAGGCCGCGGGCGGTACGCCCATGTCGTCCAGGACGCGGTGCAGGCGGGCCGCCTCTGTGCGCCACTTCCGGTCGACGACCTCTTCCGGGTACTGCTGCCAGTCCACCGGGGACCAGCCGGGCCCCGCCTGCGCGGGGCCGCCGTGGAAGAGCCGGGCGGCCAGCAGGGACGCCGCCTCGTCGGCCGCTCCCGGCTCCTCCAGGAGATCGCAGGCGGGCCGTTCGCCCAGCCGGGAGGTGAACCCGTCGGCCAGCCGGTCGCGCCGGGACAGCTCGGTGAGGGCGGAGACGACTCCGGCGTCCAGCCGGGAGGGCCAGCGCCCCATCCGCCAGGCGGGCAGCGCGACCCGGGTGAGCAGCCGGTCCCAGCCCGCGTAGGCGAGCCCGACCTGCTCCTGGGCGACGATCCGCAGCCCGTAGTCCACCGCCTGGGCGCGGGTGGACGCGGCTGCGGCGACGCCGCGCTCCATCTCCGAGGCGTGGCTGTGACAGCTGCGCAGCAGCAGCCGGGCGATCCGGCCGATGAGGGCGTGCGGCAGCCGCAGAACCTTGCGTACCGCTCCCCGGGCGGGGGCGGCCGCGTCGGCGACGGCCCCGTCGAGTCCCCGGACGAAGCGGCGGGCGGCGGCTATGTCGGGATGGGCGGAGGGGCCGGTGCCCGCGACGACCGGGGCGAGCACGGCGCGCAGCTCCGCGACCCGCATCCACCAGAGGAACGGCGAGCCGATCACCAGCACGGGCGCGGCCTGTACCCTGCGGCGCCCCGGGGCCGCCCCCGGTCCGCCCGGATCCCGGCGGGCGGCGTCCTTGGCGGCACGGTCCGCGGCCGGATGGGTGCGGTCCTCCAGCCAGCTGTCGCAGTCGGGCGTCAGCGCTATGGCCGAGGGCGCGGGCACGTCGAGGCGATCGGCGAGGTCACGGACCAGCCGGTAGAGATCCGGGGCCGCCTTCTCGCTGAGCGGGACGGTCGGGCTGACCGCCGGCTTGGCCCGTACGACCGCTACGGCGACGGCCGCCGCGACCAGCAGGGTGATGACGGCACAGGCCGTCACGGCCCAGCGCACCGCGTCCCAGCCACCGCCTTCGACGAATCCCTGCGCCCCTGCGGCGAACAGCACGACGGCGACGGCCGCGGGCAGCAGCGCCACTGCCGTCGCCCTGCTGCGGATGCGCAACAGGGCAAGCGCACGGGCACGTGCGGCCTGCGCACCCAACTCCTCACCTGTACCGGTATCGGACACGGCTGGATGTCACCCCCTCTGCCCTCGCGACGGTGTTGCTCACTCCCCCACTGTGGCACCCGTCACTGACATCGCAATGCCGGTGGGCCATGTGCCGGAAAGCTTGCGCCGCACCCTAGTTGGGGCTTCGGCGGGCGTCATCCGGATGGCTCAGCCGTCACTCGATGGAATGGCTTTGGGTAAAGCTGCTGACGCGCCGCTGTCCATGGGGCAGCGGCGCGTCGGCGGAGGTGGGACCGCGATCGGGGCGGCAGGGCGCGGGCCCTGGTACGGGCCCGCCGCCCGTGTCCGTGCCCGTGCCCGTGTCCGCTGCGGCGGAGGGTGGCTCAGGCCTCCTCCGCCGCCTTCTTCGCGATGTCCGTACGGAGCTGGGAGCCGTCGAGCCGGATCCGGGCCGCCGCCGCGTAGGCGCGCTCACGGGCGCCCGCGAGGTCCTTGGCGGTCGCGGTCACGGAGAGCACCCGGCCGCCCGCGCTGACGACCGCGTCGCCGTCCCGCCGGGTTCCGGCGTGCAGGACGTACGCGTGCGGCGCATCCTGTGCCGCGACCTCGTCGAGGCCCTCGATCGGGTCACCCGTTCGCGGGGTGTCCGGGTAGTTGTGGGAGGCGATGACCACGGTGACCGCGGCGTCGTCGCGCCACTTCAGCGGCGGCAGCTCGTCCAGGGTGCCGTTGGCGGAACCCAGCAGGACACCGGCCAGCGGGGTCTTCAGCCGGGCCAGGACCACCTGGGTCTCCGGGTCGCCGAAGCGGGCGTTGAACTCGATGACCCGCACGCCGCGCGAGGTGATCGCGAGACCCGCGTACAGCAGTCCGGAGAAGGGCGTACCCCGGCGGCGGAGCTCGTCGACGGTCGGCTGGAGGACCGACTGCATGACCTCGTCGACCAGTTTGGAGTCGGCCCACGGCAGCGGGGAGTACGCGCCCATGCCGCCGGTGTTCGGGCCCTCGTCGTTGTCGAGAGCGCGCTTGAAGTCCTGGGCGGGCTGGAGGGGCAGCACGGTGGTGCCGTCGGTGATCGCGAAGAGGCTCACCTCGGGGCCGTCGAGGAACTCCTCGATGACCACGCGGTCGCAGGCCAGCGCGTGGGCGCGGGCCACGTCGACGTCATCGGTGACGACGACGCCCTTTCCGGCGGCGAGACCGTCGTCCTTGACGACGTACGGAGCACCGAACGCGTCCAGCGCCGTGTCGATCTCGGCGGCGGTGGTGCAGACGTAGCTACGGGCGGTCGGGACGCCGGCCCCGGCCATCACGTCCTTGGCGAACGCCTTGGAGCCCTCCAGCCGGGCCGCCTCACCCGAGGGGCCGAAGCAGGGGATGCCCGCGGCGCGCACCGCGTCCGCGACCCCGGCGACAAGCGGCGCCTCCGGGCCGACGACCACCAGCTCGGCGCCCAGATCAGTGGCGAGGCGCGCGACGGCGGCGCCGTCGAGTGCGTCGACCGGGTGCAGTTCGGCCACCTCTGCGATGCCGGCGTTGCCGGGGGCGCAGTACAGAGCGGTGACATCGGGGTCGAGGGAGAGAGAGCGGCACAGGGCGTGTTCGCGGGCGCCGCCGCCGATGACGAGAACCTTCACGGGGTGGAGCCTAGCCGCCGCGCCGGGGCGGCCTTGACGGACGCCGGGTTGTGGACACCGGGGGGCTGGACGCGGGGGCCGGTCCTGGTCCCGGGCAGTCCCGGTCCTGGCCCCGGGCGGCCGCGGTCCGCCGGAGCGCGCGTCCTCGGGGCGCCGATCCCCGGAGCACGCGTCCGGAACCGGGGCGCGCCGGTCGGCCCCCGGACCCGCGTCCTACTCGTTGGTGAACTCCTCCACCACCGTGGCGCCCAGCTCGCGGACGATCAGCTCGTGGCCGGAGAGGGCGGAGTCGACCAGATCCGGATCGTCGGCCTCGGCGGTGTCGTCCTCCGGGGCGACCGAACGGGGCGGTTCGGGAGCGGTGTACTGCGGCGACGGGGGCGGTGACGCGGCCGTCTCGCCGCCTCCCGGCTGCTGCGGCCGCTCCTGGGCCGGCCGGGGCTCGTACTGCTGCTGCGGCGCGGACGGCGCCGGTCGCTGCGGTGCGGGCGGGGGCACGGGGCGGCCGCCACCGGTGGGCGGGGGCTGTCCGGCGCCGCCCGACGGGTCGACGATCGCCTCGATCTTCCACTGGGCGTTGAACCGCTCGGCCAGCGCCTGCTTCAGCACGTCCTCGCTGCCGCTGCTCGTGAAGTTGTCGCGGGCGCCGGAGTTGAGGAAGCCGATCTGGAGGGTGGCGCCGTCGAAGCCGGTCACCTGGGCGTTCTGGCTGAGCAGGATCCAGGTGAACCGGCGGCGGCCCTTGACCGCCTCCAGGATGTCGGGCCACATGTTGCGCACCTGTCCGGCGCCCTGCGTCATGCCCGGGGCCGGTTCCGGGGCGGCGGGCCCGGGAGCGGGTGCCGTCGGCGCAGCCGGTGCGGGGGCGGGGGCGGCCTGCGGGGCCGGTGCCTGGCCGGGGGTGGAGGCGGTCGGCCAGCCTCCGGGCCGGCGCCCCTGCTCGGGAGCGGCCGCGGCGGGCCAGGCGCCGGGCCGCTGACCGGCAGCCGGAGCCGGGGCGGGGGCGGGCGGCGGCTGTACGGGCTCGGCGGGCGGGGCGGCCTGCACCGGGGCGGGCGGCGGGGCGTCCCCTCGGGCGGCGGCACGCGCGGCGGCGGGTCCCGGTCCGGGGTCCGGCTGCGCCGCGGCGGGGTACGGGGCGGGAGCGGGGGGCTGCGGCGCCTGGGGCGCCTGTGCGGGCTGTGGTGCGACGGGGGCGTGGGCGAGCGCCTCGGGCCCGGGGACGTACCCCATGGCGGGCCCCGGGCCGGTGGTGGCGAAGGACGCGCCGCGCTCCAGCCGGTCCAGCCGCGCCTGCAGCGAGCGCTCGTCGTCGAAGGCCGCGGGCAGCAGGACCCGGGCGCAGATCAGCTCGACCTGGAGCCGGGGCGAGGTCGCCCCGCGCATCTCGGTGAGCCCCTCGTTGACCAGGTCGGCGGCGCGGCTCAGCTCGGCGGCCCCGAAGACGGAGGCCTGGGCCTGCATCCGCTCGACGACATCGGCGGGGGCGTCGATGAGCCCCTTCTCCCCGGCGTCCGGCACCGCGGCCAGGATCACCAGGTCCCGCAGCCGCTCCAGCAGGTCGGCGACGAAGCGCCGCGGGTCGTTGCCGCCCTCGACCACCCGGTCCACGACCTCGAAGGCCGCGGCCCCGTCGCCCGACGCGAAGGCGTCCACGACGGAGTCGAGCAGCGAGCCGTCCGTATAGCCGAGCAGCGACGTCGCCATGGCGTATGTCACACCGTCGTCGGCCGCGCCGGCCAGCAGCTGGTCCATGACCGACATCGAGTCACGCACGGAGCCGGCACCGGCCCGTACCACCAGCGGAAACACCCCGTCCTCGACGAAGCTGTTCTCCTTGGCGCACACCTCCGCGAGGTAGTCGCGCAGCGTCCCCGGCGGCACCAGCCGGAACGGATAGTGGTGGGTGCGCGACCGGATGGTCCCGATGACCTTCTCGGGCTCCGTGGTCGCGAAGATGAACTTGAGGTGCTCCGGCGGCTCCTCGACCACCTTCAGCAGGGCGTTGAACCCCGCGGAGGTGACCATGTGCGCCTCGTCGATGATGTAGATCTTGTAACGACTCGACGCGGGCCCGAAGAACGCCTTCTCCCGAAGATCACGGGCATCGTCCACACCACCGTGCGAAGCGGCGTCGATCTCGATCACATCGATCGATCCCGGCCCGTTGCGCGCCAGGTCCTGGCAGGACTGGCACTCCCCGCAGGGCGTGGGTGTGGGCCCCTGCTCACAGTTCAGACAGCGGGCGAGAATGCGCGCACTGGTCGTCTTGCCGCAGCCGCGCGGACCACTGAACAGGTACGCGTGATTCACCCGGTTGTTCCGCAAGGCCTGCATCAACGGCTCAGTGACATGCTCCTGACCGATGACCTCGGCGAACGACTCGGGGCGGTAGCGGCGGTACAGCGCAAGGGACGACACACATACGAGGCTATAGGGGCGGACCGACAACCGGCCCCGGGCCGGGCACACCACCGGCCCCGAGGGCACAACAACCCCGAAAACCCGGCGCCCGGGCCCCGTACCGGACGCCCCCGGAAACGTAAGGACCCCCCACGCACCCGCCAGAGCCAACCTACCCTTGCTGCCTTCCGGCCCTGGGGGAGTTCAGTCAGATAGCGCCACGTGAGGGGCTGACGCCCACCTTAGCCGATCCCCGCCCCCGCAAGTCCACCTCCCCACCCCTCACGACCCCGCCGGGACTCCCTCGGGACCGCCGACGGGGAACGGGTTCGCGAGCACTCCTCAACGTCTTGTATTGTTTGCCCCGGAGGATTCGCCTAGTGGCCTAGGGCGCACGCTTGGAAAGCGTGTTGGGGGCAACCCCTCACGAGTTCGAATCTCGTATCCTCCGCCATTGCTCTCACCGGGCAATACGTCGAAGGCCCCCGCAGCTCGCTGCGGGGGCCTTCGACGTTGGCGGTTGAAGTTGTCTCCAGCAGTCGCCGTCGCTCACCGACCGCCATCACCACAGGGGAATGACGTCCTCCTGCACCGGGACCCCGAGCGCGGAACCGGCACTCACGATCACTCGCTCGGGGCAGCTGCCTTCGCCGACTCCTGCTTGTCGGCATCGGCGAAGAGGAGGGTGGGCTCGGCGAGGATGTCCCGGCCCGCCTCGCTCTTGTAGATCTCGTCGACGCTGCCGAACCGGGCCTGTGCGTAGTCGAGGTCGAGCAGATCTGCAGCCTGTCGGACAGACGCCTCGTCGGGTCCTTCGATCTCGACGAAGGTGGGGAGGTCCGGCCAGGTGTCGAAGTCGAAGTCGACTTCGCCCAGGCGCCACTCCTCCCGGTAGTTCTCCTGGTAGCGCACCTCACGCAGGCCGATGTTGCGGAGGATCTCGGCCATGGCGTGCAGGTCGGACACCTCGGTCTCGATCTCGGTGGTGCCGTCGATCGTCGTGGAGTCGGTGACCTGCTTCAGCGTGAGCGTGGAACGCGTGGCCTCGTCCCTCAGGCGGACCCAGGCGCCGCCTTCGAGGGCGTCGTTCTCGAAGATCTTCCGGGTGAGGAGGGTGCGCGGAAATGCCTGGACGGCTCCGAGCGCCATCAGTTTGGCCTGGAGCCCGTCGACGTCGACGGCGAGGAACTTGGCTTCGTACTCGTGCTTCATAGGTCCTTCTTCCCGTAGCTCTAGGAGGGGGTGGACGCACGGGCTGCGAGGAGAAGGCCCATGCGGTGGTTGTGGTCCTGCAGCTGCCCGACGTGCGCCTGCTCGGTGAACTCGTTGGTCCGCAGGGTGAGCAGGACGTCCCAGTCCCCGATGAAGTAACGCCGCAGCTTCTCGGGGGATGTGTAGTGCTCAAGCACGTGGTGGCGTTGCGTGAGGGGCATCATGAACTCCGCGCCGAACAGACCGCCGGGCCGGACCATGCGCTGCATGCTGTCGATGAACTCGCCCAACGGCCGGTGGTGGTTGGCACTGCAGTGCCACGAGCAGCTCGTCCAGACAGCGTCACAGGGGGCAGCATCGGGCTCGGAGGCGAGGAAGTCCTCCTCCACGACATGGACACGGTCGTGAAGCCCTTCCTGTTTCAGGCGCTCGATCATGCTGACGCGGTAGCCGGCCGCGGCCAGTGGCACGACGAGTCTGCCGTCGCTCGCGAGCCGACGACCGTCACGGTGGAGTCAGTCTCCGTACGTTCCTTCAGCGCGGCGAGGAACTGAGGGAAGAAGGTAAGGGTGTGCCGCCACATGCTCGGTGCCTGCACTGGCTTGCTCTCTTTGCGGGTCGGTGCTCAGGACGGCTTGGAGTACCTCGTCAGGGGTGAGACCGGTGGTGTTCACGCGGTGCATCGGGAACGAGGCGTAGGCGTCGGTGATCTTGTCTGCGGTGATCTCGGCGAGAGCGTCCCACCGCGAGACAGGCTTGTCGCCGGCGGGTCGGCGCTGACGCTCGTCCTCCGCGCAGACGAGGTAGTAGGTGATGGGACGCGGGATGCCCGGCGGCAGGGACACGGAGAGGTCGGCTCCGAAAGCGCGGTGGTTGGCCAGGCAGCGTGCGAAGTAGCTTTCGACCACCACCGGGATGCCGGCGGACAGGTACCGCTGGATCTGATCATTGGCGGTGAACAAGGCCGAGAGGTAGAAGCACATGCGTGCCTCTGCGTTTCCCAGCCGGTCGACCTCCTGCCGCAGTCGCCCGGTAGGTGGGCGGCACGGTCGGGATCAGTACCGCGCCACGAGCGGCCGCGATCATGGGGGCGAGGGTGGATTTGCCGGTACCGCGGAGCCCCTCAACGCTTTCATGGTCGCGGCCGGGCCCGGACGCCGAGTTGCTGAGCGATTTCGAGGGCGCTCAGGGCACTCCGGTAGCTTCCGAGCTTCCGGATCTTGTCGTTGGTCGTGCCGATGCCCTCCAGCGATACCAGGAGCAGGTCCAGGTCGGGGGCGATCTCGGTGAGCCGGCGCTCGATCCGGTAGCCGTTGGTGCAGATCTCGACCTGCATGCCGGCCTGAGATCACGCAGCGATACCTCACCCGCGATATACTCGATGCCATAGTTGATATCCCAGGAGGTCACCGATGACTCGTACAGTGATCGATCTCGACGACGAATTGCTGGCCGCCGTGGCTCAGGCGCTGGGGACCGGCACCAAGAAGGAGACGGTCAACACCGCCCTGCGCGAGGTGCTCGATAACCGCCGACGGGCTCTCGCTCTCACTCGGCTGCGGGCCGCAGCGGGCGAGGGCGCGTTCGATCTGAATGCCTTCGAGGAAAAAAGGGACTACCGGCGGTGAGCGCGGCACAGTTCCTGATCGACACCAGTGCGCTCGCCCGATTCTTCCGCGACGACGCCGAACAGTACGGATGGGATCAGGCCGCCACAGCAGGGCTCATCGCGACCTGCCCGGTTACCGAGTTGGAGTTCTTCTACAGCGCCCGCTCCGCCGCGGACCGTGCGCGCGGCATCGAGGACATGCGGCTGCTGTTCGGCTGGGTGCCCGTCGATGACCGCGCTTACGACCGCGCCTGGCAGGTTCAGGAACTGCTGACCCAACGCGGTCAGCACCGCAGTGCGGGAGCGGTTGACCTCGTCGTCGCCGCCACAGCGGAACTCCAGGGGCTCACCCTTCTCCACCGCGACCACGACTTCGAATGTATCGCCGCAATCACCGGTCAAGCCATGCAGTGGTACGGCCCGGTGTCTGGTAAGTGAACGAGCACCTGGTCTCAGTTCCGGTCTCATTCGCAGGTGTTCACCACAGTTCACCGAGCCTGTAGCCACCGGCTTCGCCACAGGTCCAGATGTCCGCGACTGTTCCCGAACGGCCGAGCGAAGGCTTGGAAAGCGTATTGGGGGCAACCCCTCACGAGTTCGAATCTCGTATCCTCCGCCATTGCTCTCACCGGGCAATACGTCGCCCTACCAAGCCATCGGCACAGGCGAGGGCTCAGCAGGTCTCCCGGTAGGGGACCTTCGGCAGATAGGCGCTCCACTGCGCCGCCCCGAGCCCGTCCCCGGCTCGTTCGCACACCCGCCGCGCGGCCCGCTGCGGATCGAGCACGCCGACTTCCCGGTGCACACCGTTCGGGGTCGCGATGCGCAGAGTGTCGCCGTCGTCGGTGAATCCGAGCCCGACGATGCGGCCCTCGCCGGTCTGGATGAGCGTGCCCGGGGTGCCGGGCGAGGAGGCTTCCCAGACCCGTACGGAATCGTCTTGGGTTCCGACCGCGACGACCGCGACGAACTCGCCATCGGCCGAGAAGGCGACGGCCGGCGACTCGTGTCGCCCGTCGTGGTCCGGGGGCGCGAGGATCGCGATCCGGTGTTGGCCGAGGCGGTCCCAGAGCGTGACCCGGCCCTCCGGGGTGCTGACCACCAGGTGGTGTCCGTCCCGGCTGAACCACGCGGACTGGATCCTGTCCTCGCCGTACAGGCTGGTGAATCTGCGGCCGGTGTCCAGGTCGTATCGGTCGCCGTTCGATGTCAGCAGAGCGGCCGCGTCCGGGGTGTGGATCTGGCAAGGGCACGCGACCCGCTCACTTCGCACAGCCTGTACGGCACCGAGGTGGCCCCCGGCCAACTGCGCGCTCGGATGCTCGCTCGCCACCGGATCGTCGTCGTCGCCTCACCATCGGGCGTGGCGGTGGAGGACAGTGCCCTGGTCCGGGTGAAGCGGGGCACGCTCGCTGACCACTTCGAGGCGTGCGGCAAGCGCACGGTCGACGGTTCGGTGATCACGGTGTACGCGCGCCCCGGCCGCTGCTGAGGCCGGGGCCGGGAGGGTCTGCGCGGGGGCGAAGCCCAGGGCCGGGTCGATCTGATGGGCGAGCGAGAGGGGTTGTCCGTGCAGCGTTCAACCGTTCAGGCTTCAGGTAATAAATATTAATTAACGAGCGACGGACTCGTCCGCACCCTTGACGGGGTCACGTCACGCTGCCAGCATCCGGAACGAGTTCGGACACAAACCCACACTCATCAACATCATCAAACAGCCCCCATCCCCCAACGGAGGGCCCAGCCATGTCCAGATCGTTCCCCTTAGCGCGTCGATTCCCTGTGGCCCGGCGCCACTCTGTCGTCATTTCGGCGGTGTTGTCGCTGTGCGCCGCGCTCCTGGCCGCCGCCGGTGTGTCCACGGCCGAAGCCGCGGCTCCGTCCGCGAGCACCGACATCACCGTCGACGGCGCGAGCCCCGGCCGTACGTTCGACGGGGTCGGTGCGATCAGTGGCGGCGGCGGCAACTCGCGGCTGCTGGCCGACTATCCGGAGGCCCAGCGGGGCCAGATCCTGGACTACCTCTTCAAGCCCGGCTACGGCGCCGCCCTGCAGATCCTCAAGGTCGAGATCGGCGGCGACACCAACTCCACCGACGGCGCGGAGTCCAGCATCGAGCACGAGCGTGGCGCGATCAACTGCGACAACGGCTACCAGTGGTGGCTGATGGAGCAGGCCAGGGCCAGGAATCCACACATAGACCTCGCCGCCCTGTCCTGGGGCGCCCCCGGCTGGATCGGTGACGGCAACTTCTGGTCGCAGGACATGATCGACTACATCGTGTCGTGGCTGGGCTGCGCCAAGCAGCACGGGCTCACCGTGCAGTACATCGGAGGCTGGAACGAGCGCGGTTACGACGCCTCCTGGTACAAGAAGCTGGACGCCGAGCTGGACGCGAAGGGCTACGGCTCCGTCAAGATCGTCGGCGCCGACAGCGGGTGGGAGATCGCCACCGAGATGCGCGGCGACGCCGCGCTGAACTCCGCGGTCGACATCATCGGCGCCCACTACCCCTGCGGCTACCTCTCGGACATGACCACGTGTTCCAGCAGCGCCGACGCCCGGGCCACCGGCAAGCCGCTGTGGGCCAGCGAGAACGGCTCGCAGGACATGGAGACGGGCGCGGCCCCCATGGCGCGCGCGATCAACCGCGGCTACATCGACGCGAAGATGACGTCGTTCATCAACTGGCCGGTCGTCGCGGCACTTCCCCAGAACCAGTGGTTCAACACCGTCGGCCTCGTGCGCGCCGACGAGCCCGGGTCCGGTGCCTACACGGTCAGCACGAGCGCTTGGGCCACGGCGCAGACCACACAGTTCACCGCGCCCGGCTGGCAGTACCTGGACACCTCTTCGGGCTATCTCGCGGGTGACCGCGGCAACGGCAGTTACGTCACCTACGCCTCCCCCGACCGGAAGTCGTGGAGCACCGTCCTTGAGACGACCGGGGCCGACGCGCCGCAGACGGTCCGCCTCAGCACCGCCGGCGGGCTGCCCGGCTCCACCCTGCACGTGTGGTCCACGGACCTGGCCGCGACGTCGCCGAGGATGTCCCCGGGCCCCGACCTGACGGCGTCGGGCGACGGCACGTACACCCTCGCCCTGCAGCCGGGCCGGGTCTACACGGTCACGACCACCTCCGGTCAGGGCGCCGGCACGGCCACCGGCCCGGACCGGAAGCCGCTCGGCCTGCCCTACTCCGACACCTTCGCCACGTACGGGGCGGGCCGGGAGGCGAAGTACTTCGCGTCGATGAACGGCGCGTTCGAGACGGCCACGTGCGCAGGCGGCCGCGAGGGACGGTGCCTGCGGCAGATGGCGTCCACCACCCCGATCCGCTGGACGGACGAGAGCGCGCCGCAGCCGTACACGATGATGGGCGATCCGAGCTGGTCGAACTACACGGTGGCCACCGACGTCCTGCTGGAGAAGCCCGGTTCGGTGGACCTGCTGGGGCGCGTCGGCACTCAGGGCCGTAACAACAACGGGTTGAACGCCTACCGGCTGCGCCTGAGCGACACGGGTGCCTGGTCAGTACTGAAGAGCGACGTCACGTGGAAGTTCACCACCCTGGCCAGTGGCACGATCACCGCGCCGGGCACCGGGACCTGGCACCGGCTCTCGATGGCCTTCGAGGGCGACACCATCACGGCGCTCGTCGACGGCAAGGAGGTGGGACGGGTCAGCGATCCCGACTACGGGGGCGGACTGGTCGGACTCGGCACGGACGGCTTCCTCCCCGCCCAGTTCTCCCGGCTGTCCATCACCCCCGGGACCTCGTCCGACCTGTCCGGCACCTACCGGCTGGTCAACAAGAAGAGCGGGAAGGTGTTGGACGCCTCCGGCGCCGGCACCGCAGACGGCACACCCGTCGTCCAGTGGTCTGCGAACGGCGGCACCAACCAGCAGTGGCGGCTGACCGGGGCGGGTGACGGCTTCTACACGTTGACCGGCGTCGGCAGCGGCAGAGTCCTGGACGTACCGAAGGCCGCCAAGCTGCCCGGTACCGCACTCGACCTGTGGTCGGCCAACGGCGGTACCAACCAGCAGTGGCTCATCGCCCCCTCCGACCACGGCACTTACACCATCGAGGCCCGCTCCAGCGGCGACCCGGTGGACGTCACCGGGGCCTCGGAAGCGGACGGAGCGGCCGTCACGCAGTGGCCCCGCAACGGTGGAACGAACCAGCAGTGGCAGCTGGTCGCCGTGAAGTGAACCGTGCTCTCCCCCACTCTCGGGGGAGACCCACATGCGCCGAAGATGGCGGAGGCGGCGGAAGCCGGGGACGCGCAGCTCGCTGCGGGGGCCTTCGGCGTTGGTGGTCTCGGCCCGGGCCGGGTCAGCGGGAGGGCTGATGGATGTGGCGGTCCTGCCCGGCGCCGTGGCCCGCGAGCGCCGTGGCGAGGCCGAGGACGGCCAGGGCGGTGAGCGGGAGCGTCCAGCTGTGCGTGGTGTCGTGCAGGATGCCGAGGAGGAGCGGCCCGGCCGCCGCCACGAGGTAGCCGATGGACTGCGCCATGCCCGCCAGTGCGGCGGCTTCCGCTGAGCTGCCGGCGCGCTGACTCTGGAAGGTCAGTGCGAGGACGAGGCAGGCGCCGCCGCCGAGTCCGAGCAGGGTGCAGGCCAGAGCGGACAGCGCGGGGGCGGCGACCAGTACGGCGAAGCCGCCCGCCACGAGGAGCGAGGCCCCGGCCGCGGTCCAGCGCTGGTCGTGCCGGCCGCGGGTGAGCAGGGGCAGGAGGCTGCTGGCCGCCAGGGACACCACCTGGTAGTAGAAGAGCATCCATCCGGCCGTGGTGCTGCTCGTACCGCGGTCGGTCAGGATGCTGGGCAGCCACGCGACGGCGGTGTAGAAGGCCAGGGACTGCAGGCCCATGAAGAGGGTGACCTGCCAGGCGAGCCGCGACCGCCACGGCACCGGGCTGTGGGCCGCGACGGTGGACTCCTGCGGCTTGTCACCCCGGATACGGGGCAGCCAGGCGAGGAAGGCCGCGACGGTGAAGGCGACGCCCCAGGCAAGTGCGGTGTGCCAGGAACCCGGCACCGTGTGGGCCAGCGGCGCGGACACCCCGGAGGAGACCGCGGCCATGAGACCCATGACGGTCACGTAGAGGGCGCTGACGCCCTGGATGCGGTGCGCGGGCACGTTCCGCCTGATCAGAGCGGGAAGCAGCACGTTGCCGAACGCGATGGCGGCGGAAAGGATCACCGTTCCGGCGAACAGGCAGATGACGGAGGGAAGGGAGCGGACCACCGTCCCGACGGCCAGCACGCCGAGCGCCGCCACGAGCAGGCGGGCGCTGCCCAACCGGTGGGAGGCACGGGCGACCAGGGGCGACGTCGCGGCGAACGTCAGCAGCGGCAGGGTGCTCAGCAGCCCGCCCCAGCTCGACGTCAGCCCGCTGCCGCGCTCGATCTCCGGCAGCAGGGCGCCGACACCGGTGAGGGTGGTGCGCAGGTTCGCCGCCACCAGGCAGATGGCGATGACGAACCCGACCGACACGGCGGGCCGGGCGGGCTCGGCCGCCGGTGATCCGGAGGCGGAGTGCCGACGGGGCGTCGGAGCCGGCCGCGTGCTCACCGGTCCTCCGCCGCTCGTGGCGTACGGGGCTCGTGGTCGCGGGTGAGCCGGACGATCGCGGCCGCCGCCTCGCGGGCGCCGTCCTGCTCCCGGGACTCGATCGCGTCCACGAGCCGCCGGTGCAGACGGGCGTGCTCCTCCGCGTGGGCGGTGTCCCAGGGCAGGCCCCCCAGGGACGAGGTGAGCGCCGTACCGAGATGGTCGTACACCTCGACCAGCAGGTCGTTGCCGCTCGCCCGGACCACGGCCCGGTGGAACAGCGCGTCGACGCTCGTCGCCGCGGACGTGTCCTCGCCGGCGCAGGCCGCGTCCGCGTCAGCCAGCAGCTCCCGCAACTGCTGCAACTGGCTCTCGCTGCGGCGCAGGGCCGCGGTTCCCGAGGCGTACTCCTCCAGGACGGTCCGCAGCTCCAGCACGTTGTCCCGCTGCGCGGAGCTCGCCCGCCGCACCATGACCGACTGGAGCTCGCTCGATGAACGGACATAGGTACCGTCCCCGGCCCGGGGCTCCAGCAGGCCCAGGTGCACCAGCGCACCGATCGCCTCCCGCAGCGTGCTGCGTCCGACCCCGAGCTCCTCGATGAGGGCCTGCTCCGGCGGGATCCGTGTCCCCACCGGCCAGCCGCCCGACTCGATGTGCGAGCGGAGACTGTCCACGAGCTGAGCGGACAGGCTGGCCGCGCGACGCGGTGCGCTGATGCGTTTCATGCCAGCACCGTACACAAACATCAGACATTTGAACATCACAGGCTTCGAGTCGCCACACACGGCGTACCGGTCAGGCGGTGGGGCCGAACTGGGCCGTGAAACGGCCGGTGAACAGGTCCGCGCCCTTGTGTTCCGAGACCATCGCGGTCGGCGCGGCGACCGGACCGTCGGGGGAAGGCAGTTGGCCGACACCGCCCTTCGTGCCGAGCGGGATCAGGATCGTGGGGAAGGGCAGCGGCCGGTACGTGGCCGTAGGCTGTTCGCCCTTCAGCCGGGCGGTGATGTTGACGACCACCTCGGCGTGCCGCATCGCGTGGCCGGCCATCTTGGCCTCCGCGACGTCGGTGATGTCGCCGACCGCATAGACGTTCTCGTGCCCCTCGACGTTGAGGAACTCGGTCACGGGGACCTGGCCCTGCGGCGTACGGGTGGTGAGCCCGCCGTCCGCGAGGTAGTCGCTGTTGGTGCGCGTCCCGTAGGCACGGAACCAGATGTCGGCGGCGATCTCTTCGCCGCCGGTGGTGGTGACGGTGAAGGCCCCGGCCACGCCGAGCTCTGTTTCCGGCGATTCCTTGAGTGAGATCCCGAGACGCAAGCCGATGTTCAGCGCCTCCAGTTGTCCACGCAGGTCCTCGACCACCTCCGGTTCGATGCCGGGGAGCAGTTCCTCGGCCGGGTCGGTGATGGTCACCTGCTTGTCCGGCCAGACCTCCCTGATCTCCGCGGCCAGTTCGAGCCCGACCGGACCCGCGCCGAGAATCAGCACCTTGTCGGCCCCGCGCAGCTCCTCGTATGTGCGCCGCAGGTCACCGAGGGCCTCGCCGACCGAGTCGGAGGCGGGCTTGGCGGGGTAGGAGTAGCTGGAGCCGGTGGCCAGCACCACGTAGTCCGCGGCGACACGCTCACCCGAGGCCAGGGTGACGCCGCCGCCGTCGACCGAGGCCGCGCGGTCGCGTATCACCCTGCCCTTCGTGAGCAGCGTCTCGAAGGGGAAGAACATGTTGCCCGCCCAGTCGGGCCGGGTCAGCGCCCGCAGCGACGCGGCCGCGTTGACGAACGCGTCCCGGGGGTCGATCAGGACGACATCCGCCTCGGACTCCAGCGCCTTGGCGACCGCGGCGCCCCCATAGCCTCCACCGATAACCACGACAGTACGACTCATGACGGCACACTCCACAGAAAGAAGGGGTTGCAGTTCGCGCTACGAACAATATTAGTTCGTAGCACGAACTGCAACCCTCATTCGGGGAACGCGGCGCCGCGGCCTCAGTTCTCGCGGTCGACAGGGGCCCGCTCCTCCTGCGCCGCGAAGACCACCGGAACCTCGTTGTCCAGCACGACGCGGCCGAGCAGTCCGGCGAGCGCGTCCCGCTCGGCCGGCCCCAGGCCCGGGAGCAACTCCTCGATCCTTCGGCAGGTCTCGTCGTAGAACTCCCTCACCAGCCGGGCCCCTTGGGGGGTGAGCGCGACACGCACGGAGCGCGTGTCGCGCGCGTCCGCCTCGCGCCGGACCAGGCCGTTGCGCTCGGTACGGTCCACCAGGCCGGTGAGGCTCGACTTCGCCAGCCGCAGCATCGCCCCCAACTCGCTCATGCCGTACGGCCTCGGCATCAGCACGCACAGCAACTGACCCTGCTGCGGGGGCAATCCGAACTTCCGGGCGGACTCCGCATACACCGAGTTCACCAGGAACGACGACCGCACCAGCGCGGCCACAATCCCGATCTGGTCACTATTACGCTTTTCCACTCCCCCAGAGTAGCACCGGCAATGCTGACAATTCGTGCCACGAACTATTGGCGCGAGGGATCCGACGGGGGTCGGGCAGCGGGCTTCCGGCCGGGCCGCCGCAGGGGCAGGCGGCCCGCCCTGGCCCGGTGTCCGGCGCGTGCCGGATGATGGAAGGAGCGGACGTGAGGGGCAACGCAGTGGCAGACAGTGGATCCATCAGCTCTGAGCCGGGCCTTCGGCCGGACTCGAAGGCCGGTACCAGGGAGCCGACCGGGGCGGGTGCCGACGACCCCGGCGAAGGTGCGAATCGGCGGCGGGGCTCTTCGGTCCGGCGGGTGGGGGTGGTCCTGCTCGTCCTGCTCGTCCTGTGTCTGCCGCCCTGGTGGTCGTTGTTCGCCTCCGGGGCCGACTGGCCGTTCCCGGTCTTCCTGGCCGGCACGGTCGTCCTCGCCGCCTGGATGGTCTCGTTCCCCTTCCTGATGGTCGCGGGCCACGGGCGACGGCACTCCGACCGGGCCGCTCGGATCGCCGACACCAGTCTCGGGATGATCTGGGTGCTCTTCACCTGGTCCGTGCTGGGCGGCTTGGCGAACCTCGTGCTGATGGGGTTCGGCGTCGGCGGCACCGGCCGGGCCAGGACCGTTTCCGTGGCCGTCGCCGCGGTCTCGGCCGGGCTGCTGGCCTGGGGCCACTACGAGGCCATGCGGGTCCCCCGGGTGAAGCGGCTGGACGTCCACGTCCCGAGGCTCGGCGGCGGTCTGGACGGGACGCGGGTCGTCGTGCTGGCCGATACGCACTACGGGCCGATCGACCGGGCGGGCTGGTCGGCCCGGGTGACCGAGGCGGTCAACGCGCTCGACGCGGACGTCGTGGTCCACGCCGGTGACATCGCCGACGGCACCCCGGTCCAGCGCCGGGAGCAGTCCGCGCCGCTCGGGGTGGTCCGGTCGCGGCTGGCCAAGGTCTACGTCACGGGGAACCACGAGTACGGCAGTGAGGCCCAGGGCTGGCTGGACCGGATGGCGGAGCTGGGCTGGGAGCCGCTGCACAACCGCCATGTCGTGGTGGAGCGCGGCGGGGACTCCCTCGTACTGGCGGGCGTGGACGACGTGACCGCGGAGTCCTCCGGCCTGGCCGGTCACAGCGCGAACCTGCTCGGCGCGCTGGCCGGGACGGACCCGGACCAGCCGGTCCTGCTCGTCGCCCACCAGCCCAAGTTCGTCCCGCAGGCCGCCGCCGCCGGCATCGACCTGCAGATCTCCGGGCACACCCACGGCGGCCAGATCTGGCCGTTCAACTTCCTCGTCCGGATCGACCAGCCGGTGGTGAGCGGCCTGAGCCGGCACGGGGAGCGCACCCAGCTCTACACCAGCCGGGGCGCCGGCTTCTGGGGCCCGCCCTTCCGGGTCTTCGCCCCGAGCGAGATCACGCTGCTGACCCTGCGCTCGGGCGGCACACCGACAGCCGGGTAGCGCACCGGGACACTCCGCCGGGAGCCTGCGCGGGCTTCGCCAAAAGCCTACGCGTCGCGGCAGGCGGCGAGGAGTGCGGTGAGGCGTCGGGCGGGGGCACCCGGGCGTACGGCCAGGTACGTCTGGAGGGCCAGGCCCGGCGGGGCCAGGGGGCGGAAGACGGTGCGCCGGGCCCGGGGCATGACCTCGGCCTGGGCCGCGTAGTAGACGGTCCAGCTCGCCCGGCCCGTCCCGATGGCCGCCAGGGTGTCCTGGTCGGTGGTGAACCCGGGCCCCATGACCGGCTCGAAGCCGGCCGCCCCGCAGGCGGCCGTGACGGTGTCGAACAGGTGCGGGTTCGCCTCCCGCGCGACGATCCGCAAGGGCAGCCCCGCCAGACCGGCCAGGTCCACGACCGGACCGTCGGCCAGCGGATGGGCCGCCGGAATCGCCACGACCAGCGGATCCTCCCAGACCGGGATGAGTTCGAGCCCCGGGCTCGCGCTCACGCCCCGGACGAAGGCGGCGTCCAGATCGCCGTCGCGCACGCCCTGCAGCCGTGCCGCCGGCCCCAGGCTGCACAGTTCGGCGGTGATCCCCGGGGCGTCCACCGCCAGCACGTCGAGCACGCGTTCCAGCCGCGCGCCGAGTCCCACGTGGGTCCCGATCCGCAGCGTGGCCGCCCCCTCGGACCGCAGCACGGCCACCGCCTCCAGCCCGGCGCGCTCGGCGTCGAGCAGGGCCCGTGCGTGGGGCAGGAAGGCGCTGCCGGCCGCGGTGAGCGTCACCCTGCGGGTGGTGCGGTCGAAGAGGTCCATGCCCACTTCCCGCTCCAGGCGCCGCACCTGCTGGCTGACGGTCGGCTGGGCGATGTGCAACCGCTCGGCGGCCCGCCCGAAGTGCAGTTCCGCCGCTACCGCGAGGAAGTACCGGACCTGCCGCAGTTCCATGTTTCTCGCACCCCCGCGCGTGGTCCTTGGCGCAGCCCCACCGATTCATTGCCGCCGCCTATGAGTGTACGAGCGAACTGCCCCTTGGTCGCGGCGGCTTGTGCGGATGAAGTGGACTCACACACCGACCGAGGAGCAGCAATGGCGTTCGCCCATGTCAACGGCATCGACCTCTACTTCGAGGAGACCGGCACCGGCCGGCCCGTCCTCTTCCTGCACGGCTGGGGAACCAGCGGCCGGGCCTGGGACGCCCAGGTCGCCGGACTCGCCCGCGACCACCGGGTGATCACCGTCGACTGGCGCGGCTGCGGCCGCTCCGACCACCCGGCGACGGGCAACGACATGCACGGCAACGTCGCCGACATCCTGGCCCTGATCGACGTACTCGGCCCGGAGCGCCCGGTGCTCGTCGGGAGCTCGATCGGCGCCACCTTCGCGCTCGAAGCCGCCCTGGCCGCCCCGGAGCGCGTCGCCGGTGTCATCTCGGTCGACGGGCCGGGCTACTGGCCGGGCCAGTCGATGGGCGAGCAGCTCGACGGGCTGCTCGACGCCTTCGCCACCGACCGCGCGGCCACGGTCGCCGCCTGGGTCCCCAACTGGTTCGGTCCCGCGGGCACCGCGGACATGGTGGGCGCGACCGTCCGCCAGATCCTCGACTCCGGAACGGCCATCGACGCGCTCCTCACCGAGGCCCGCGACCACGACCCCCGTCAGGCCCTGCGCGCCCTCGCCGTCCCCGCCGTCTTCCTGCACGGACGCCTGGACCCGGAGATCCCCGTCGAGGTCTCCGAGACCCTCGCCGCACTCGCCCCGCACGGCGAGGTCCACATCATCGAGAACGCCGGGCACATGCCCCACCAGGAACAGCCCGCCGCGACCAACGACGTGCTCCGCGCCGCCCTGCGTCACATGGCAACGGACCACGGAAGCCACAGCTATGGGAGCCGTGACCGTGCGGTCAGTGGCCGTGCGGTCAGTGGCCGCCGGTGAGTTCGCCGCTGAGCCGGTCGTGGATGCGGGCGCTGGGCTGGTTGAGGCCGATGATCTCGACGGTCTTGCCGCGCTGGGCGTACTTGGTCTCGATCGCGTCGAGCGCCGCGACCGAGGAGGCGTCCCAGATGTGGGTGGCCGTCAGGTCGATGACGACCTTGTCGGGGTCGGTGGCGTACGCGAACCGGGTGACCAGGTCGTTGGAGGAGGCGAAGAAGAGCTCCCCGGTGACCGAGTAGACGACCTGGGTGCCGTCGGGGTCGACGACGGCGGTGACGTCGGCCAGGTGGGCGACGCGCCTGGCGAAGACGACCATGGCGGTGACGGTGCCGACGACGACCCCGATCGCGAGGTTGTGGGTGGCGACGACGCAGGCCACGGTGATGACCATGACGGCGATCTCCCCGGCGGGCATCCGCTTCAGGGTCTTCGGGGCGATGGAGTGCCAGTCGAAGGTCGCGAAGGACACCATGACCATGACGGCGACCAGCGCGGCCATCGGGATGTCGGAGACGACCGGGCCGAAGACGATGCACAGCACCATCAGGAACGAGCCCGCCAGGAACGTCGACAGGCGGGTGCGGGCGCCGGAGACCTTCACGTTGATCATCGTCTGCCCGATCATGGCGCAGCCGCCCATACCGCCGAGGAAGCCCGTGACGATGTTGGCGACGCCCTGGCCGACAGACTCCCGGGTCTTCGAGGAGTGGGTGTCGGTGATGTCGTCGACCAGCTTGGCCGTCATCAGCGACTCCATCAGCCCGACCAGCGCCATCGCGAGCGCGTAGGGGGCGATGGTCGTCAGCGTGTCCAGGGTGAAGGGCACATCGGGCAGGCCCGGTACCGGCAGGGCGGACGGCAGCTCGCCCTTGTCGCCCACCGTCGGCACCGCGATCCCCGCGGCGACCGTGATCACGGTGAGGATGACGATGGACACGAGCGGGGCCGGGATCACCCTGGTGACCTTCGGGAAGAACACCATCAGGGCGAGGCCGCCGGCGAGCAGCGGGTAGACGGGCCAGGGCACGTCGTGCATCTCGGGGACCTGGGCCGTGAAGATGAGGATGGCCAGGGAGTTGACGAACCCGACCATCACGCTGCGGGGCACGAACCGCATCAGTTTCGCGATGCCGAGCGCTCCCAGCACGATCTGGAAGGCGCCGGCCAGGATCACCGCCGCGACCAGGTAGCCGAAGCCGTGCTCGCGGTTGAGCGGGGCGATGACCAGGGCGACGGCGCCGGTCGCCGCGGAGATCATCGCGCGGCGACCGCCGACGACCGAGATCGTCACGGCCATGGTGAAGGACGCGAACAGGCCGATCGCCGGGTCGACCCCGGCGATGACGGAGAACGAGATCGCCTCGGGGATCAACGCGAGCGCGACCACCAGTCCGGCGAGGATCTCGGTGCGCCAGACCTTCGGGTCGTGCAGCCAGTCGGGACGCAGACCGCGCAGCCGCGCGGCCGGGGACAGTGCGGAGGAAGTCAAGAGAAGCGGAACCTGTCGTGCTCGGGCCCGCCCGGAGTCACCAAGGGGCGTGCGGAACGGCAAGGGGCGGGCGAAGCGGTGCGAAGAGCCGGGACGGAGCGCTGGGGGGAGTGCCGGGACGGAGGGCCGGCGCTCCGGGGGCGTCGTCGGTCCCGGAACGGCTTTTGGTTACTGGTGGACCCGTCCCGCACCATGAACACGCACCACATGAACACGCACCACATGAACATGCACCAGCGGTGGATCAACCCTGACAGCCGCACACTCTACTCTAACGTTACGGTAGAGATCGCCAGACGAGGAAGGCGCCCGTGTGAGCAGCGAGCACATGCAGATCGGCGAGGTCGCCGCGCGGACCGAGCTGTCGCTGCGCACCATCCGGCACTACGAGGAGACCGGCCTGGTCATCCCCTCGGCCCGCTCCCGGGGCGGATTCCGCCTCTACACCGAGACCGACGTCGCCCGACTGATGGTGATCCGCCGCATGAAGCCCCTCGGCTTCACCCTCGACCAGATGCGGGACCTCCTCGACGCGACCGATCACCTCGACGCGGTCCCGCCCCCGGCCGGCGCCGAGCGCGAGGAACTCCTGGGACGGGTACGCCACTTCGAGCAGGCCGCCGCCGAGCGTGTCGCCGACCTGCGCAAGCAGCTGGGGCGGGCCGAGGAGTTCGCCGGCACCCTGCGCGCCCGGCTGGGCGAGGACGCACCCACTCACCCCTGACGCGGGCGAGGACGCACCCACCCGCCCCTGACGCGTACGGGCACCCGGGCCAGGCGCACGCGGACGACCTCTCTTCGTACCGGCTCCGACCCCCCGCTCCCGGCAGAAACCCGAGTTTCCGCCAAGTCCGCCTCTCGCGCCCCTTCGTGCACCAATGAGCCCGGCCCTGCCCGTATGTGGCCCCTGACCTCATGGTCCAGGGTGGGCACCGGGCGCCGGGGGGCCGTCGCGCACGCACGGTCCATCGGGCGGGTGAGAGGGGGACGACAGGGAGAGTCGGTGCCCACGCCGCCCAACTGGCACTTCCGTGATTACCGCCCGGTAGATGCGATGTGGCGTGAACCACACCCTTGAAGACGGCGCTCTGGGAGCATCAACGCCTATCAAAATCAGCCGTCCGGACCTGCCGCGGGGGGAGGGGCCATGGGGCTGCTCGGCAACGATCTGGCGTTCGCACGCGCCCTGACGGCCCACGAGCACGAGAACGTCATGGCCCTCGGCAACCGCAAGCTCTACGCGGCCGATACCCATCTCCTGTCGGAGGGGGACCGGTCCGGTCACGTCATGATCATACTTGAGGGTTGGGTGACCGTTTCCGTGGCTACGGACCGTGGCGCCACCCGGCTGATACTCGGCCTGCGCGGACCCGGCGAACTCCTGGGGGAAATGGCCGCGTTGGACAGCCACCCCCGGAGCGCCACCGTGCGGGCGCTGGGCCCCGCGACGGCGCAGGTCATCCCGGGGGACGCGTTCCGCCGCTTCCTCGCCCAGCACCCCCGGGTCAGCGGACTGGTGATACGCCAGCTCACCTTCCGGCTCCGCAGCGCCGACCAGGAGCGGTCCGCACTCGCCTCGCTCACCGTTCTGCAACGCCTGGCCGTGCGGCTCACCGAACTCTCCCGGGCCGAACCCGCCGGCCCCTACACGCCGTCCGCGTCACGGCCGCTGCCCGCCGGCACCGTCGTCCGCCTGGCCCAGGACGAGCTGGCCGCCACCGTCGGAGCCACCCGGGAGGCCGTCGCCAAGGCGCTGCGGCTGCTGCGGGACCAGCGCATCGTGCGGACCGGGACCCGGCTGATCGAGATCCTCGATCCCGGACTGCTCGCACTGCTCGCGGATGGCCACGCGGACGCTCACGCGGACGGTCATCAGGAGTAACTCCCCACCTGTCGTGTGTAAACGACTACAGACGGCCTTCGTCCCGGGCCCGAGGCTGATGGGGGACGGCACAGCGACCAGGACAGGGGCACGAGGTGGACCACGACGTGACGGATGTCGCCGAAGCGCGCTACGAGTTGGTGATCAGCGTCGACGCCAGACGTTCCGGCGAGTACGACGACATCGAGAAGACCCGGATGCGTGCCCGGATCTACCGGGTCCTGGAGACGGCGTTCACCCACACCAAGGTCGCGCGGGACTCCCTGCACATGGAGGACAGGGGCGACGGCGTGCTGGTCTCGGTGTCCGGACAGGTCCCGGTCGCCAGGCTGCTCGGCCTGTGGATGGTGGAGGTCCACGAGAAGCTGCGGGACGAGAACCGCGCCCTGCGGGTCCCGCTGGGGCTGCGGGTCGGCATGCACGTCGGGCCGGTCCGGCACGACGACCGGGGCATCGCCGGACGCGCCGTCGACCTCGCCTGCCGCCTCGCCGACTCCACCGTCGCCCGGCAGGTGCTGGACGCCGAGCGGGCCGATCTCGTGCTGGTCGTCTCCGGTTCGCTGTACGAGGACGTGGTCAGCGGCGGCGGCAAGTTCATCGAGCCCGCCCGCTACTCCGCCGCCCGGCTGGAGCTCAAGGAGGGCCCGGTCACCGCCTGGTTCCACCTTCCCGGACGGCCCGCCCCGGCCATGCCCGTCGCCCCGGGCACCCGCCCGGACGCGGACGATATGAGTGACGTGGACGACATGAGCGACGTGGACGACGTGACCGACGCGGACCGCACCGTCGACCCAGGTGAAGCCGGTGAAGCCGGTGATGTCAGTGCTCGCTACCACGTACAGGGCGACATGTCCCAGCACACCGGCAACGTCTACCAGCAGCCCGTGCACATCGGCCGTACCACCGGCGACGCCGGCCGCCGGAAGGGCTGATCCGCATGAGCGACGAGGAACAGGCGGACGGCCCCCCGGACAACGCGTCCCCCGAAGCCGCCGACAAGGACGGCGGCCGGGGCAAGGAGAGGGAGAAGGAGAAGGAAAGAGAGAAGGGCGGGGAGCGGGACCGGGAGAGGCGCGGGGAGAAGGAGAAGGGCAGGGACGGCAAGCCCTCCTCCGACGAGCCGAAGGACGACAGCGACGGGGAGTCCGACGACGACGCGGACGAGAAGGAGTCGGAGCGGGAGCGGGCCGCCGGGCGGTTCAGGGAGCACACCCGCAACCCGCTCGCAGAGGAGCAGGGCGAGGGCGGCGCCACCAGCCTCGCCGCCGCCTCACGGACCCACGGCGACGCCCGGCAGATGTTCAGCAGCGGCCGGGACCTGCACAACTTCGACCGTACGCACATCGGCCGCGCCCATATCGGCGACACCTACGTCCAGTTGGACCCGCGTCGTGCGGGCATGCGCAGCGGGCCCGTACCCGCGGAGGAACTGCGCAGGCTCCGCCGGGCCCATGTGGCGCCCGACGGATACCGGCGGCTGCGCAACGCGCTCACCGCGCGGCGGCTGCTGGTCCTCGGCGCCGCGCCCGGCACCGGCCGTACCAGTACGGCGCTGTCGCTGCTCGACGACGTCACCAACTCCGCGGTGGCGGACGCGAACACGGGCTCGGACCCGGACACCGGGTCCCCGGAAGACGCCCGGGTGCACCGGGTCGATCCGGACGGCGGGGTACGGCAGCTGGCCGGCTCCCTGGGCGGCGAGGAGGCGCGGCCCGGCACCGGGTATCTGCTGGAGCTCTCCCTCACCCGGCCCGGTGCGCTGCCGCCCGACGAGATCGACCTGGACCGGCTGGCCGCGGCCCTGGCCGGCTGCCGGTCCTTCGCGGTCGTCGTGGTGACGGTCGGCTCCGCCGCGAACCCGCTGCTGGCCGGCCGGTACGGGATGCTCTGCCCGCCCGCGCCCACCCAGGAACTCCTCACCACCCGGCTCCGGGAGCGGCTGGAGGACCGTGCGGACGCGGCTGCGGAAGGCTCCCCGTCCACCGACGAACTTCTGGCCCGTGCCGAGGAGCTGACGGAGCGCGAGGCGGTCCGCGAGGCGGTCGGGCTGGACGAACTGCGCCCTGCGGAGGCCGAGCTGTACGCCGCGCTGCTGGCCGGGCACGTGCTGGGGAGCGTCTCCTACGAGGAGTTGCTGGCCGGCTGCCGGAGCCTGGCCGCCGAGCAGGCCCAGGAGTGGTTCGCCGGGGTGGACCGGGCACTCGCCGCGCTGCCGGACGACGCGGAGGGGACCACCGGGCGGGCGGCGGCGCTGTTCCACCCGGTGGCGTTCCGTATCGCACTCGCCGTGCTGGGCGGGGCCTCGCACAGTGCCGTGGCCGCCGCGGCCCATCTGCTGACCTGGGAGCTGTCCGTCCAGAGCGACCCGGACAACACCCCGGCCAGGCCGCTGTTCTGCGACGACCCGGACTCCGATCTGGCGCTCTCCCGCGCCAGGCTGAAGAGCGGCCGGGTGGAGGTGGCCGGTGCGGAGGTGGCGGCCCGGCTGATCTGGTACCGGGGTTCCGCCCTGCCCGGCGCGGTGCTGACCGAGGTCTGGGACCGGCACTTCCCGGCCCGCGCACCGATCGTGCGCTGGCTGCGGCTGCTGGCGGACGACCCCCGGCCGCAGGTGTGGATGCGCGCGGCGGTCGCCGCCGGGGAGCTGTGCGTACAGGACTTCGACCACGGTTACGCGGAGCTGGTCGGGCCGCTGGCCGAGGCGTCCACCGCGCGCCGCAGGTTCTTCGCGGCCACCATGATGGACCAGGCGGCCGGGCACGCCTCGCACCGCAAGGCGGTCCGCAAGCTCGTCGACGACTGGGGCCGGCACGGGACGGATTCGCTGCGCTGGTCCGCGGCGATGGCCCTCGGGTACGGCAACGCCGCGGCCACCACGGACGGCACCCTGGACGCCCTGGCCCGCATCGGGGTCCGTGACGAGGGCGAGCAGATGGCGGTCGCCTCGCTCAACGTCGTACGGCTGCTGGCGCTCCCGGACGGGGCCCGGGTGCTGCGGCGGATGACCGACTGGACGCGCCACAAGCTGGTGACGTACCAGGACCTCGGACTGGTGACCACCGTCCGGCTGATGGTCACCTCCCTCGACGAGGTGCTGTTCGACGCCGCCGGTTCCCCGCTCGGGGACCTCCGGGACCGCGGCGACCGGCCGCTGGCGCTCGCACTGGCCGCCTCGCGCCCCGAACTGGTGCGCCCGATGGCCGACTTGATGTGGACCGCCCTGAACACCGCACGGTCGAGCGACGTGGCCATGGACGCCCTGGAGTCCTTGCTGCGCTCGGCCTTCCGCGAGAACGGCTCCGAACGGTCACGGCCGGGACTGGCGGCACTGCTGCCCGTGCTCATGGCCGGGGAGCAGGACAGGCGGCGGCTGGACTGGCTGCTGCGCCGGATGATGAACGACCCCGAGAGCCGGCTCCCCGACACGCAGGCGCGCGACCTGTGGTGGCTCGCCGCGCCGCCGCGGGGCCGGACGGGCGAGGAGGAGAGGAATGGCTGAGAAGAAGGACGGCCCGGCACCGGCGGGCCCGCTGCTGCGGGAGTACGCGCCCACCGGAGTGTTCCGGCAGACCAGTGCCCGTACGGCATCGGTGCTGTTCTACCGGAAGGGCGGCTACAGCGTGGCCACCGCCTCCGGGATCGAGCACTACGACAAACGGCCGCTGGCCCGGCCGCACACCGTGTGCGAGATCGCGCTCGGCACGTACGAGACGACGCTGAAGATGGAGCTGCCCGCGAAGGGCGGCGCCGCGTTCTTCAAGGTCGAGATCGACATCCACTGGACCGTCACTGATCCGCACCTGGCCGCCACCGAGGTGGTCACCGATGTCGCCAAACGGCTCACCGCCCCGATCCTGGAGCGGCTGCGCGAGGTGTCGGCCGACTTCCGGGTGGCGGAGGCCGAACAGGCCAACCGCGCCATCACCAGTCACTGCGCCGGCGGGCGCTGGGACGATCTGGGCTCCGATCTGGGCCTGCGCGTACGGCTGTACGTCCGGATGCGGATGGACGACCGGACGATCACGCACATGGACGACATCCGGGAGGCACACGCCTCCGCCGAGGTGACCCGGGTGCACCAGGAGAAGTTCCGGGCCATGCTCCAGGGCGGCGAACTGGACCAGCTCAGCTACATGCTGGCCGCCGAGCCGGAGGCCGCCAAGGACTTCCTGGAGAAGATCCGCCAGGAGGGCCGGCAGGACGAGAAGGACCGCGTCGACCGGCTCTTCGACATGGTCGACAGCGGCCAGATCCAGTCCAACGAGCTGGAGACACAGGCGCTCGCCCTCCTCAACCGGGGACGCCGGCCCGTCCAGGGACCGGTCGGCTCGCTGCCCGCCCACCGCCGTCCCCCGGCCCCGGAGCTGGAGCCCGGGGACGCGGAACCGTACGCCCCCGACTGGCTGGCGGAGGAGGAGCCGCCCGCTCCGCGAGGGCGGCGGCCGGGCCCTGCGGAGCCCGAGGACCGGGCACCGGAGCCTCCCCGCCGCCGCAGCCGGGACGCGGACGACGGATGGTCCTGGGCGGAGGAGGACTGATGACTGCCGACGGCGGGGCACGAACCTCCCCCGATCCGGTCGTCACCGTGCAGGGCGGGGGTCCGCACGGCGACGACCGGACGGGGGAACGCATCGCCGAACGGCTGCTCGGCACGGTCCGGGAGGACCTCGGCCGGGCCGACTCGAAGGCGGCGGTGCTCCTCTCCGGGGCACTGGCGCTGCCGGCCTTCCTGATCGGACGTCACGGGGCGCCCGACTGGCGGGGGCCGGCGGACGCCGCGCTGATCGCGGCAGGGGTGCTCTGGATCATCGCGGTGACCGCGCTGGTCCGGGCGCTCATGCCGCGTACCGGCACGGTGCGCAGCGGGCGCGGGGTGACGTACTTCGGCGATCTGCTCGCCCCGTACGACCTGGTGCGGCTGTCCGCGGAGGTCGCGGAGGCCGGGCGCGATCCGGCCCGGTGGCTGCTCGTCCAGGCCGTGGACGTCAGCTCGATCCTGGCCGCGAAGTACCGGGCCATCCGCTGGGGCGTGGGCACGCTGGCGCCGGCGGCGGCGCTCGCCATGGGCTGGAGCCTGATCGCACGCTGACCGGGCTCCGGCCGCGTGCGTGCCACCGCGCGACGCACATCACACAGAACCACAGAGACTGAATAAGGGGACGGCCGTGGGAAGAGTCAGGGCAGGACGGCGGACGGGAAGGGGCCGGCTGCGCCGGGGCGTGTGCTGCGCGCTCGGCGGCGCCGCCGTGCTCGCGTCCCTGTTGTCACCCGCCGGTCATGATCCGGTGCCGGCGGCCGCGTCCGAACCGGCCTCCGCCGCGGTCAACTACGCGGTCGGGGTGGACGAGTCCGCCAGCCTGGCGGCCGCCGACATGAAGGCGGAGAAGGCCGCCGCCTCACGGATCGCGATCGGTGACGTCTCCGCGTCCTCGAACGTCACCGTGTTCGGCTTCGCCGCCGCCGAGACCGGTGACCAGCGGGCGGTGGACCCGGTCTGCCCGCGCACCCAACTCGACGCGGCGGGGCGCGAGTCGATCGGCGCCTGCGTCGGCAAGCTGCGCAGCCGCAAGAAGAACGAGGGCACCGGTACGGACTTCCCGAGCGCGATACGCCAGGGGGTGCACGATCTGAGCACCGGCACCGACCCGTCGGTCCCCCGGGTGCTGTTCCTCCTCACCGACGGCCGGATGGACGTCACCGACAGCGAGAAGTACGGCGGCGAGGCGCACCGCGCGGCCGAGGGCGAGCGGCAGCTGACCGCGGCGCTCAAGGAGGCCGCGGCCCAGCAGGTCCAGATCTGGCCGCTGGGCTTCGGCGCCGCCCCGGACAAGGCGCAGCTCGACCGGATCGCGGCGGGCGGCTACCAGAAGGGCTGCGTCGAACTGCCGTCCGCGCGCCCGAAGGCCGGCAAGGTCTCCGGGGCGAAGGACGTCGGCCCGATGCTGGAGAAGATCTTCGCCGCGGCCCACTGCCTGCGCTACAGCCGGGGCCCCAGCGACCGGCCGCCCACCACGCTGGAGATCGGCGTCTCGCCGCTGGCGACCGTGGGCAGCATCGTGGTCGACAAGGGCGACCCCGAGGTGACGGCGACCTACTTCGACCCGAGCGGCCACAAGGTGCCCACCTCGGGCACGTACCGCAAGTCGAAGTTCGAGCTGGCGGGCTCCGGCGGGACCGTCGAGGCGCTGAAGATCACCGACCCGGTGCCCGGCGTCTGGAAGGTGAAGGTCGAGGCGCCGGAGGGGCACCGCTCGCTGCCCGTCGGCGTCAGCGTGCTCTGGCACGGCGAGCTGCGCGGGTCCATCGCGATGGACCCGCCGTCGCCGCAGGCCGGGCAGCGGACGAAGGTGGCCATCCGGCTGCAGACCCGCGAGGGCTACGAGATCAAGGACCCGCGCGACTACGAGGGCCTCCAGGTCCGCAGCGAGCTGACCGGTGCCGGTTTCGAGCCGGTGGAACTCACCCTGAACGACGACGGAACGGGAGCCGACCCCGAGAAGGGCGACGGCTCCTTCACCGGGACCGCGCAGATCCCGAAGGAGGCCAACGGGGCGCTGAAGGTGACCGGCACCCTGACCGCCTCCGGGCTCACTGCCGACGTCCGCAGCGAGAGCGGCCAGGTCCCGCCGGGCGAACCGGCCGTCGTCGCCGGACTCACCATGCCCGCCGCCGACGTCCATCCCGGCGCCACCGTCGACGGCACCCTGTCGGTCCACAACACCAGCGACGCCCCGCACACCCTGCGGCTGTCCGTCGCCGACATCGGCCGCGACATGCTCACGGTCAGCCCGGCGCGGATCGTGCTGAAGCCCGGCGAGACCGGAACCCGCAAGGTGAGCGTCGAGGTCGCCCCCGCGGACGTCTTCGGGGCCAGGCTCGGCGACGACGGGCTGTCGCTGGGCGGCACCCTGACCGTCGTCGACGACACGGATTCGCGCCGCACGCTGGTGCAGTCCCCGCTGTCGGTGCGGGTGACGCCGGAGCCCGGGATCTGGGCCAGGTACTGGTGGGCGTTCATGGCGGGCGCCGTACTGCTCGTACTCGTCGCCGTGGCGGTCATCGCCTGGCGCGGGCAGCGCCGCCGCCGCCGGGACCCGTTCGGCCTGCTGCTCCAACTGGTCTCCCCCGAGGGCGACATCCTCAGCGAGCACCCGGCAGGGCACGGGCACAAGCAGTGGTACGAGTTCACCGTCGTGGAACCCCACCGCAGCCCGCGCATCGAGCGCCGCACCCGCGGCCAGTACGCCGTCCAGCGCAGCCCGGAGGGCGGAGCCGTCCTGCGCAAGCGCGGCAGCGGGCGCACCAGGCTGCCCGTCCAGGGCCGGGTCGAGCTCACGGACACCCTGAGCCTGGCCCTCGGCACCCCGCCGGGAACCCCGGCCGCGGGCCCCTCCGCGCCGGCCGCCGCGGACGGGGGCGCGAACAGCTACGACGACACGTACCTGTGACGCGCGGGGGCGGGCCGGTACGCCGGAGACCCGCCCCCCCGCGCACGGGCCCATGGACGTATCGAGGACGTACGGACGTACCGAGGACGAACCGGCTGTCACACCGGCCGGAAGCGGGGAGGAAAACATGAAGATCTTCCAGCCGATGCTCTTCGTCGGACTGGGCGGCACCGGTGGTCTGGTCGGCGCGGAACTGGAGCGCAAGCTGCGCGCCGAACTGTGCGGTCCGGACGGTGTCGCGCTCAGCCACCTGGGCGGCCACGCCCCCTACCAGCTGCCGGACTGCCTGCAGTTCGTGTACGCGGACTACAGCGAGTCCGACCTGCAGCGGCTGCCGCAGTTCAATGTGGACCCCTCGCTGCGGGCCGCGTACGCCCGCACCTCCCGGGCCACCCACAACCTGCTCCCCAACTTCGACAGTTCGCCCGAAGTGACCAAGATGCTGCGGGCCAGCCTGCGCGACGAGGTCTCCGACTGGCTGCCGCCGCGCACCGACGAACCGAAGGTCACCCCGCTGCACAACGGTGCGGGCCAGCTGCCCACCGTCGGCAGGGCCGCGCTCTTCGCGACGCTCAGGCACAGCCTGGCCCCCGTCCTTGAACCGCTGCTCCAGGCGATCGACGCGATCGCCAGGTCCGCCGGTGAGCTGGCCGAACTCGGCGGCGGCAAGGCCACCGGCTGCGATGTGTTCGTCGCCTTCTCGGTGGCCGGGGGCACCGGCGCCGGGATCTTCCTGGACTACCTGCACCTGATCAACTACGCGTTCCAGCTGCGCCGTTTCGACGGGGTGAAGATCTACCCGCTGGTCGTGATGCCGTCCTCCTTCTCCGCGTCCGGCGGTGGCGGCCGGGAGGCGGAGCTGAACGCGGCCCGCGCCCTGGTCGACCTGTTCCGGCTGGTGGACGGGCAGAACGCGCCGACAGAGGGCGAGGAGATCGGCGACCTGGACCACAGCCCCGGGATCGGCATCCGCTACCCCGGCATGACGCCGATCCGGCTGCGGACCGGCATCCTGCCCACCGCGTTCCTGTTCAGCCCGACCGCGGGCATCCGCCAGGACGACCTGCGCCGCTCCATCGTCTCCCTGGTGATGTCGCTGGTCGGCACCGAGCTGGGCGACGGGCGCTCCCGCGGCCGGGCGACGGCGGCGGACGACGACTTCCAGACGTTCGCCGCGAGCTTCATCAACCGGGGGGTGCAGCGCAGCGCCGTGTCCCCGACCGGGATCGGCAGACAGGGCGTCTCCACCAGCCTGGTGGCCTCCATGACCGCGCCGATGGACCAGCTGGCCGATCTGGTGGCCGGCCGGCTGCTGCGCAAGGCGGTCACGGACCTGGTGGAACGGCCGCGCGCCACGCTGCGGGAGAGCGCCGTGCCGATGATCCGGCAGCTGTTCACCGACGCCCAGCTCGAAGAGCTGTGGGAGCGCAAGCAGTTGGACGTGCCGGAGCCCGATCCGCTGCCGCGCGGCAGCAAGGCCATCGAGCAGGCGCTGGCCGAGCGCAGTGCGGACATGCAGCGGCTGCTGTCCGACCTCCAGTTCAAGGCCGACCGGCAGGCCGCCTCGATGGCCGACCGGTTCTCGCCGCGCCCCGCCATCGACAAGCTCCTCCAGACCGTGGACCCGTTCCTGGCCGAACGCGTCGTACGGGGCGTCCCCGGCAGCGACGAGCGGATCGCCCGGCTCGGCTTCCTGGGCATGCTCAACAGCCGGGCCGGCGCACCCCCGCGCCCGCAGGGGGTGACGGAACAGCCGCCCAAGAACCCCCGGATCAAGGGCCGGCTGGCCGGGATGTCCCCGGCGCGCTGGGGCGACGACGACGTGCAGGACGCGCTCCGGGCGCAGGACAGGTGGTACCAGTGGCGCAGCCGCACCGTCTGGCACGAGGCCTGGCGCGAGCAGCAGCAGCGCTGGCAGTCCCACGCGGACACCGCCGGCACCGATCTGGGCCGCCTGGTGAACGCCTTCCGCAAACACTCCGACCAGGAGCGCAAGGTCTCGGCGCAGAAGGGCCTCGAACTGTACGAGGACCGCACCGGCATCTCGTACCTGCTGCCGCCCCAGCGCACCCTCAACCACTTCTACGAGGACCTGGTCACCCGGCTGATCCGCCGGGAGGGGCTGCGGGAGCACGACGACGAGGCCGCGCTGCTGCTCAAGATGATCGACGGCGACACCTGGCGCCAGGTGCACACGCTGAGCCGGCGCAGCCCGGACAGCGCCGTCGCCGTCGTCAAGGCGCAGTTGGAGGGCCGGATCACCCGGCTGTTCGCGGAGAGCGGCGAGCAGCTGGAGGAGCGGCCGCTGTTGCCCCCGATGGGCACCCTGCTGGCCGCCGCCGCGGGTGACGCGGATGCCGCGGACCAGGTCAGCAAGGAGGCCCTCGACCTGTTCGGCCGGAAACTCACCGGGCTGCTGCCGGTGGGCTTCACCCCGGAGGGCACCGGACCGCTGCGGGTCCTGATCACCCATCCCCGGGTGCAGGCCGTGGACGAGGTGAAGGAGTACCTCGGCAAGACGCTGCGGCTGCCGGCCGACGCGAAGAACTCGGTGGACTACCGGGGCGTGGAGAGCGACTCGATCACGGTGGTCCTGTTCCGCAGCGAGATGAGCCTCACCCAGGTGCCGGAGGCCCGCAAGGTGCTGCGGCAGTGGGCCAGGGCGAAGGAGTCCGAGCAGGCCCAGGACGTGCTGCGCTGGCGTCAGCGGCTCGGTTACCGCGACAGCTGGATGGTGAGCAGCGAGGAGGACCGCCGCACGATCCTGCACCGGTTGCTGTGCTGCATGTGGAACGGCCAGGTGGACGTCGTGGACGGTGACCCCGCGTCGCCGGACCGGGTGCGGCTGCGGCTGTTCCCGGAGACGGGCCCGAGCGTGCCCGGGGTCCGGCTGCGGCTCGGTGACTTCCCCGGCGGGGTGTCGAGCTGGGCGGAGCTGCTGCGGGCGTACGAGCGCTGGACCGTGCTCGACGACGAGCGGACCGTCGAGGACTACTGCCAGGGGCTGATGAGCGCCCAGCCGCTGGGGCTGGCCAGGACCGGCAGCGAGCCGCATCCGCTCTTCGTCGAGCTGGTCGAGAAGATCGCCCCGCACCAGCTGGAGCTGCTGGCCGAGCGCAGGGAGCGGGGCGGCGAACGGGTCGAGGGCTGGGTCCGGCCGCTGTGGGAGTTCTGGGCGGAGACTCTGCCGGCCGCGCTGGACGCCGAGTTCGGGGACCAGCGCGCGGTGCAACCGACCCTGCGCACCCTGCTGGAGCACGTGCGCGGCGGTACGCCGAAGCCCCGGGCCCACAAGG
Source organism: Streptomyces sp. NBC_00341 (assembly GCF_041435055.1). NCBI lineage: Bacteria > Bacillati > Actinomycetota > Actinomycetes > Kitasatosporales > Streptomycetaceae > Streptomyces > Streptomyces sp. NBC_00341. The sequence continues at coordinate 4,680,802 of NZ_CP108002.1, read as the reverse complement.
AGTTCCCGGAGCCCCGGCGCCCGGTGGCCGATGACGACGACTGGGGCACCTCGCCGGGCGCCTCCAGCGGCTACGCGGCCTCCCCGAGCGGCAACGGTGGTGGCGGTGGCGGTGCGGCGTACCGGGACCGCGAGCCGTACCCCGAACCCGAACGCGCCCCCCGGCGCGGCCACGAGCCGTACCCCGGGTCCGAGCCCGCCGCACGGCCGGAGCGCGAGGCGTACGGAGCGCCGTACCGGGAGCGGGAGGAGCGGGAGGAGCACGCGGACCGCGAGCCGTACCCCGAACCCTCCGCACGGCCGGACCGCGAGCCGTACCGGGACCGGGAGCGCGCGCCGTACGACCCGCTGGCGCAGGACCCGGACGACGACGTGTCCGGCGGCGGCTCCTGGCGCACCACGCCGCAGGACCGTACCGACAGGCCGGCGCCCTGGGACAAGGACTCCCGCGGCCGGAGCACGCACCGGGACGACGATCACGGCGACGACGACAACGGCCGCTACCGGCGCGGGTTCCTGGACGGTGATGCGGAGTGATCACGCACGAGGACGTCGCCACCGTCATCCACCTGGACCTGCGCAGCGGCGCCGCCGCGCTCGACGCCGCCGCCCCGCTGCGGGCCAGGGTCGCCCGGCAGCTGGGCCTCGCCGGGCTGCCGGAGCCCGACGATCCGCTGTTCCTGGTGGTCGACACCCCGGCCGGACTGCTCGACCACCAGCGGCAGTACGAGCTGCTCACCACCTACCGCGCCGTGGGCGAGGTCAGGATGCTGGTCCTGCTGGTGGGCAGTGCGCCCGGTTCGTACGCCGGTGAGGACGAGGCGTTCCAGCCGGACCGGCGGCTGGACCGGCCGTCGATACTGCGGTCCTCCGGCATCGCCCTGCTGTGGGCGGGCGACCTGCGCTCCGCCCGCACCGCGCTGGAACAGCCCGCGCCCGACGACCCGGACGCCCTGGCCCTCCTGGTGGACCTGCTGTCGGTCCCGGACGTCTTCCTGCGGGTCCTCGAAGACCTCGGCTCGCTGCCGGAGGCCGTCGGGACGCCCGGGATACGGCTGCTGGAGCAGGACCTGCCCCCGGACGTACGGGACAGGGCCTGGCGCGACGCGCTGCGCAGGTTCGCGGGCGAGGACACCGAGCCGGGGGCGGAGCTGCCGGTGGCCGCGTGGTCCGGCGCCGATCTGCCCGAGCCGCTGCGGGGGCTCGCCACGGGCAGGTCGGGCCGCGACCAGCGGCACCGGGAGCCGGGCGGGATGGCGGACAGCGCGTACGGCTCGTGCGCGCGGGCCCTGGACCAGGCCCGGGGCACCCTGTCCGAGCTGCGGGCCCTGACCGGGCTGCTGCGGGCCTCGCACCGGGAGGCGTTCGAGGCGGATCTCGACCAGGCCCGCGAGGCGCTCGGCCAGTACCGGGAGCTCGTCACCACCGCCCTGCACAGCGACGGCGGTTCCGGCACGGCGCCCTCGGCCGCGGAGGCGGCGGCCCGGCTCTCGGCCCTCGGACTGCGGGTGCCGTCGGCCGAGGGGGTGGGCGAGCGGATCGGCGAGGGGCTGCGGGAGTTCGCGGGGAAGCTGATGGGCCAGAAGCTGGCCCTGCGCGCGGTGGCCCAGCGCTTCACCGGGCTGGCCGGGCAGGTGGAACCGGTCCCCGGCTCCGCGCTGCTGCCGAAGCTGGCCGACCACTCCGCGCAGGCCGTGGCCCGGCGGTCCGGGACGCGTGGCGGACCGCTGCCCGATTTCGTCACCGGTCCGGCGGCGACCGCCCTGGCGGCCGTGGCGGGGGCGCTCGGCGCGCTGTGGCAGTGGCCTCTCGCGCTGCTCGCGGTCATCGTCCCCGTGGTGTTCTTCGGCGTGGCGGGGCTCGGCGCGTCCCGGCTCCGCGACGAGCCGGCGGCCCACCGCTCGGTCGGCCCCCGGGCCGGGGCGCTCTGCGGCGCCGCGGCCGGGCTGGTCATCGCGTACACGATGGACCCGCCGCTCTGGCTGAGCACCGCCGGGCTGCTGGTGGGGGCCGCCCTCGCGGTGGAGACGGCCCGCAGACTCTGGGACGCGGCGGCCGCCTACTGGGCCGCGGGCCAGGGTGCGACGGCGCTGCGCCGGGCCCTGGACGGGCTCGACGGGCTGCTGGCCGAGGTGGTCCGCGAGCACTGGGCGGCGGAGGAGCGGCTGTACTGCGCGGACGCGGCACGGTCCGTCGCCGGGATGCTGCGGGCCACGGCGGCCGCCGCGGACGCGGAGGCGGTACCCGCGCCGGAACAGTCCCCGGCGCACGCGGGGTCCGCGTCCGGCCCGCCGGCCGTGGGCGACTGGCTGGACGGCTCATCGGCCCTGGAGGGCGACGCCTTCGCCGCGCCAGACGACGAGGACGACGGCTGGGCGAACGCGTACACCTGGCAGGAGGAGCGGGCGTGGGACGAGCCGTCCTGGGACGCGCCGGCCGGCGGGCCGGACGCCGCCGCCATGCCCGCCGACCCGTGGGAGGACCGCACGGCCGCGACCCCGCGCTGGCTGGACCGCGAGACCGGCGAGGGCGGCTCCGAGCTGGTCGCCACCCTGGCCGACGACCTGACGGACGCCGCGATGGTCGCGATGAACCCGTACTGGGGCGCCGTGGAACGCGGCCAGGCCGGCACCCACGCCGTCCGCAACACGCAGGAGCGGGTGCGCAAGCTGCTCTCCTCCGCCCGCCACCACCTCCAGCACAACGGGGTACTGGCGCCGCCCCCGTTCGCCGCCGCCCACCGCACCCGCACCAGCTCCGCGAACCTGCTGGGCACAGACCCGCACGGGGTCGCGGAACTGGTCGGCGCGGAGACAGAGCGGCGGGCCGTGGTGCAGCTGTCCTCACCCGAGCAGGGGACGCTGCTCAGCCGCGACCCCGAGGCCGCGGTGTGGATCCGCTTCGCACCGCAGGCCGTCCGCGGCGAGGTCGAGACGGCCTGGCGGGCCGGCGGTTCGCCGCAGCCGCAGGACGTGCTGTGGACCTCGTCGGGCCGCTACGCCGGCCTCGTCCGGCTCACCCCGCTGCGCATGGGCGTGGTGGAGAACGTCCGGCCCTACCAGAGCCCCCGGAACCCCGCGGGCGACTGGCTGGAGTACGAAGAGAAGGACGGCGACCGCTGGTGACCAGCACCTCTCACTCGCACCTGGCGGATCCGGAGGGCCGGAGGCGGAGCGTGCTCTCGTTCAACACGCCAGAGGGCGGGCGCCGCACCACGCCCGCCCGCCTCGCCGCGCGCGAGTCCCGCCGCGACGCGCAGCTGCCCCAGCTGATCCGCAGCGGCATCCTCGACGACGTGGGCCAGAGCTGCGTCCAGGTGCGGCTGACCCCGGCCGACGCCAAGAACCCGGCGGCCCGCGCCCTGCTGGACAGGGAGACGGGCAACGCCCTGCGTCTGTACCGGGTCTTGCGCGACTTCCGCGAACCGCCGACCGCGTCGCTCTTCCCGAGGATCATCGGCCACGAGCTGGACACGCCGGAGCCGTACCTGCTGTACGAGCCGCCGCGCGGCTTCCCCGCCGCCCGCACGCACGTGATGTCCGCGACCGATCTGCGGCCCCTCGCCCGTGGCCTGATGCAGGCCCTGTCCCTGCTGGACAGCCAGGACCTGGTGCCCCTCGGCATCTCGCCCGGCACCGTGCTGTGGGACGGCACCTCGCTCCAGCTCTGGGGGCTGGAGGCGATGGTCCGCACCGGACGGCCGAGGATCCGGTGGGGCCGGACGCCCTACTGCTCGCCCGAACAGCGCCGGGCGGAGGGACTGGCCGACCCCCGCGACGGGGTGTGGAGCGCCGCCCAGGTGCTCTACCAGCTGGTCACCGGACGGCCGGGGCCCGCGGACCGGGCGCCCGCCGACCTCGCCTCGCACCGGGTGCTGGCCGAGACGCTGCGGGGCGCCTTCGCCCCGCTCGCCCGGGACCGGCCGACGCCCGCCGCACTGCTCGACCTGCTGGAGCCCGGCGCCTCCAGGCGCCTCGCACTCGACGCACCCGCTGACGAATCGCGCCCGCACCGGGAGGCGTTCGAGCAGACGCTGCGCCTCAAGCGGCAGGCGCCCGCCGCCGAACCGCACGACGAGCGGGACGGGGCGGCGGCCGGCGAGGTGGTCTGCCCGTACTGCCTGGAGAACATCCAGCTCGACCTCGGCTCGCTGTTCGTCACCGACAGCAGGATGCAGTACCAGCCGCTCAACCCCTCGGGCATCGCCAACCCGCTGCGGCGCCAGGACATCATGCGCGGCGCCGTGCAGAAGTGCACGGCCGATCCGGACTTCCCCGAGCACTTCATTCCGGTGCCCTATCTGACGTACGGAAAGCCGCTGACCATCGCGATGGTCGGCCAGTCCTCCACCGGCAAGAGCCATCTGCTGACCCAGATGATCGCGGCGATCACCGACGGCGGCCTCGAACCGTTCGGCCTGCAGTGGCAGTCCGTCAACCCGGCGCAGCACGCGCGGTTCGTACGGGAACGGGTCCAGCCGCTGCGCGACGGCCAGGTCCTCGACCACACCAGCGGCGTCGGCCTGGACGGCTTCGCCCGCTTCGTGGAGTCCCTGCTGATCACCGACGCGCGGGGGCAGGTGCGGCCGGTCGCCTTCTTCGACCTGGGCGGCGAGGACCTCGTACGGACCGACTCCGCGCTCCGCTTCCTGCTCGGGGTCGACGCCATGGTCTTCGTCGTCGACCCGGCGCTCGCCCTCCCGCTGCCGCAACTGGACCACGCGCGGGAGCACTTGGGCCTTGCGGTGAACCGGGACGGCGACCTCGCCTTCGCCACCGTGCTGGACCGGCTGCCGAAGAACGGCCCGTACCTGGACGTGGCGGCCGCGATGGTGCTCGGCAAGGCCGACCTGCTGCGCTTCCAGCCCCCCGTCGACCGCTGGCTGGGCGAGGCCCCGCCCACCGCGCTCGACCCCGCGCTGACCCACGAGGAGAGCGCGGACGTCTACGCGTTGCTGCGCCGGCTCGCCGGGCAGGCGTGGCTGCGCCCGTTCGACACGATCCGCCGGTGCACCCTGCACGTCTCCTCCGCCACCGGCGGCCAGGAGGCCGAGGGCCGCTATCCGGCCGGCTCCGGTCCGCGCCGGGTGCTGGAACCGTTGCTGTCGCTGCTCGCGATGCACGGACTGATCGACGTGCCCGGCGGCGCGGAGGCGTTCGCGGTGGGAAAGGCGCCCGCGCTGGAAGCGGTGCCGCTGTCGGATGCGAGTGACTCCCCGAGAGAGGAAACGATGTGAGCGACTTCCAGGACCGGAGGCCCGCTCACCGGGACCCGGCCGGATCGCGCGGACCGGGCGGACCGGGCGGACCGGGCGGACCGGGCGGGCAGCGGCCCCGGCGGCGCGGCGAAGACCCGGGCCCGGTGCACCAGGCGGTCTTCCGCTGGGAGGGCAACCAGGGCCGCCAGGGCACCGGCATGAAGGCCGTCGCCTACTCGTGCCAGGCCGAGCTGGCCGACGAACTGGGCCGGGAACTGGGCCCGTTGCTGTGGGTGTCCGGCACGGCGGCCCCGTATCCGAGCGTCGTGCGCACCCGGACGGCCGACGGCCGGATCATGCTCGTCCGCCGCTGGCCCACCACGGACCGGGGCGGCCGGCCCAGCACGGTCAGCCATGCCCTGATCGGTGACGCGCGGACCCTGGGGACCGAGAAGTGTCTCGGGCTCGCGCACGGCGGCTGGGGCAGCACCCGCGAGTCCGCGGAACAGGCCTCCGGGAAGCGGCCACCGGTGACGTTCTCCCAGCTCACACCGCTGGTGTCCGAGCGGCTGCCCGCGATGACGAACCAGCTGGCGAGCGTACGGAGCACGCTGACCCTGGTCGCCGCGGAGTGGCTGCGCGATCCGGAGCAGCGGGTGTCGCTCCTGACGAACGAGACGGACCCGGGCGGCGGGCTCGACCCGGCCGAGGTGCCGCTGGTGTACCTGGGGCTGTACCGGCTGTTCGGTTCCTGGCTGGGCCGGGACTGGACGTTCGCCACCTACGACACGTCCGACACCCATCAGCTGCGCCTGATGTGCGTCTCGCGCTGGGAGCCGGACGCGGGCGGTTCCGGTCCGCTGGCCCGGGTCACCGGACGGATGGCGGGCGAGGTGACGTTCGAGCACCGGGCGGCCGCCCGGCTGGTGGACCACCTCCTCGCCCACCCGGCCGACGCCCCGGGTGTGCCGCAGCTGACCGACCGGCTCAGGGACGGCGCGGCACTGGGCCGGCAGCGGCGCAGCGCCCTGCTGGAGGAGATCCTGTTCCCCGAGCACCGCCGCGGCGCCCGCCCCGCCGCCTCCCCCCGCCGCGACCGGGAGGCGGCCGGCGCCCCGCAGGAGACGGACCGCTTCCCGGAGCCCTCCCGTTCCCCGGAGGAGGCGGACCGCTTCCGGAAGCCCTCCCGTTTCCCGGAGGAGGCGAGCCCCTTCCGGAAGCCCTCCCGTTCCCCGGAGACCTCCCGCACCCCGGAACCGGACTACGTCGCGGAAGGGCTGCCCCGCGCCCCCGAGGCGGAGTACGCCCCGGCCCCACCGCCCGAACGCCCGGCGTCCCCATGGGCGGAGCGCGCCGCGCCCGCACCGCCCGAACGCCCCGAGCCGCTGCCGGACCCCTTCGCTCCGCCGCTCCCCGCCGCGCCCCCGGCGCACGCGTCCCCGGCCCCGGCCCCGGTCCCGACCACGCCTCCGCACCGCGCCGAGCCGCCCGTATCCGGGTACCCGCGCCTCCCGGACGGCTACGCGCCCGCACCGGCCGCCCGCGAAGCGCCGCTCCGCGAGGCTCTCCACAACCCCCGGCGCGGCGACACGGCCGGACGCGGTGCGCTCGCGGAACGCCTGCGCGGCCTCTCCGACGAGCAGTTGCTGGTCGAACTGCGCGCGGAGGGGCTGCCGCAGGCGTCCCTGGAGCTGCTGCTGAACGAGCTGGGGAGCGTCGGCCGGGTTTCGACGCGTCCGGAGCCAATGCGCCACGATCTGTGCCGGGAAGTGCTCCGCAACGGCCTGTACTTCGCACCGAACAGGCCGGGTGCGGAGGCCGTCTCGCGGATGGCCCTGGCCGAACAGTCGGCCACGCTGTTCACCTGGGCCGTCGCTCCGCTGGCCAGGGACGGACGCTATCTGCTCGATCTCCAGGAGCTGCTGCACCGCATGAGCCGGGACCGCGACCCCCGCGCGGAGAGCTGGATCCGGCAGAGCATCACCGACCCTCCCGGCGGCAGCGCACCCGATCTGCCGCCCGCCCTGTGGCAACAGCTCCTGCGGGCCACGGCGACCCGGACCCCGGTGCCGTACCAGGCCCCCCGGCCCCCGCAACCACCCCTGTCCCCGCTCGCCCCCACCTCCGTACCGGTGCAGGAGCCCCCGGGCCGGTGGAACCGCATCACCGAACGGACGAACCAGGCCGGCTGCGTGGTCGGTTGCACCCTCGGACTGCTCGCCGTGCTGATCGCGGTCGTGGTCGTCTTCGTGTGACGGCGCCCGCCGGGCCGGGACGGCGGGCGCCGTGTGGGCCGTTCCGGGAGCCTTTCGGATTCCCGCGAGAAATCTCCGGCGCGGTGTCGAGGACCGTCCGGCGGTTCCGACGTCCCCTGTGAAAGCCGCCCACGAGGGGCGGCGGGAACGAACACAGGGAGCGGAAGATGAAGTACATGGTGATGGTGCAGGGCTCGCAGGCCGGCTACGAGGCGATGCGCGGCAACGCGAGCGCCGGTGCCCCGGCCTGGAGCGAGAAGGACGTGCGGGCGATGTTCGCGTTCATGGGCGCGGTCAACGACGATCTCGCCGAGAGCGGTGAGCTCATCGACGCCAACGGGCTCACCGAACCGGCCAGGACCCGGTTCGTCCAGGCGGGCGAGGACGGCCGTCCGGTGATCACCGACGGTCCGTACGGGGAGACCAAGGAGGTGCTCGCCGGGTACTGGGTGCTCGACTGCGAGAGCCTGGAACGGGTCACCGAGATCGCCGCGCGCGTCGCGCAGTGCCCGGTGCCCGCCGGTTCGCCCAACAGCGCGGTGGTCATCCGGCCGATCGACGACCTCGGAGGCGATGTGTGAGACGTACGAGCGAGGTCGAGGACCTGCTGCGGCTGCACGCCCCGCAGGTCCTCGGCGCGCTGGTGCGCCGGTACGGGCACTTCGACCCGGCCGAGGACGCGGTGCAGGAGGCCCTCCTCGCCGCCGCCCGGCAGTGGCCGGAGCAGGGGGTGCCGGACAATCCGCGCGGCTGGCTGATCCGGGTGGCCTCCCGGCGGCTGGTGGACCGGCTGCGCAGCGACGAGGCCCGGCGGGTGCGCGAGGAGACGGCGGCCGCGCTCACGCCCCGGGACGCGTTCACCACGCCGCCGCCCGACGAGATCGCGCCGGGCGCCGGCCGGGCTCCGTCCGACGACGACACCCTCACCCTGCTCTTCCTGTGCTGCCATCCGGAGCTGGCCCCGGCCGCGCAGATCGCGCTCACACTGCGGGCGGTCGGCGGGCTCACCACCGCCGAGATCGCCCGTGCGCATCTGGTGCCGGAGGCGACGATGGCCCAGCGGATCAGCCGGGCGAAGCGGAGGATCCGGGGCGCGGCCTTCGTCCAGCCGGGTCCGGCCGACCGCGACGGGCGGCTCGCGGCCGTGCTCCAGGTGCTGTACCTGATCTTCAACGAGGGCTACACGGCGACCTCCGGCCGGGCTCTGCACCGCGCCGAACTGGCCCGGGAGGCGATCCGGCTGACCCGCTCCGTGCGCCGGCTGCTCCCCCGGGACGGCGCGGTGGCCGGGCTCCTCGCGCTGATGCTGCTGACCGACGCCCGCAGCGCCACGCGCACCGGGCCGGACGGTGAGCTGGTCCCGCTCGACGAACAGGACCGCAGCCGCTGGGACCGGGCGGCCGTCACCGAGGGCACCGCACTCGTCGAGGAGGCACTGCGCGAGGGCCCGGCCGGCCCCTACCAGGTGCAGGCGGCCATCGCGGCGCTGCACGACGAGGCACCCCGCGCCGAGGACACCGACTGGCCGCAGATCCTCGCGCTGTACGACGTCCTCGTACGCATCGCCCCCGAGCCGATGGCCGAACTGGGCCGGGCCGTCGCCGTAGCGATGGTGCACGGGCCGCGAGCCGGACTGGCAGAGGCCGACGCGCTCCGGGACCGGCTCGCGGGCAACCACCGGCTGGACGCCGTCCGCGGCCACCTGCTGGAACGGGCCGGTGACCCGGCGGGCGCCCGCGCCGCCTATCTCGCGGCGGCGGCCGCCACCCTGAGCCTTCCCGAGTCCCGTTACCTGCACGGACGCGCGGACCGGCTCTGCGGGTGAGCGGCGGGTCCCCCGTCACGTGCCGGTGCCGATGTCACACTCCTGCCCCCGGCAGCACTCTCAGGGTGTAACCGCGACAGGAGGCACCTGATGTACGAGCCCGCCCCCGGCCCCCGGCCCGGAACAGAGCCGGGCCCCGGCCCCGGCGACGCCACCGAGGTGTTCGTCGACCATCGCGAGCTGCTGTTCTCACTCGTCTACAACATGCTCGGCAGCGTCACCGACACCGAGGACGTCCTCCAGGAGACCTGGCTCTCCTGGACCGCCCGCCACGAGACGTCCGACGCGGAGCGGATCGAGAGCCCGCGCGCCTACCTCGTACGGATCGCCGTGAACAAGGCCCTCTCCCGCCGGGCCGACATCAGCCGCCGCCGCGAGACGTACGTCGGTACGTGGCTGCCGGAACCGCTCGTCTCGACCGCAGACACCCCGCCCCCGCCGGACGACGAGACCGCGGACCGGGCGGAGCGGGCCGAGTCCGTGTCGATGGCGATGCTCGTCGTGCTGGAGACGCTGAGCCCGCTGGAACGGGCCGTCTTCATCCTGCACGAGGTGTTCGGCTACGCGCACACGGAGACCGCCCGGATCCTGGGCCGCAGCCCCGCCGCCGTGCGGCAGCTGGCCCACCGCGCCCGCGCCCACGTGCAGGCCCGCCGGCCGCGCCACCGCCCCGATCCGCTGCTGCACCGGCGGGTCACAGAACGCTTCCTGGACGCGGTGTTCGGCGGCGACCTGGCCGCGCTGATGCGGCTGCTCGCCCCCGACGTCACCCTCTGGGCCGACGGCGGCGGGAAGTCCCCGGCGGCCGGACCGCACCCGGTGCACGGCCGCGACAACGTCGCCCGGCTGCTGATCTCCCGCGCCTCGCACCGCGAGGGCCTGGAGATCGCCTACCGGCAGGTCAACGGCGACCCGGCCGCGGTGCTGTTCAGCGGCGACACCCCGTTCGCCGTGATGGTCCTCGACCTGGCCCCCGGCGGTGAGCGGATCAGCGACATCTACAACGTCGCCAACCCCGACAAGCTGCCGCCCGCAGAGCGCGAGAGCTGAGCGCCCGCAGACCGAAAGAACGGAGAGACATCATGCTGTTCGTCCTCTACACCGTGGTCACCGTGGTGACCGCCGCCGTCAACACCATGTCCGCGGTGCTCGACTTCCGCCGCTACGAACCGATCCTCGTCAACATGGAGAAGGCGGGAGTGCCCGCCTCCTCGCTGTTCAAGCTGGGCATGCTCAAGGCGGCGGGGGCCGCCGGGCTGCTCGTCGGCTTCGCCGTCCCGCTGATCGGCACGGCCGCCGCGGTAGGGCTCGCGCTGTTCTTCGTCGGAGCCATCGCCGTCCATCTGCGCGCCCGCGACCACGGGTACTGGCTCCCCGGCATCTTCCTGCTGCTGGCCGTCGGCTCCCTCGTGCTGGGGGTGGCCCACCGAGGGGCCTGGTGACGGAACGAACCGGCGAACGAACCGGCGAACGAACGGGCAAACGAACGGGCAAACGAACGGAGAATCGGCGGAAAGCGGCGGCAAACGGCTGCAATCGGCGGCGAACCGCTCCGCCCACGGTGGTGGTGCTGGCCGTCGCACCCCGCTCTCGCGATGATCGGGCCATGACCAAGAGCGACAACGGACGAGACATCACCCTCCGGATCGCCCAGCAGCCGGAGGCGGACGAGCTCCTCGCGCGCAGTCCGCTCGCCGCCCTCGTGGGCATGCTGCTGGACCAGCAGGTGCCGATGGAGTGGGCCTTCTCCGGCCCGTACGCCCTGGCGCAGCGGATGGGCGGGGACGATCTGGACGCCCATGAGATCGCCACGTACGACCCCGAGGCGTTCATCGAGCTGTTCACCGCCAAACCCGCGTTGCACCGGTATCCGGGCTCCATGGCCAAGCGGGTGCAGCAGCTGTGCCAGTACCTGGTGGCGCAGTACGACGGTGCGGCGAGCGCGGTGTGGGACGACGCCGCCACCGGGGCCGAGCTGCGGAAGCGGCTGAACGCGCTGCCCGGGTACGGCACCCAGAAGTCGCAGATCTTCCTGGCGCTGCTGGGCAAGCAGTTCGGCGTCCGGCCACCGGGCTGGCGCGAGGCGGCGGGCCCGTACGGGGAGGACGGCTCGCACCGCTCGGTCGCCGACATCACCGGCCCCGAGTCGCTCGCCGAGGTCCGGGCGTACAAGCAGGAGACCAAACAGGCCGCCAAAGCCGCGAAGGCCGCCGCCAAGGGCAGATAAGCGCGGCGGCCCGGCTCACGGAATTCCGGTATAGCCGCTTATATGCCCTTGCGGCGGGCGGCGCAGTCCGGCCCCATGGCTGCGCCCGGAGGCCCCAGGCCGGTAGGCTTTCCGTGTGATCTTCAAGCGCATCGGAAATGGGCAGCCTTATCCCGACCACGGCCGGGAAAGCACCCGGCAGTGGGCGGACGTCGCGCCGCGCCCGGTCCGCCTCGACCAGCTCGTGACCACCAAGGGCCAGCTGGATCTCGAAACCCTGCTCGCCGAGGACTCCACCTTCTACGGCGATCTGTTCGCGCACGTCGTGAAGTGGCAGGGCGACCTCTACCTGGAGGACGGACTGCACCGCGCCGTCCGGGCCGCGCTCCAGCAGCGCCAGGTACTGCACGCCCGCGTGCTCGAACTCGGCTGAGACACCACACCACTGCCCGCCGTTCGGGGTTCGTTCGGGTGCTTTCCCACTCGGACGGGTGCGATCCATTGATCATTTAGTAGGCATCATCACCGGGTCGCACTACGCTGCGCCCATGAGCATGCTCACTCCCCCAGGCATGGGCGGAAAGTACCGCATCACGGGTGACAAGTACCCGCGCATGCGGCGCCCCCGCCGCCGCAGCAAACTGGTCCTCGCGACCGTCGCCTCCGTGGTCGCCCTAGGCGTGGCCGGATGGGGCACGCTGCAGCTCATCGATGTCTTCACGGGCGGCGACAAGACGGCCAGCGCGGCCGACCGCAAGGCGGACTGCCCGTCCGCCAAGCCGTCCGCGCAGGCCGTGGCGCTGCCGAAGCCCGCGAAGATCAAGGTCAACGTCTACAACGCGACCCCGCGCGGCGGGCTCGCGAAGGCGGCGGCCGATGAGCTGAAGAAGCGCGGGTTCGCGATCGGCAAGGTCGGCAACGCCCCGGCCGCGTACGACAAGAAGGTCGCCGGGAGCGGCATACTGCTGGGCGCTCCGACCGCGGTCAACGGCACCTTCCCGGTGCTCGGCACGCAGCTGCCGGGTGCCGCGACGAAGACCGACGCCCGCAAGACCGCGGACGTCGATCTGATCATCGGTACGAAGTTCAAGGCGTTCAGCACGCCCCGGGCGGCCTCCACCGCACTGACCGCCCTGCTCAAGCCCTCCCCCGCACCGTCCTCCTGCTGAGGGACCGCGCGGGGCGGGCGGGGCAGCCGGGACGGCCGGGAGGTCCAGAGGGCGCCCCGGTCAGGACGCCCTAGTCGGCGGTGCCGTACATCCGGTCACCCGCGTCGCCCAGGCCCGGCACGATGTAGCCGTGCTCGTTGAGGCGCTCGTCGACCGAGGCGGTGACCACGGTGACCGGCGTACCCGCCAGCTCGCGCTCCATCACCTCGACGCCCTCGGGCGCGGCGAGCAGCACGACGGCGGTGACGTCGTCCGCACCGCGCTTGATCAGCTCCCGGATGGCCGCGACCAGGGTGCCGCCGGTGGCCAGCATCGGGTCCAGGACGTACACCTGGCGGCCCGAGAGGTCCTCGGGCATCCGGGACGCGTACGTGGACGCCTGGAGCGTCTCCTCGTCGCGGATCATGCCCAGGAAGCCCACCTCCGCGGTCGGCAGCAGCCGCACCATGCCGTCGAGCATGCCGAGGCCGGCCCGCAGGATCGGCACGACCAGGGGCCGCGGGTACGAGAGCTTCACTCCGGTGGTGGGTGTCACCGGGGTCTCGATGTCGACCTGCTCGGTGCGCACATCGCGGGTGGCCTCGTACGCGAGCAGGGTGACCAGCTCGTCGGCGAGGCGCCGGAAGGTCGGGGAGTCGGTGCGCTTGTCGCGCAGGGTGGTGAGTTTGTGCGCGACCAGCGGGTGGTCGACGACGTGGATCCGCATGGGACCCACAGTAGCCGCGCCTCCCGTACCCGTGCGCTGGCATCAACCACACGTTCGGGGGGAAGGTGGGGGCATACGGACCCAGCCTTGGGGTGATGAGCCGATGCCGGACGGGGCGCAGCGGAAACGGGACGGGACGGACCCTCCCGGCCTCAGGGATGCGCGGGACACGGGGGACACCCGGGAGACCGACGCGCAGGAGAGCGACCCGCAGGAGACCGACGCGCAGCGTCGCAGGCGGCGCGCCCAGTTCCTCCGCGAGCTTCACGAGGCCAAGGCGCTGCGCGACCGGGTGCAGCCGCGGCGCGTCAAGGCCGCCCGAATGCGCCAGGCCATGCGGATGCGGACGTTTCGCTGGTAGCCGTCCGGCCTGCGGAAGAACCCCCTGGTGGCCGCCCCGGACAGAACTGATGGCCGACGCAACGTCCGAACTGCTCTCGCGAGGCCCTCGTTTCTGCCACGATTCCGATGGGCGGGACGCAGGGCAGCCGGACCACCGACTGCCCTCCCGCCGGACCGACACCCCTATGACCAGTGGGAGAGTCACGGTGTACTTCGCCGCACTGCTCGCGCGCACCGAAGACGGGTGGGAAGCGAGCGACACGGATCTCGACGACGTGGAGACCCTGTCCGATCTGACGGATCTGGCCCGTGAGGCCTCGGTTGACGAGGACACGGTGCTCGTTTTCATCGAACAGGAGGACGCCTGGTTCGGCGTCATCCGGGTGGACGGTGAGGAGGACCCGCGTATCTACGTCTCGAACGCCTCCGCCGCCACCCGCTCCTCGTACGGGGAGATCCTGCTCACCGATGAACTGCTCGGCCGCGAACCCGGGGCCGAGGACTCGATTGCCGCTCTCGAAGAGCTCGTCGGCCTCGACGGTACCGAGGACGACGAGCCGGACAACGCCCCCGACCACGACAACACCAACGCCGACCACGACAACTCCAACAATGACGATGACGACGACGGACTCGACGCCGTACCGGCAGGCCCGCTCGGTGACACCGGGCTCCTGTCCGACCTCGGGCTTCCCGAGGCGGAGCTGCTGATGCTGCGGTCGGACGCACTGGTGGAGATCGCGGACGCGCTGGGAGCGGCCGAGGTCCTGGAGACCGTCCGTTAAGGTCCGCGGGTGACCGAAGCACCGCACCCGCAGGACCCGCCCCGACCGCCCGACGCACCCCACGATCCCGTACGGGACCCGTGGCGGGTGGCCATGCGCCGTGCCCTGGACGAGGCCGACCGGGCGGCGGCGGCCGGCGATGTGCCGGTCGGCGCCGTCGTCCTCGCCCCGGACGGCGCGCTGCTCGCCGCGGGACACAACGAACGCGAGGCGACCGGCGACCCGACCGCCCACGCCGAGATCCTCGCGCTGCGCCGGGCCGCCGCCGCGCTCGGCGAATGGCGGCTGTCCGGATGCACCCTGGTGGTCACCCTGGAGCCCTGCACGATGTGCGCGGGCGCCCTGGTGCAGTCCCGGGTGGCCCGGGTCGTCTACGGGGCCCGGGACGAGAAGGCCGGAGCGGCCGGCTCGCTCTGGGACGTCGTGCGCGACCGCCGGCTCAACCACCGCCCCGAGGTGATCCCCGGAGTGCTGGAAGCCGACTGCGCGGCCCCTCTCACCGCCTTCTTCCGCCACCGCTGACCTGGCACCCCCGCGTGGGGGCCGTGCCACCGGGAATCGGATTTCGACGGACGGCCGAGATGGTCTAAGCTCTCTCTCGGTAGCGTGTCCGAGCGGCCGAAGGAGCTCGCCTCGAAAGCGAGTGTGGGGAAACTCACCGAGGGTTCAAATCCCTCCGCTACCGCCACGAGGAACCGTCCCCGACCTGTGAGAACAGGCCGGGGACGGTTTTTTCGTTCCCGGTGCCGCACAAGAGCGCGTCCCCGCCTCCCCGGTGCAGGTGAGTGCAACGGTGAGGCGGGGACACGTGGGCCACCGACCCGTGGGAGCGGGCCCTCAGACGATCCAGTGGTCGCCGGCACCGCACTGGGCGATTACGAGCCGGGCGTCGTTGCCTGCGGAGGCGCCGCCGGTCGGGCGCAGGCACAGGTCGTTGCTGACGACGTTACGGATCCAGTTCGTCCCGTCCCCGCGGGGGTCGAGCCACCAGAGCTGGTTGTCACCGGTCGCACGGCAGTTGAATTCGCTGACCTTCGAACCCGCCGGCCTGGCGTCGTAGTAGCCGACGTCCAGGCAGAGCCCGTCCTTGGTGTTGCGGATCAGGAAGACGGGGGCGTTCTGGGGCCCGCCGCTCTTGTGCACGATGTCCAGGCTCCACAGCTGGTTGTCGGCGGTCGTGGCGTTGCACGGGTACTGGTTGACCGGAGCGGTCGGCTTGCCCTTGCCGTAGTTCGCGATGTCCACGCACTGGGACGTCGACGCGTTCCTGATCACCGTGTTCTGCACACCGGAACGGCCGTTGGCCCACCGGCGGAGCTTCTCCGCCCCGGTCAGCTCCTTGACCTTGGGCTTGGGCTTCTTCTTGGGCTTGACCTTGGCCTTCTCGGACGCGCTCGGGGAAGGCGTGAGTGTCTGCTGCGGGGCCGGCGGCGGGGCCTGCTTCTCCTTCTCCTTCACCTTCTTGCTCGGCTTGACGGAGGGAGACGGCGACTCGCTCGTGTACGTGTCCGGAACGATGGAGCGCTCGCTGCCCAGCAGCGTGCCGGCCGCGTTCTGCGTCCGGGTCTGCTCGGGCTCACGGTCGTCCTGCCCGGCCACGAGGAACGGGACCGCGATCAGTATCGCTCCGACGATCGCCGCCGCCGCCAGCATCGGCTTCTTGGGCCGGCTGCTGGGCGGTTCGCCGTCCGCGTGCGCGTTCGCGCCCGCGCCACCGCTGCCCGCCGCTCCCGCGGCCACGGCCTCGTCCGGTCCCGCGCCGACGGTCCTGACGGCCGTCGGACCGGTAGTCGGGTCCGGGGAGGACGGAGATGACGTGGACGCGGTGGCAGCGGCGGAGGTGGAGGTGGAGGTGGAGGATTCGGGAGAAGCGGGGACGGAGGAGGCGGACGGTTCAGCCTGGCCCGTGGCAGCCGACCCGGTTGCGTCCGGGGCGGTGGACGGGGCCTCCGGAGCGCCGATGGCGGCGGCGCCGCCTTCCGCGGTGCCGGTGGCCTCGCCGGCGTTCGTACGCTCGGCGGTCTCCTCCCCGGAGTCCTTGCCTTCCGGGTCCTGGTTCTCAGGATCCTCGTTCCCCGGGTCCTGGTTCTTTGGGCCCTCGTTCTCGGGACCCTTGTTCTCGGGGCCCTCGTTCACCGGGCCCTCATTCTCCGGCCCGTTACTCGGCGGGCTCGGCGTACGGGCGGTCGAGTTCGTGGTGGGCCCGGTGGACGACGCGTCCGTGCCACCGCTCCGTCCGCCGCCCGGCGTCAGAGCTCCACCGGGGGCCAGCGCATCGCCCGGGTCCCCGGCTGCTCCCTGCATCGTCACCGCCCGGCGGACCGACACCGGCGCGTTACCGGATGCGCCCGCGCCCGCGGACGTGCCGGACCGTGACGGTATGCCATTGGAAGGATCATGCTCACGTGCCATGCAATTTCCTTACTCATCTCTGGGTGGGTGTCGCGTCACGGCCCGGCCCCCACGGCACCGGCGCAGCGCTCCGGCCAGTGGCCGGTGCCCGCGGGTGTCGTCGAGCGCCCGCGCACGACATCGTCCATCCGGGCGAGTACGGCTCGGTCCGCATCGGGATCGGGCGCGGTCGCCGTGGCAGGACCGGTCAGTTCTCGCAAGAAAATCTGTACGGACGGGCCGTCCCGGCGGACGTCCAGCACCCGGAAGAGGGTTCCCGGGGCGAACACCACCTCCTCGGGCCCACGGCTGTGGTCGGACAACTGCCGTACACGACGGCCTGCCACCGACCAGATGACATAGCTCCCACCCGGCATCATGGCCGCACGGTCGGAATCGAGCGGCGTGGTGCTCAGTAGGGCCGCATCGCGCAGCAGAGTCCCGGGACGGGGCAGCGCCGGGACGCCGGAACCGTCGGAGGCGGGGTCGCTGCCCGTGCCGCGCACCACGGCGCCCCGGTAGGACGGCAGCCTGTTCAGTGCCGATGCCACACAGGCGCCGTACGGCAGCATGTCGGGCTCGTAGTCGCGCAGGGCACGGATCACCGCGCCATGGCTCAACGGGCCTTCGGGGGTGAGCAGATACATCCGCAGCGCGATCAGATCGGCACGGGCCGCCTCCTGTTCCTTGCCGCGCAGTGCGGGCACCCGGGCGAGGGACCTGGCGACGGCCGCGCCGTGCCGGTCCCACGCCCGGTCCGCGAGCGCGCGGAAGGCGGTCCGCTCCGCTTCGCTACTGCGGTGGCCGGGTTCCAACGGGACGGGCGGCAGAGGGGTGTCCGGGATATCGGGGATATCGGTCGTGTTCGCGGCCTCAGGGACGCCGGGGGGCATCGAGGTGTCCGGGACCCGGGCCGCCTCGTCCCGGGATGCCGTGGCCCCCGGGGATGTGGGAGGCGTGGCGGGCCCCGGCTCGGCCGGTGTTCCGGACTCCGCGCGCACCGGTTCCGCCGGGGGCACGCCATCGGGCCGGCCGGGTGCCTCGCCGGTTTCTGCCTGGTCAGCGCCCCTGTCGAGCGCGTCGCGGCCCTCTTCTCGCGGCTCGCCAGAACCGGACGGTGCGGGTGGCGTGGACGGGTCGTCCGGTGCGGACGGGTCGTCCTTCTTCGTGTCCGCGCCCGGCCCGTGGACCGGAGCGTGGGTCGGCGCGCCGTTCAGCTCCGGCTCGTCGGCCGGCACGGCTCCATCGATCGCCTCGGAGCCGGGATCAGCAGAATCACCGGGCCCAGTGGGCTCAGTGAGCTCAGAGGGCTCAGAGGGCTCAGTGGGCTCAGCCGCATTGCCGGGCTCAACGGACCCGCTCGGCTCGGCTGTCCGCTGCGGGGCGTCTGCTCGACCGGGGTCGGCGGGCCGTGCCGGGACATCGGTCCCGGCCGAGCCCGACTCGTCCCCGTCCTCGGCTTCCTCGCCCGGCGTCGGGGGGCCGGCCGCCGGGCCGGATGCCCGTACCCCGGCTGCTTCCGCCCTTCTGGCGCGCCCCAGTGACCCGGTCGGAACGCCCTCGTCCGACCAGTCGAACTCCTCGGCCTCTCCACCGGTTTCCTGCGTCGCCGCGGGCTCCCCGGATGTTCCGGACGCTCCGGGCACCCCAAGTGACTCCGGATCTGCGGGCCTTGCGGCCGAGCCGGGTCCAACAGACCGTCCAGGAGTCCCGGCGTCCGCCCCTGCCCCGGCGCTCGCCGCCGTCCCCGTGGCCATGGCTTCTCTCAACTGCCTGGCGCGTTCCGCCCGTGCGACCCGCCCGGCGCCCTCCGCCGGCGGGACGGAGCCCGATCCGGCGGCTCGCCCCGGACGCCCCGGTCCCGCCTGCGAGGGCTGGACCGGCAGCTCCGGCTGTGCGGACTGCGTCTGTGGTCCCTGCCCCGGCCCGGGGCCCGGCCGGATCCCCTGGGCCGGCGCAGACACAGACGCGGGTGTGGAAGCGGGTACCGATGCCGGTACCGGCCCGCCGGATCGTCCCGTCGTCGACAACGGTGTCCGCACCGGCGCGGACGGCGCCGCGGCCGTGGCTGTCGGAGCCGTGGCTGTCGGGGCCGTCGTGGTGGCCGGGCCGGGCCGGGCCTGGACCCGGGGCTTCAGCCCGGCGCGAGCCGGGGCGGGGGCGGCGTAGCGCAGGGTCCGCAAGCCGTGCTGGGCGGCCAGCCGGCGCAGTGCATGCCCACCGTCCTGGGACACGCCGTGCACGTGCAGTGTCGCGCGCTCGCGCAGCGCCGGTGTCAGGGCTGTCAACAGACCCGACAGGGCCGGCCACAGGGACGCGTCCATGACTTCGCCCGGCATGCCCAGCTCGATCACCGGCCCGCCCGGGTCCACCTGACGTGCCGTGGGGGACAGCGGGGGGCCGCCCCGCAGGCCGACCCACAGGCCCGCCCTGGTGACGGTGACCTGCCAGCGGTCGGTCAGGCCGACCACACCCTCCTCCGGACGCGCGGGCCCCGGCAGCGGCGGGGTCCAGCGCAGCACCCGGGGCAGCCGGGCACGGCCGTTCTCGTCCGGCGGCCGGCACACGACGGCGTCCACGAACGGCATCCACGTCGGCGTACCGTCCGGTGCGGCCAGGACCGACCGTATGGAGTACGTCCCCAGCGGACCGCCCGCCGCGACCAGCGGCAGCCCCGTCATCACCTCCACATCGGCGTCCAGCCGGTCGGACACCGACTGCGCCAGCGACAGCACGTCCCGCCGCCCGCCGGGCGCGAGCCGTACACCGGACCTGACGCCCTCCGGCAGCGCGGTGAGTACCTCGGCGACCTCCTCTGCCGATACGTCCTCGCCGTAGGGCACACCGATCACCACGGCCGGACGCCGGGCGTCGACCGGCACGGCGTGGTAGAGGTCGCCCGGCTGGGCCGGAGCGGCCTCTGCGGGCCGTACCAGCAGTCCGGCCGGGATCTGTTCCACCACGCTCCCGCCGGCCGTGCCCGACGGCACGCCGCGCAGCGCGGACTGCCAGGACGGCTCCGGGCTGCGCGGGCCCAGCGGTTCCGGCTCGGCACCCGGAGCGAACCGCCACCAACCGCCCGCCGCCGCACGCCCATTGGCGCGGGACGTGACGGGCACGAAGAGCGAACCGCCCGGTACGACGAGGGGCGGCCCGTCCGGGGCCCTCACCTCGAATCCCCAGCCGTCGGCGATCCGGCGGGCGGTGGCGGGCCGGTCCTTGATGTCGCGCCCGGCACCGGCCATGACCAGTTGTACGGACTCGGTACCCGAGTCGCGCAGTGAGTCGAGGAGTTCGCTCAGCCTCGGCCAGAAGGCGGCGGACTGCGCCCCCTCGGCCCCCGCGATGACGGTCACCGTCCCGTCGTCCGTGCGCATGCTGCGCGCCAGATCGGCGACATCGGTGGCGGTGAGCGTGTCGTCCGAAGGGGTCCGGAGCAACAGCAGGCCGTCGTAGTCCTCCAGCAGGAGTCGCTCCGGTGCCGCTTCCGGTCGGTTCGTGGCGGCCCGTTCGACGGGGGCCGGGGAGCGGTCGCCTCTGCGCCGCGCGAAGGGCCCACCCCAGCGAGTCACTCCTGCGGCCTTCCGCCGGCCGGCGCACCGGTCGTGGAGGGGTCGGGGCCCGGCGCGGCCGCCGGGTCTCCCACCCGTGTCGCGTGGATGCGCGGCGTTCCCGCCCCGCCCGGCTCCTCTGGCGGCACCGGCCGGGCCGCACCGCTCTCCTGGGCCGCGATCTCCTCGGCCAGCGCCCCGGTGTCCATGACCATCCCCGCGGGGCCGGTCGGGTTGACGTAGAGGGAGTGGCCCTCGGGCAGTCCCTCCACCACGTCGGGCACCGGGACCACCCGGGCCGCGAACGTCCCGACGACGCGGTAGTACGCGGGGGCGGTGAAGACGGGGACCACGGGCTCGCCCTCCGCAGAGCGCACGGCCAGCGGCTCGCCGTCGGGGCCGAGGAGCACCGCGACCTTCGCGGCGGCCAGCGTTCGAAGCACCTCGCCGGGCGGGCCGTAGCCGGTCACGGCGCGCTGGACGGCGGACTCGACGGGGTCGGTGGCCCTGGGCCAGCCGAGCGCCTCCGGGGAAGGGCGGTACTCCGCGTTGTCCTCCCACTCCACGATCGTGCCCGTGGCATCCGTACGCCAACGGCCCGGGACCGCCCAGTCCGGCGGCACGCCCTTACCGGACCAGGCGGGATCGGGAACGCTCAGCCACTGACCGGGCAGTCCCCGGGCGGCCTCGACCACTTCCGGGGGCGGCTCGGGCAAGGACCCGGCCGCGTCGGCGGATTCGGTGAGGGGGACGGATTCGGTGCGGGCGGCGGATGCCGTGGCGTCGGCGGATTCGGTGACGAGCCGCCCGTACACCGGTATCGCCCCGGCGTCCCCGTCGGCGGGAAAGGGCTCGGGCGGAGGGGGCATCGTGGGGAGGGACCCATGGTCGTACTCAGTCACCGGCGGGCACTCCCGACACAGAAGACACGGTCCATCCCTTCGAACTCACCCTCATCGTTTGACAGTCTGGTGGTGCCGACCCCGAAATCCGGTTTCCCCGCGATGACATACCGGGATCCGAAGTGTGAACCTCCCATGACATCGCGGGACGCGACCCGACAGGACCCTGGCCCCCACCCCGACGACAACGTTGTTCCCGGCATGCCCGACGGGACCCGGATGCCCGGTTCGTACTCCTGGAGAGACGCCGTGCTCCGCCCCCGCGTTCCACCGTTCAATGGTCAACCGTACCCGCACAACACCTCAGGCCGGCCATGTGTCGGGGGGCTCCTGCGCCTCGTACTCCTCCAGTTCGGCCCTGCCCGCGCGCAGTTCGGCCACCGTGACGAGCTGCCCCACCGGGGCGGACGAGCTGAGGAACAGCACTTCCCTTCCGGGCGGCAGCCGGTCCAGGAGTTCGGGCACGGACATCACCTCGTGCACGGGCAGTTCCCCCGCCGCCGGCTCCGGCGCCGCAGAGAAGACGGGCACCGCCTCCGTACCGTCCTGCGCCTCGGTCACCGTCAGGCCGCCGTTCCCGTCGACGCACACCGCCAACTCGGCGTCGGCGAGCATCAGGGCGAACAGCTCCTGCGACGCGTAGCCGGTGGCGACCAGTTGTACGGCGGCGTCCACGGGGCTGACCGGCGGCGGCCAGCCGTGCGCGTCGGGCGAAGGACGGTAGCCGGGGTTCTCCTCCCACTCGACGATCTCCCCGTACCCGTCGCTCCGCCAGCGCCCGAGCCTCGCCCACGAGGGCGGGGGCTCGTCCTCGTCACCGTTCCAGTGCCGGTCGACCACGGACATCCAGTGGCCGGGGGCCTGGCTGGCCGCCCTGACGTAGTCCTCGGGCGGCTCGCGGAACCCCGGCCGCCCCCTCAGCACGGCGGTCGGACCGCCCAGGGTCCCGGAGCGGCCCGCGCCTTCGTCCGGGGCGTCGGAAGGGCTCGTCATGCGGGGTCCGTCCCGTCCCGCGAACCGTCCGCCCCGCGCGCCGCCGCGTCGACCGCCTGCCGCAGGGCGTCGGTCTCCACGGTCATGCCGACCGGTCCCGACGGGTTGAGGTAGAGCACGTGGCCGTCCGGTATCCGGTCGACCACCTCGGCCACGGGCGCCAGTTCGTAACCGAAGCGCCCGGCCGCCCGCAGATAACCGGGGGACGTGAAGACGGGCACCACCGACGCCCCCTCGGGAGAGGTGGCCGACAGCGGGCTGCCGCCGGGGCCGAGCAGGACGGCGACCTCCGCCCCGGCCAGCGCCCTCGGCACCGCCTCACCCGGGCCGTACCCGGTGGCCGCGAGCTGGACCGCCTCGTCCACCGGGTCGGCCGGTGCGGGCCAGCCGAGCGCCTGGGGCGAGGGGCGGTACCCCTCGTTGGCGCGCCACTCCTCGATCTCACCGTCCGGGCCGGACCGCCACTGGCCCACCACCGCCCAGTCCGGCGGTTCGCCCTTCCCGGACCACGCGGGGTCGACCATGCCCAGCCAGTGGTCGGGAGCGAGCCGGGCGGCTTCCTCGATCTCCGCGGGGACCGGCGGCGCGGTGTCGTCGATGGGCCCGGGTCGCGCGGTGGGCGCACCGGCGGCGGTGTTGTCGTTCATGAGCTCCTCGCTGGGAAGTTAGGCGCGGTCGTCCAGTATGCGGCGGAGCTTTCCGGCCAGGGAGCCGGACGTGTCCAGGCCCCGCGCGCGGAGCCAGGCGTCGATCAGCCGCTCCAGCCGCTCTTCGGTCAGGACCCCGTCGTCGGGGCCGGACAGGATGTCCGGGCTCAGCGCCTCCAGGATCTGGAGGACTTCCTCCAGGGAGTTCTGATGGGCCGCCAGCCAAGCGATCACGGCCGGGTCGCCCGGCGGATCCGGTGCCTCCGGGTCGCCCGGGAGGTCCGGCGCCGTGCCCAGCGCGTGTTCGTCGGGGAACCGGCCGTCCGTGGCCACGTGTGCGCGCAGCTCCGCCTCGGTCAGCGGGGCGATGCGCCAGTAACGGCCCCAGTTGCCGGTGTAGTCGAGCTCGGCCGGCTCCGGGCTGCCGCTCCGCCGCAGACGGTCCAGGACGAGCTGGGAGCCGCGCATGATCTCGTCCAGGGAGTGGTGCTCCGCCTGCAGCATCTCGGCCATCACCCCGAGCCGCACCAGGCCCAGATCGACGTCCAGGCCCCATGCCTCGCGCATCTTCGCGGCCTGCGACATCAGCCGGTGGGCCGATCCCGAGGTGCCGGCCAGGACCAGGCTGCCGTCCGCTTCCGCGTCGGACTGCACGGGGGTGCTCATCGCGATGTGGAACCGGTTCGTCCCCGGGATCCACGGGAGGTCCGCCTGCCCCGTCAGGGCCAGGTCCGCCTGCCCCGTCAGGGCCCGCTCGGCCTCGCTCAGCGGCGGCGAGAGGTCCTCGGGGCGCACCGGTGTGCGCAGCGTCCGCCCGGCCTCGTCCACCAGCGCCTGCTCGCCGGGGGTCCGGTCCGGCCGCCCGCTCAGCGCCGTGTAGGCCGTCATCGCCGCCGACTGCGGCCTCGACGCCCGGTATTCGGCGGTGATCACCTCGGGGTTCGGGTCTGGGCTGCCCAGCAGGTCCGAGATCAGTCCGCCGTGCCCGTCCGGCGACTGGGCACCGATCCACAGCATTGCCATCCGCTCCCGCAGGTTGCCCGACTCGACCACCGCCAGGAGCCGCTCCCGGCCGGTGCCCACCGCGCCGTCCACGGTGGGGTCGTCCGAGCCCAGCTCCGACCAGCGGCCCACCGCCGCGGCCCGCTCCCACAGCTCGCGCACCATCACGCCGAGCTGGGCGTTCGCCGCTTCGTGACCGCCGAGATACCGGCCGAGGCGCTGCTCGAAACGCTTCGCCTCCCGCGCGTAGCGGATGCGGGTCAGGACCCACTCCGGCGCCGGACGGGCCGTCAGCAGGTCCCGCACCGGGAGCGGCGCGCCGGTCAGGGCGTCCGCCACCCGGCGCAGCCGTGCCTCGCTCCCGGTGGCGGTGGCGGTGGCGTCCGGCCCGTCCGGCAGTCCGGCGAGCAGGCGGTCCCCGTCCCGGACCAGGAGGGCGGCCGGTGTGCCCGCGGTGGGTTCGCCGTGGAGCGTCGTCGTGCCGTCCGGGCCCGCCACGGCCACCGCGACGCCGAGCCCGCGAGCCGCCGCCGCCACGAGCGGCACCAACGGCACGTCCACGCCCTCGCCCCCGTAGGAGGGGTCGCTGAGCAGCGCCCGGAGACGCTGAACGGGGTCCGGGGAGATCCGTGCGGCCGGGAACCGGTCGCCCAGCAGGATCGCCTCCGCACGCTGATCGACCGGGAGCGCTACGCCGATCCGGTCGAGGAGACCCAGCGGAAGGCTCCGGCCCCCGTCGAGCGGCTCCACCGCCACCTCGGTCACGTCGTCGGCGGTGAGGGTGCGGTCCAGCCAGTCGCGGAACTCCCCGGCGGTCTCGACGCCCGCCGCGCGCAGCGCGTCGGTGGCCACGTACCGGAGGGCGAACAGCAGCGTGTCCACGCTACGGTCGCCCTCTCCGGGCGACTCGTGGAGCGCGAACACGGTGCCGCCGAACTCGACGGAGTCCGGTCCGGTACGCCGGTAGCCGGGCGCGGGAGCCTCCGACGGGGCCGTCCGCGCTGCCGCCGTACCGTCGGCGGAGGTGTCCTCGTCGTACGTCCGCGCCGGGGCCCGGGTCTCCTCGTCGGCGGACGGCTGCCCGGTCCCGAGGTCGAACAGTTCCCCGTCCGGGTCCGCGAACTCGGCGGGGGTGAAGGGCAGCGGGCCGTCCTGCGGCAGCGCGGCGAGGCTGTCCGGCACCGGGGTCGCCTCCTCCACCACCTCGCTCAGCATCGGGGGCCGCTTCTCGGTGTGGACGAGCCGCCGGCCGACGACGTCGAACCGCATGCCCGGCGGATACAGCGCCTCCCCCTCCGACAGGTGCTTGAAGAAGGGCACGCCGTCGCGCGCGGTCGAGTCCCTGATCTCGATCAGCTTGCGGTGCGAACCCGCGGGAACGGACTTGTCGCCGAGTGCGAACTCGACCGCCTCCCCGATCACGAGGGAGGCGCTCCGGAAGAACGCCACGTCGATCGTCCCCTCGCCGTACATGGGGCCGTTCACGTCCGGCGCGTCCACGGGCCCGGGCGCCCCGCGCTCGCCCCACCAGGCGGTCCGCCCGACGGGGGGCAGGATGTCCAGCGCCTCGACGGCCATGTCGATGTGCAGCTTCAGCTCACCGTGCAGCCGGTCCGCCATCGTGTCGACGCGGCGCCGCAGCCGGGCCAGCTCCGGGCTCGGCGCATCGAGATCGGGCAGTTCGCTCAGTGCTTCGTAGAGCTCGGTGAACTCCGGCCGGCTCACCAGGGTGAGCGGGGGCATGTCCAGCTCCTCCTCGCGTGCCGAATCCAGGATGTAGCGCCAGGTGTGGAAGCGCACCAGATGACGGCTGACGCCCTGTCCGAGCCGCTCCCCGTTGAGCAGCGCCTTCATCAGCCGGTAGTCGTACGAGCTGTAGAGGTACAGGGCCGTCATATGGGCCGGGGTGAGCCGTCGGAGCGCCTCGACGCCGCGCTCGCCGTGCCGGTTCAGCCACGCGGACATGGCGAGGAGCCTGCCGGTGGGCCGGGGCGGGAGTGCGCCGTCGAGCGCGGCGTCGGCCATCGCGACCAGCGCGTCGGGCACGTCCATCGTCCCGGTGACCTCGAACGGGAACGACATCCGCTGCTGGTACATGACCTGGTGCGGCGGGGCCAGGGCGTCGAGCGCGCCGCTGTCCGGGTCGGCCGGCAGCAGCCCGCTCCCCAGGAAGTGGCCCACCGCCCAGGTGTGCAGCGAGGCGCCGTCCCGGGTGGCGGCGGCGCGTTCGTCCGCGGTGCCCATGCCGATCAGGTGGGAGGCGCGCAGCACCTCGTGCAGCGACTGCAGGTCGCCCGGGATCATCCAGGCGGCCAGGGCGGCGCGGAACGCCGGCAGCACGGTCGGCGGCAGGTCGAGCGCGGCGGCCATCCGCAGCAGGCGCAGCGCGGGGCCGCGCTCACCGCCCACCCGGCGGAAGCCACGGCTGTCGTGCACCGCGCGGTAGGCGCTGTCCGCCGTGAACCGGCCGAAGCCGCCGCCGGCCCCGGCGAGGGCCTCCTCGACCTGGCGGGGCAGCTCCCGGCCGGCGTACGCGGCGCGCAGGAGGACCCGCATCAGGCCGTCCAGCGCCTCCGGGCCCGCAGGCGTGCCGAGCAGCCGCTCCAGCTCGGCGACCGGGTCCTGCGGCGCCTCGTCCGGCGCGAAGAAGGCGCGCTGTGCGGCGTCCTCCCCGTGCCGCTCGGCGAGCACCGCGTACACCTCGCGCACCACGTCCCCGACCGCCTCCGCGAGTTCGGGGGCCTCGCTCAGCGCCTCGGCGAGGGAGTCCTCCCAGTCGACGGCGGCCCGCCGCCACTCGCGTTCCCGGTACAGGCCGGTGAACCGGGCGGTCTCCGGGGCCCCGGCCGGCTGCCAGGACGACACCGCCCAGGGCGCTTCGGCGAGCCGCTCCGGGCCTGCGTCCGGCGTACCGCCCGTGACGTTGAGGTGGTCCCGCGCCGGACGGCTGAACGCGGCGCGCCCGCCGGGGCCCGCGTCCGGGGCCGGTGTCCTGGGGCCCTGCCGGCCGTCCGGGTACTCGGTCACCCATACCGTGGCTTCCCCCTCGGCGTCCTCCAGCAGGTGCGGCAGCCCGTCGGACACCGCCGCACGGCCCACCGGCATATGGACCGGCAGCCCGGACCCGTCCGCCATCCGCCTGGCCCGCGCGCGGGCCTCCGCCTCGCTGCGCGGTACGTCGCCGGGGCCGCACGCGAGCACCGTCACACTGCGGGCGCCACGCTCTCGCGCCGAGCGCAGGAGCCGCCCCGCGTACGTACCGTCGTCCCGCCGCACCCCGCCGTCCTCCGTGACCAGGGCGAGTCCGTCGGGGCCACCGTGCGACGCGAAGAAGAACGTGCCGTCGGCCGTGCCGCCGCCCGGCAGCGTCCGCTCGGTCGCGACCGGCCGGTCCTCGCCGTCCCGCTCCCACGACACGAAGCCCCGCGCGCCTCCGAGCCGGGCGTACTGCTCCTGCCGGACCGCCCAGTCCGCGTCGTCGAACGACGCCACGCCGATGAGTTCGCCGTCCTGCCCGTGGATGGGCCGCAGCACCGGCGCGGGCCGCTCCCCGGACTCGGCGGCGCCGGTCGAGGGGCCGATGCCGAACAGCTCGTCCGCCGGTCCGGCTTCCGCGATCCGCCGGGCGGCGCCGGGCATCCGGTGACGCGGGGTCACCTCCGTTGCCTCCACGGACTCGTAGGGCTCGGTGCGCGGGCCGCCCGGAACGACCGTCCGGGTGGAGACGCCGAAGGAGGCGCCCGGCGGGTACAGGGCCTCGGTCTCCAGCGGCAGCACCACGAACGGGCTCACCTCCCGCGCCGTCGAGCCCGCCACGTGCACCAGCCCCCGGTGCGCGTCCCCGGGGACGCCCTTGCTGCGGTGCATGAAGCCGAGCGCTTCCTCGCGTACCAGCGCCGTGCTGCGGAAGAACGGCATCGTGATCCCGTTCCCGCCGTACACCGGTCCGTCCGCCGGCGGCTCGCCCAGCGCGCCCGGCATCCCCCGGTCGCCCCACCAGACGTCCCGGTTCAGCGGGGGCAGCAGCTCCAGGGCCTCGATCGCCATGTCGACGTGCAGCGGCAGGTCCTCGTACAGCGCGTCGGCCATCGCGTCCAGGCGTCGCCGCAGGCCGGCCACCTCCGGGGTCGGGTCCTGGAGGTCGTCCACGTCCCACATCGCGTCGAACAGGGCGGTGAACCCGGGCTGCTTGCGGAGCGTCATCGGCAGCAGGTCGGCGGCGCCGACCTCGGCCATCTTCCGGGTCATCGTCCAGGTGTTGAGGCGCACCAGCCGGCGCCCCATGCCGGGGCCGAACCGCTCGCCGTTGAGGAACGCCTTCATCTGCCGGTAGTCGGCGCCGCTGTAGAGGTGCACGGCCGTCAGATGGGCGGGGTGCAGCCGCTCCAGGGCCTTCCTGCCCTCGTCGCCGTAGCGGTTCAGCCAGGTCCCGAGCGCCCGGCCCCGGTCGGTGTCGGGGAGCGGGTCCCCGGCGAGCGCGGCGGCGGTCAGGGCCACGAGGTCGCCGGGGAGGGCGAGCCTGCTGCGTGTGATGTCCTGGCCGAACGTCATGCGCTCGGCATACAGGGCGCGATGCGGCGGTACGAGCGGTTCGGCGGGCGGGGTGTCCGGGTCGGTAAGGGGCGCGTCGGTCGCCGCCGCGGTGGCCGCGGCCCAGTTGTGGAGGCCGGCGCCGTCGCGCAGCGCGAGGTCGCGTTCCTCGTCGGTTCCCAGGCCGAGCCGGTGGGAGGCGCTCAGGATCTCCGGCAGCGACTGCAGATCGGCCGGGACCGCCCAGGCGATGACCGCGTCGCGGAACGCGAGCAGCTGTGCGGGGGAGGCGCCGAGCGCGGCGTAGGTCCGCAACAGCCGCAGCGCGGGCCCCCGGTCACCGCCCACCCGGCGCAGGCCCCGGCTGTCGTGCACCTCCCGGTACGCGCTGCCCGGCGCGAACCGCGCGCGCCGGCCGGCCGGCCGGGACAGGGCTTCGGCCACCTCGCGCGGCAGCCCCGGACCCGCGTACGAGGCGTACGTGAGCGCGCTCATCAGTTCGTCGACGGCGAGCGGCCCCGGGGGCAGCGCTAGCAGCCGCTCCAGCTCTGCGGCCGGGTTCCCGGCGACCGCGTCCGGGGCGAAGAAGGCCCGCAGGGCAGCGGCCTCGCCGTGGCGCCCGGCGAGTTCCCCGTGCATCCGGCGCACCGCGTCACGGACGGACTCGGTGAGCCCGGCGGTCCGGCCCAGGTGCCCGGCGAACGCGAACTCCAGGGCCACCCCGCGCCGTCGCCACTCGCGGTCCCGGTACATGCCCGCGAACCGCACCGCGCCCGGCGATCCGGCGGGCCGCCAGGACCGCACCGCCCAGCCGGGGCCGGAAGCGGTCCCGGTGCCGGAAGCGGTCCCGGTGTCCGCCTCCGAGGCGTTGTCCGGGGCGTCCTGCGCGGCGTTGCCGGGGGCGTTCTGCGTGGCGTTCTGCGTGGCGGCCGGGGACACCGGGGCGGCGTTGATCCGGGCGGGGGACGGATAGCCGATGCCGGACCGCTCGTCCCTCTCACCTGGGCCGGTGCCCGTGCGGACGGCGCCCTCCGGGACGGTTCCGGGAGCGAAGTGGAACGTGCCGACGCCGGACTCCCGCCGGGCCTGCGGCGCCGGCCAGGACGGCTCCGGGGCAGCGCCCTCGGGGCCCGGGAGCGGCTGCGCCGCCTGCGGGGCGGAGGTGGCCGCCGCGGTGCCGAAGACGGTGAGTGCGGCGTCGGTGGTGGTGCCGGGGGCGGCGAACTGCCGGACGGTCCCGGTCCACTGCCCCGGGTTCTTGGTGGCCGGGTCGGGGAGGGCGAGGATCACGAGTGGGGTGGCGGGATCGGGCGCGTTCAGCATCATCGGCGCGTCGTAGCCGAAGGCCGGACGTCCGGTGCGCTGGGAGAACCGCTGCGGCAGCCCGTCGGGCAGCGCCCCGGGGCCGGTGGTCAGGAACAGCACCGGGGTGTTCAGCGGGACCGTGTTCAACGCCGGGTCCATCGCCATCAGCGCCAGGAACTCACCCTCAGAGACCTCGACGGGAGCCCGCCCCGGCAGATGCAGCACGAGGGAACCGGCCCAGTCCACCTCGACCACGCTCAGCAGCGGCATGGGCCGGTCCGGACCCGTCCAGACCGGCTGAACCGGCTGTGTGACCGTGCCGTTGGGCCCGTGCGCGATCCGCCGCACCCTGCCCCAGTCGACCCCGGCGGGCGCCGGCGTACCCGACCAGTTCACACCCTGGACGTTCGGCCCCTGCCGCAGCAGGGCCGCCGGGCCGAAGGCACCGGCCTCCTTCAGATGACGCGCGGCCAGCAGATCGTGATCGGAGGCGTCCGCGCCCTCCGCGATCGCCTTGGCCGTCAGCTTCCACAGGGTCTCCTGCCCGGCCCGGTCCCACACTGCGCCCACATTCAGATGGAGAACCTTGCGGCCCATCGTCTCCCGGTCGGCGGGCGGCATCGAGCGGAAGATCTGGGCCGTACGGGTCATGGCCCAGAGCGTGGAGGCCGCGTGCCTCGGAGTGAACGGCGCGCCGGGCGGCAGCGACTGCACGTACCGCATCTTGTCCATGCCGTTCTCACTCATGTGCTTGAGGGTGAGATCGAGCACCGGCGCGGGTATCTCCTCCGTCAGCTTCGCGGCCGGATCGGCCGCGATCCGGGCCGCGGCGAAGTCGAGCAACGCCACGTACCCGGCCGGAGCCGGAGCCTTCCCGCTGTGCTCCTGGACGAAGAAGGCCCACATGTCCAGGCGGAACGGCGTCAGCCCGCTGATCGCCGGATCGTTCGCCCGCATCCGCTCCAGCGCGCCGATCCCCTTCAGCACCCGCTCGTACCGGCCCCCCACCACGCCGCGGTGATCCTCGATCACGTTGCCGAACACCTCGCGCAACGCCCGTACCAGCCGCAGCGTCGTGGCCCGGACCTCCGGCGACGCCTCACCCGTGCCGAGGTGCAGTCCGGCTTCCCGCGCCAGCTGGTCCAGCTCGTGGTCCAGTGGCTCGGGACGGGCGACGACCCGGCGGCCGCGTTCACCGTCGGCGCCCTCCAGAGCCACCCGCATGGTGTTGTCCATGCCGGTCTGCCTGGTGCTGCCCTCCGTCTCCATCCGGCTCAGATTCGCGACGTGCCCGATGAGCGGGATGTCCTCCAGCGGATCGTCGATATGCGGCGCGGGCGCGTACGAGCGCTGCTGCTGCCTCGGGTCGCCGTCCGTCGCGCTCCAGCAGATCTCCAGATGCATCCGGTGGCCCGGCGGCAGCTCCCGCACCTCGCGCAGGCCCGTGATGTACGCGGCGGCTTCCCGCTTGTCCAGCAGCACCGTCCGGCCGTCGAGGAGCGGCAGCCGCATCCGGCCCGGATAGCCGTGCGCGGCGAAGAGGTACACCGCCGAAGCCATCGACACCGGCTCCGTACCGGTGTCCTGGTAACCGGTGTCGGCGTGGGTCCGGTGCACCAGCCGGCGCATCTGGCGGAAGATCCGGAAGCGCTTCTCCCGGGATCGCAGCGCGTCCCCCTGCGCGACCGCCAGCCGGCCGTACCGCTCATTGCTCTCGTCCGCCAACGGCCGCGTGTCCACCTCGCTGTCGCGGAACACCGTCCCGTCCATCGCGGTCCACCGACGGTCCTCGTACGACGTGTTCGCGGAGGGGTCGACCGAGATCCACAGGCCGATCGGCGCGTCCGGATCGCGGTCGACCATCACCACGACGTGCGCGTCCCCCGAACTGTCGGCTATCAGGCGCCCGTCACCGCTGGGGCCCCACACCCTCCGCCCCAGCCGGTCGGCCACCGTCCGCAGCGTCCGCTGGTACTGCGCCCCCGCGAACGGAACGGCCAGCACCACCGGCACGTCCTTCGCCAGCTTCGTCAGCTCGGGATCGGCCTCAAGTGCGTCGGCCAGCCCCTCGGCGTCCAGCACCCGGCCGTCCGGCAGGCGCACCTGCCCGCTCTCGCCGGCCGCAGAGACCACGTACGCGTCCTGCGGCCAGGGCGCCGCCTCACTCGACACCTGCTTGGGGACGTCGCCGGCCCGGGTCTCGATGACCCGTACCTCCGGCAGCACCCGGCTCACGGACGCCGTCTTCCAGCTGCGCCCCCGCGAAGGGGCGGGCGATGCGGAGGACGTGGAAGTCTCGGAGGACGCGGCAGGCCCGGCGATCATGGTCCGCGCCGAAAGGATGTCGTCGTTCGGTCCCGTGAAACCTCCGGTCACGGCCGAGGGCACGGCAGGGGTCACCGCGGCGGTCTCCGCAGGGGCCACCGCGGGGGTCTGCGTCGTGGGTCCCGGCGTCGGCCCGAAGAGGGACATCTCCGCGTCCGGCGCCGCCCCGCCGCCGACAGCGTCCGGGGTGGCCCCGTCCCAGGCCCGCACGCTCTGGTACCGAGGAGTGAGCCGGAGTCCGGACAGCTCCAGATCGGCGCCCACCGCACCCGCCGCCTCGACCAGCAGGAACTGCAGAGCCACCGGCAACGGAGGCATCGGCTGCCCGCGATCGGCGAAGTACGCGCCGGTCGCGGACCGCAGAGCGCTCCAGGTCAGCAGGGACTCCGAGCCGTTGGCCGCCCGCACCCGGTCCAGCGCCCAGAACCCGCCCAACAGCGCCTCGAACGCCGCCCGGTCGTCCTCCAGCAGCGGACCGTAGACCAGCCGGATCGCCCGCACCCAGCGCCGGACGGCCGGAGCACGCCCGCGGTCGCCGGTCACCCGCTCCGCGAGCCGGGCCAGTTCGGCGGTGGACGGCTCACGCCGGAAGCCGACCCACCAGTCCCCCTCCGCCAGCTGCCACCGCGTCGGCGCACCTCCCTCACCCGGTACGAGGACCGGCTCCCGCCCGCTCCCCGTCCCCCACACCCAGCGGTCGAAGCCGTCGGAGAGCACTTGGCCCGGGAGCGGGACCTCCAGCGGATCGGCTACCGGCGGACCCGCCAGATCGGCCCCCGCCACCACCACGGCCGTCTCGGGCAGCGCCGCCGTCAGATCGCCGTCCACGGCGAACAGGAGGTCCACGATCCGCGCGTAGTCGAAGGCCGCGTCGCTGCCGTCCGACAGCGCCAGCACGGCGCCCCGGGCATCGCCGCGAAGGCCCACCAGCCGCGCCTTGGCGAACGGCAACGGCTGCAGCGGGCTCTCCAACGGCACCGGCCCCCGCCGCACCAGCGTGAACCCGCCCGCGTCCGGCATCGCCCCGTAGGCATGCCGGTGAGCGTCCTGCCAGTCCTGCACCGGCCGCGAGGACAGCCCCACGGAGCGCCCGTCCGCGCCCCGGTGGGTGACCGTCAGCACCCGCTCCAGCAGGACCCGGGTCCCGTCGAGCGCGACGATCTCCGCCTTCCACTCCAGGACCGGCGGCGTCCGCCCGGGATCGGCCAGGATGCCGAGGGCGCCCCGCGCCGAATCGACAAGTGCCCGAAGCCTCGGCTGATGCTGCGGGGGGAGGCCGTCGATGGCGTCGGACGCCTCGTCGACGGCCGCCCGGAGCGCCCGGTGCACGGGATCGTCGGCGGGCAGCGGGGTGCCCAGGGCGTAGGCGCCCAGCGCGCGGGCGGTCCGCTGGCTGTCCTCCACCGACATCAGCCTGTTGGCTCCGCCGCCGGCCCGGGGCAGCCCCGCCAGCAGGGCCATCTGCACGAAGGCCGCAAGGCCCCGGACCACCGGGTTCTCCACGATCCGCCCGATGGACTCGCGCAGGACGTCCTCGGGCAGCGGGGCCGCGTACATCTGCGCCCGCAGATAGGCCTCCCGGCTGAGCCGCGACAGCTCGGCGACGGCGCGCCTGATGTCCTCGGACGTCATCAGCGGACCGTCGTAGCCGAAGTGCCGCAGTTCGGTGAGGACCAGCGGGATCGCCAGCCTGCCGTCGTCGGTGTCCAGGGTCGGGTACTGGTCGTCGTCCATGTCGACCATCTGCTTCTGCGTGACGGTCCGGCCCTGCGAGGTGCGTCCCGTCAGTACGGAGGTCAGGTGCTCGCGGGGGGAGGGCACGTCGCCGATGGTCGCGTCGAAGAACCCCGGGAAGAACGGCTCCCCCGGTGTGACGGCCTTCCGGTAGAGCTCCAGGAGTTTCGCGAGCGTGGCGGCGACACCTGTGCTGATGCCGTCGTGGTGCTGGTCGAGGAGTTGCCGGCTGCGCGGCCGCAGGGCCCGCAGGACACGGTCCAGCGAGGGCCGGGACGCCACCGCCAGGGCGTTCTTGACCATGAACGGGGCCGGGCCCCGGTTGAGGATGACGCCGGTCGGCCTGGCCACGGTGTGGGCGAAGCCGAAGCGCAGATAGCCCCACATGTCGTCGACGTCCGGTATGACCGCGAGGAAGGGAACGGCCACGTCGGGCACGTCCTCGCGGCCGGTGAAGTCGCGCAGCACCTCCGAGAGGGCCTTCATCCCGAATTCCCGGCTCGACCCGTCCACAGAGCCGAAGGGCCCCGGCGGCAGCCGGTCCGCCGCCTGGTCCTGGAGCACGCTCAGGCCCAGGGCGGGCAGTCCCGTGGTGGGCTGGACGTAGGAGAGGCTCGTCCTGACCGGGGTCGGGCCGACCAGGATGCTGTCACCGCGCTTTGTGGTGGTCCAGCCGTCGCCGGCGGGGAAGAGCTTGGCCAGGGGGATCTCCTTGGCCGCGCCGGGCTCGTCCCTGGCGTCCAGCGCCCGCTCCATCCTCCCCAGCTTCGCCAGCGCACTCTCCTGGGACTGCCTCCGCTCGCCCGGCAGCACCGCCATCGGCTCGATGACGATCTCGCCGATGAGATAGGAGGTCTGGGTGGGCTTCGGCGCTCCCGGTGGCAGCGCGGGGTACGTGAGGTGCAGCCGCCCGTCGGCGGTCCGCCAGAACCCGCCGTGATCGGTGACGATCTTGAAGCCGGGGGCAGTGGCCAGCACCAGCTTGGGGGGAAGGTCGCCGCCCCCGCTGATCAGGAACACCTGGCGCTTCTCGACCTCCAGGCCGATGGCGCCGTAGCCGCGCACGGGCGCCGGGTCGAGCAGAGCGGCCGCCGTCGACGACGACTGCGCGAACACCTCCAGCGCGTGCTCCACGGCCTTCCCGGCGGGGTCGATCACCAGCGCCTGCCCGTCGGACGGCGAGACCCTCGGCGGGAACGCCGACACCTGGCGGTCGGCACGGGCCGACACGTCCACCCACACCACACCGTCCGGCCCGCCGAGGTGGTACGCCGCCCACGCGTGCCCCGGCGCGCCGTCCTGACGCCGCGCCAGGACGAGCCCCACGGCGCCCGGCCCGGCCGCGCGGACCGCGTCCGCCACCGCGCCCCACGACCGCACCCCGCGCCACCCGGGCCCGGCCACCAGCGAGGACGCCGGGCCGGAGCGGATCGCCGAGCCGTCCAACGTGACAGCGGGGCGCACACCCCGCGGATACAGGCTGTCCCGCAGGTCCCCCAGCAGCGTCAGGCACCGCTCGACGGACATGCGCCCCGCCGGCTCCCGGTCCGCCACCTCGCGCACCTTCCGCCTCAGCTCCGCACGGCTGAGCACCGGAAGGGGCGCGAGGGGAGCCGTCAGGGCCGCGCGGGCACGCTCCCGCGCCTCGGCACCAGCCTTCGCGGCGGCGGGCCCGACCGGGTGTCCGGGCGCCGGGGCGGGGCCGTGGGGCTGCGGCACGAGCGCGTCCCCGGCCGTGTCCCACATCGCCCGGAAGCCCGCCCAGACGTCCTCCTCC
This sequence comes from Streptomyces sp. NBC_00341, assembly GCF_041435055.1. Classification (NCBI taxonomy): domain Bacteria; kingdom Bacillati; phylum Actinomycetota; class Actinomycetes; order Kitasatosporales; family Streptomycetaceae; genus Streptomyces; species Streptomyces sp. NBC_00341. Next base: position 4,645,161 of record NZ_CP108002.1, on the reverse strand, counting down.
TGCCGCGGGTTGGACTGCCAGGGATGGAAGCCCCTCGGGTCGGGGCCGTACAGCTCCCGCAGCAGCGGCAGCAGCTTCGGCTCGTGCTTACGGACCCACTTGGTCCCGTTGTTGCGGGGCAGGCCGGTGTACGGGTCCGTCCCGGCGTTCGTCGAGAGGTAGACGTTGGTGAGCTGGGCGAAGTACTCGAACTCGTCACGGGAGGAGTAGTTGCGGTGCGTGCCGGAGTCGTCGTACAGCGACCCGTCGGGCCAGTCCGTGAAGCTGCCCTTCCGCGTCTTCTCGCCGAACGCCTCTGTGATCAGCCGCCGCTGGCTGCCGGTCAGCCCGTAGCGGTGGACGGCGTGCGCGAACTCGTGGGTCGTCGTGGAGTAGCCGTCGTGGTGGAGGCCCGCGCCCGGCACGCTCGTGGTGCCCCCCAGCAGGTTCTCCTCTGCGGCCGCGACCTGCCTGTCGAGCTGGACGCCGCGCTCGGTGTCGAAGGGGCGCGAGTCCTCGGTCGACTCCCCCCGGACGGTGCGGAACGCCTCCAACGAGGTCATGGCCGCGTCCTTCGGGACCACGATCATCCGCGCGCCCTCGTTCAGCATCCGCTCCGCCGCGGCGGGCGAGCGCAGCATCCGCGCCACCTGGGCCCGCGCCTCGATCCCCGCCGAGACGTTCAGGTCGACACCGGCCGGGACATCCACCATCAGCAGCGCGGCCGTGCGGGCGAACTCGTCGGCGGGCAGGCCCCGGCGCAGGGCCGCCACCAGCTCCCGGTCCGCGGCCAGGGCCTCGCGGTCCCGCTGTGACAGCGGCAGCAGCCGGGCGGTCCGCTCCGGCCCGGCCATCGTGGGCAGCAGACCGGCCAGGGCGGCCAGTTCCGCCGCCGGCAGCGAGGGCCGCACCGTCGTCGCGGCCGGGGGCGGCGGCGCCACGGCGGGCGCGGCGGCAGCGGCCGCCGTCCGCTCCTGCGGCGGCGGCGCGGGCAGGGGCTGCCCGCCGAACCGGCCGGAGCGGGTCGGCCGGGCGGGCGCAGAGGACATGGAGCTCAGCAACGACGGCTCCGTGCCGCTGCCCTCCGCGCGGCGGGCGGTCTCCAGGGTGCTCACGAGGCCGGGCAGCCGCCCCCACGCCTCGGTGTGACGGCGCGCCTGCTCGCTCAGGTCCTGCCGGGCCCCGGTCAGGTCCCGCTCGATGCCCCGGACCTCGTTCCGGATCGCGTCGCGGGCTCTGGTCGCGCGCCGCAGGGCCGCGTCCGCCCGCAGCAGCGCACGCTCCGCCCGGGTCACGTCCCCGTCGGCGCGGGCGAGCTCCGAGACGAGGGGGCCCTCCTCCTCGCGGGCCCCGTCGAGGGCCGCGTTGGCCTCGGCGGCCGCCTCGCGGGCGGCGGTGAACTCGCGCTCGTACCGCAGGCGCTGATCCCGGGCGGCCATCCCCTGCTCCCGGATGGCGTCGGCGCGCTCCTCGGCCGCTTCCAGTGCGCTCTCCCGGTCTGCGGCGGCCTGGCCGGTCACCGGGGAGGTCTCGTCGAGCCGCTCAAGGCGCTCCACCTCGGCCAGCGCCCGCTGCCACGGCTCCCGCAGCCCCTGCTCCTCCTCGTCGGCGGCGTCGTGCAGTGTCCGCGCGTCGCGCCCGGCCTGCTCCAGCCGCGCGATCTCCGTCCGCGCGTCGGCGATCCGGTCCCGGACGCCGTCGAGCTCCGCGCGGGCGGCCTCGGCGGTCCGGACGGCGTCGGCGCGGGCCAGGTCTGCGGCCCGGTGCGCGGTGGTGGCGGTGTCCACGGCACGGCCGGCGGACTCCAGGGCCCGCAGCGCGCCGGGCTGCCGGCGCGCCGTCACGTCTTCCCGGTACCGTGCCGTCGCCTCGGCCCGGACCGCGCGGAGGTAGTTGCCGACGTCGTCCCGTATCCCCTCCCAGGCGCCCCGGGTGGCCTCGGTCGCATCGGCGAGGGAGCCGTCGGCGGCGAACGGCCAGTGCCGCAGCCCCTGGTCGGTACGGACGACCAGTTCGACCGGCCGGCCGGCCAGCGCGGCCGTGCGGGAGCCGACGAACAGGGCGCGGGCCAGGCGGGTGCCGTCCGGATCGGGTCCGAGCGCGAGCCACAGCTCCGCCGTCGCATCCTGCTCGTCGATGCCGTCCGCCAGCACCCCGGGCAGCTCTGTGACCGGATGCCGCGTCCAGTCCCGAAGATCGTCCGCGTCCTGGCCGGCGAGCATCGCGGGCACGTCGTAGATCCGGGGGCCCGGCCTCGGCCCGGCGACACCGAAGCCCAGCACATCGCGTTCCCACAGCCGCACGGTGAGGCTCCCGGTGACGTACCGGGTGCCCTCGGGACCGGTCACCGTGATGACGGTGTCGACCAGCGTCTCGTGGGCGTGCGTGCCGCGCCGGTCGGCGGGCTCGGCGGCGGTGCCGGTCCGCACGCTGGTGAACCGGGAGGCGGAGGCGTTGCCGCCGGAGGTGTTGGTGTGGGGCTGCTGCGCCAGCAGCGGGAAGGTCAGGCCGACCAGCTGGGAGTTGCCCTTCGGCAGTCCGAAGTTGCTCTGGTGGTTCAGGCTCAGGGCGAAGGAGCTGCCGGCCGACGAGGTCGTCGCGGAGGTGCGGACCTGCCTGCGGACCCGGTCGACGGCGCCGTCGCCCGAGTCCGAAGCCGAGCGCGGGTTGTACAGGGCGATCTCCAGGGACGGCGCGGTGCCGGGCCCCTGGAGCGGCCAGCTGCCGGGCATCGTGGTGGTCAGGCCGGCCGCAGTGCGCGCCGGGTCGAGGCTGACCTCCCCGGACTGGATCAGCTCGCCCAGGCGGACGGCGACGGCCTCCGCAGAGGCGTTCGCGGGCAGGCCCCAGGACGCGGCCGTGCGCGGGGCGACCTGGAGCAGCGCCTGCATCAGCTGCGGTACGGCGTTGGCCTCGTGCACCGGCGTCGGCCCGGTCGGCAGCAGGCGCGCGTCGCCCGCGAACGGCAGTGTGCCCAGAGCGGCGGCGTCGGCCGCCGACAGCCCCAGCGGGTGACGGGTGAGCAGGGCCGGGGGCCGGGGACCGGCGTGCTCACGCGGCTCCGTGGCCTCGGAGCCGACGAAGCGCAGTCCGGTCGCGACCGGGACCGTGATCGTGCGCTCCGGCCGGCCGTTCAGCAGGCGGTGGATCCAGGTGCGCACCCGCTGGGCCACATCGCCTTCGAGGCCGGACAGGTTCAGGAGTCCGCCCTGGAAGACGCCGCCGGGGATGTTGGGCGGCCACTCCCACACGAGCTGGGAGCGGACCGTCGCGGTGACGCGGTAGTCGAGCTCGAAGTCGGCGCCGAGTGCCGTACGCGTCCAGAACCGGTCCTCCGTCGCCGTGTCGGTACGGGCGGTGCGGGTCCTGGCGGTGGTCAGCCCGAGGGCCGGGCCCTCGCGGTCGGTGCGCCCGGTGGTGCCGGGCCTCGGGTAGCGGGAGATGACGTTGACATTGAGCTGACGGGTCCTGGTGACGCCGGCGGCCGTGGCCCTCGCCTGCGGGATGTGGGTGTCGACCTGCTCCAGGCCGCTGCCCTCACCGGCCGGCCGGCCGCGTACGTCGCGCAGGGCGGGCGTCTGCAGGATCGGCTCGGCGCGCAGGGTCACCTCGACCAGCCGCACCCCGCCGAACGCGCTGTGGATGAAGTGCAGGCGCGTGTGGCCGCCGGGGCCGCGTCCGGGCAGGGCGCGCAGTCCTGCGGGCCCGGTGCGGCGGGCGATCTCGCTCTCCACACCGGGCAGGTGGGCGGCGTGTCCCGGCCGGAGGGAGCCCGGCGCCTCGCTCTCCACCAGGGCGGTCAGCTCCCGGCCCAGCCGGTCGCGCCGCTCCCTGCGGTTCGCCGTGTCGTCGAGCTGGGTCACGGAGAGCACGCCCGCCTTGCCCAGCTGCCGGCTCCGTACGAAGCGGGCGGGAAGGGGGACGGCGGGCAGGGGCGGTGTCAGGGCCGGGATGCCCGCCATGCCCTGGAACCACCGCGCCGCGCGGGCCACGCTCTGCGCGGGAGCCACGTACGTCACGCCGCGGGCGAGGTCGATCGCGACCGTCACCGGTTCGAAGCTGCCCAGGCCCAGGGCGTTCCCGGCCACGTTGCGCACGCCCCACTTGACCGTCACCAGCAGCGTCACGTCGTTGACGATCCACAGCTTGTCGCCCGTCTCCTCCAGGGCGTGCGTGACCTTCGTGGTGGAACCCACCGTGCTGGTGTCGTCGGTCCGGCGGGAGTGGCCGTAGCGGCCGATCGGGTTGGCCTGGTGAACCAGCCGCTCGGGCGCCGGAGGCGGCGCCTGCACCGCGGTGACCTGGAAGGTTCCCTGGTGGACGCGCCCGACGGCACGCTGCCGGCCCGCGGTGTCACCGGAGTTGACGTCCTGCTCCGAGTAGAGCGACCCGGAGCCGAGCGGCCGGGGGTTGGTCAGATAGCCCCTGATCTCCAGCGTCATGGTCCGGTCCGCCGCCATGCCCGGCAGGGTCAGGCCCTCCACCACGTGCACGCCGTCCAGGATCTGCGCGGCGCGGGCGATGAGCTGGGACGGGCGGATCGCGCCCTGCCGGGCCTCGGTCGCCAGGGTCCCCTGGTCGTTCAGCGAGGCTCCCGCCACGGCGACGGACGTCCACTTGTAGGTCGCCGCCGCCCCGTCGGCGGAGGTCCTGGCCGCCCAGGTCACCGGCGTCGCGGCCCAGCCGGCGGCCGCGCCGACCCGGTTGACGGCACCGGTCAGGCTCGCGGGCAGCGCCTCCTTGACCGCAGAGCCCCGCCTGGCGGTCTCCGTGGCGAGGTCGTTCAGCTGCGCGGAGGCACGCCGTACCGCACGCCCCACCGCCCCCTCCTCCGGGTGCCCCGGGTAGGTCCCCGCGATGATCTGCCCCAGGGCCTCCGTCAGGGCGGCGGTGCCCCGGAAGGTGTCCACGAGCGCCCCCACCGGCAGCTTGGTCACCCCCGGCAGCGGGTGGCCCCGGTCATCGACGCGGTCCAGGCGGCGGTAGTCGTCCGTCGCCCCGCCGTCGGTGACCGGTTGCCGGATCACGTGTCCCGCCCTGGGCGCGGCGGGCACGGGGACGCTGTCCGGGGTGCGGGTGCGGTAGTGCGGCACCAGCACGGTCACGGTGCCAGGCACGGTGTGCGGGACGGCGCCCGCGACCGGCAGCACGATCCCCTCCGCGTCCTCGGCGCCGTCCTCCGCGTCCGCGCCCGGCTCGTCGGCGAAGCGGACGAGCGGGTCGTCACCGGCGCCCTCGTACAAGTCGAGGGCGAGCCTGGCCGGTATTCGGAAGAGTTCGCTGCCGTTCGCGCTGGTGAGGATGAACTGGTCGTACGCGACCGAGTCACCGGTGTTGGAAGCGTCCGTGAGCTGCTTGGTGCCCAGGTACTCCGGGCCCGGGTTCAGCGCCCAGGCGCCGTCCGCCACGGGTATGCCGAGCGCTCCGCCGCCGCCCAGCGAACCGCTCAGCGCGGTGCCGCGCTGCCGCCCGCCGCTCGCCTCGTGCGAAGTGAGTCCGACGTGGTGGACGTCTGGCAGCCTGCGCTCGTGGACCGAGGGGCGGGCGGTGTCCCCGGTGGCGGAGAACCGCAGCTGCACCCGCCGGGTGCCCGTCAGCGTGTTCGGCCGCTCGAACCACACCGGCTGCCCGCCGTCCACCGCGTCCGCCAGCGCCGTGGCCAGGCCGAACCGCGAACGCATCTGCGCCAGCCGCCGCACGTTCTCCAGCTGCGCCAGGACCAGCGGCTCGTCCAGCCGGAACGGGTTCGTCCTGCCGCGGGCTTCGGCGGGCGGCAGGAACCCTTCCTGTCGCAGCCACGTCTCCGCCCGCGCGAACATCTGCTCCGTCCCCTCGACCTTCAGGGGGGTCTCGGCGTATCCGACGCTCTCCAGGTTCTTCAGGTGCTCGGGAGGCTCCCGCAGCTCCTCAGCCGACGGCGGGGTTCCGCGCATCGTCGTCCGTTGGGCGATCCGCAGCCGCAGGCCGTCGTCCCACGGCCCGAACCTGCCGGTGACCCGCCCGCCGCCGGCCCGGTGCAGCGTCACTTCGTAGGTGACGCGGGCCGAGGTGAGCACATGGCTGCTCTTGGAGCGCAGCCCGTGCGTCATCGTCGTGCTCTCGACGGTGTTGAGCGCCTCGTTCACCTGCCAGTTGACCCCGGCCCTGCCCAGGAAGTTCCCACCGAACGACTCCGTGGCACGAGGGTGTCCCGCGCCGCGGTCGGTGGTGAACGTCGGCCCGCCCGAGACCTCGGCCCCCACGCCGGCGGTGAACTTCGCCGACCGGTCCAGGGTGGAGGTGTGCGTGAGCCACGTCTCCAGCAGGGCCTTGCCCTCGGGGCTCTTGCGCAGCGGCTCACCCGGTTCGATCCGCGCGGTGAGCTGGAGCATGCCGATCGCGTTGCCGTCCTTGTCCAGCAGCGTCGTGGAGGACACCCCGCCGTCGATCTGGAGCTGCGGAGTGCCGCGCAGCATCTGCTCGTGCAGAAAGTTCTCCAGCGCCCGCTCCGAAGCGGCGGGCAGGTCGCGCAGGTCCGCGAAGGCGTCGTCCGCCAGGACCTCGGTCAGCAGCCGGCGCGGTTCGCCGACGCTGTCGACACCCCACAGCGGCAGGTCGCCCACGTCACCGGGTTCCGGCAGCTCTTCGCCGGTGCCGGGGTCGTCGAACGCGAGGTGCTCGTGGAACCAGATGGTGAGGGCACCGTGCGACTGCTCGGGCTGCCAGTTGCCGACCGCGTCCTCGCGGTCCGTGTCCACCTGGACCTGCCACTGCCCGTCGACGTCGATCGGGTGGGCCGGGTCCTCGGCCTGCTGCTTGTTCAGGACGAGGAACGTCTCGCCGACGGTGATGGACTCCGCCAGCTGGTTGTGCGTCGCCGTCAGGTTCAAGGTGCCGTCCAGCCAGCGCAGCGGGCCGGTTCCGTCGGTCGGGAAGACCGCGGTCCAGGGGAGCGAGCCGGTACGGAAGGTGCCCGAGCCCTCCGCGTCCGAGGACATCTGTCCGCCCGAGGCCCGGTACTCGACCTGCATGCCGGGCAGCGTCGCCGGGAGCTGGTCGCCGTTGTGCCCGTACTTCGCCGACCGCACGGCACCGGTGTAGGCGAGCCGTACGTCCACCGACCGGTCCCGGCCGTCGTGCCGGACGGTGATCCGGTGGCCCTGCCGGCTGCGCAGGTCGGGCCGGTTCAGCTCGACCTCCTCCGCGCTGAGCACGTCGCTCAGCGTGGTCCGCAGCTCCTGGCCCGCCGCGCTGTCCGGATCGGCCCCGAGAGCCAGGATCACCTGCCGGTGCAGTCCGTCCAGCACGGAGTCCGGGGTCGGCTCGTGGATGACGAGGCCGATGTGCCCGTCGTGCCGGGTGCCGTGCGCGCGCACGTACTGCGACAGCTCACGGTCGACGTTCGCCTCGGCCGGCGGTGCCACCGTCGGCGCGGGGACGACCGTGGCGGCGGTGCGCGAGCTCTCGGCGACGACAGCGGGCACCGGCACGGCCGGGCGGTCCCCTCCGGCGAAGGTGTGGATGGTGCCCTGTTCGTCGGAGGTGCCGGGCAGGACGGCGGGCTGCCCGGTCTGCCAGTGCGCCGCCGACTGCGCCGGGTCGCCCGCCAGGACGATGACGTATTCGTTGCGCGCCGCGTCGAGGACCGGGGCGCTCGGGAGCTCGGAGAGCACCGTCGTGCGCGCCGTGCCCGAGCGGCCCGCGACGTGCCGCGCCAGCCCGGCGGGGTTGCTGTGGGTGCCGACCATGAGCAGCGGGACGGCCAGCGCGAGCTGCCGGTGCACCCGGTCGTGGCGCAGCAGCGCGGCGATCTCGCTGCCCGACACCCACCGGCTCGAACCATCCGGGAACGGCATCGACACGTGGCCGTTCACGCTGTCCGCGTAGATCACGTACGCGTCGGCCGGGGAGCCGGACGGTCCGCCCGGCCAACCCGGGGCGTACGGCGTGCCGTTGCCGGCCGTGCCGTCCGGCGAGAGGACGTATCCCTGGGTGTTGATGTCGCCGGTGACCGGCCGGCCGGTCCAGTTGCGGCCCATCGCCACACCACGGGTCATGAGCTGGGTGCTGTCGTCCAACGCACCGTTCCGCACGAGGTCCCACGCGGCCAGATCCGCCGGGTCCGAGGGATCGAACCCCGTGACGGCGGCGCCCGCCATCAGCCACAACAGCCGGTCCCCGGCCGCCTCCGCCGACAGCTCGGCCGACGCCGGCAGGTGCAGTACCTTCCTCGCGTACGCCACCGGGTCCGGCACACCGCGCAGCGCCTCCGCGCCCTTGACCGTGCCCCACACCAGCCGGCTCACGTCCGCCTGTGTCACGGCCTGCCCGGGAGGCAGCCGCAGCACGTCGGCGGCGAGGGCGGAGAGGTCCTGCCCGCCCAGCCGCCTCAGGGCCCAGTCGAACGACGGCAACTGCGTGTACCCGTGCAGCGTCAGCTGCCCGGCCGCGGCCTCGTCCGCCCTGCGGGCCGCGTCGTGGAGCACGGCACGGATCTCGTCGGGCGTGGGCGCGTCGTTGCCGGTGCGCTGATGGCGCGCGTGCACGACCAGGTGCAGATGGTGCAGGGTGAACGGGCCCGCCACCCGCAGGTGCGGGTCGGCCCGGCGCATGTTCTCCAGCGCGCCCGCACCCCGCAGCAGCGTCCGGAACTCCGGGTCCGCCGCCACCTGCCCGCCGAACGACCGGCGCAGCGCCCGCACCAGCCGCGTCGTCGCGTCCGCGTCCTCGGGCGACACGGGTCCTGCCCCGGAGTGCAGCCCCGCCCACCGCGCCGTCCGCGCCAGGTCGGCCCCCCGCGGCTCGGGGGGAAGCAGCACCTGCGCCCCCTGCTCGCCCGAGGGCCCGGCCATCGCACCCGCCTTCGGGCCCGCGGCGCTGCGCTGGTACGCGTGGACACGGTCCACCGCCAGCACACCGGCGGTGCTGCCGTTCGCCACCCCCTGGGCGTACGACGTCATGCCCAGCACATCGAAGACGTACGGGGGTGTCGCCGCGTCCGTCAGGTACGGCAGGTCCTCCGCCAACGCGTCGGCCCAGCACGACCCCAGGTCGATGACCGCGCCGGCGCCGAGCTTGCGCATGCTCGGGCGGCGGCTGATGAAGCGGCCCGTCTCCACGCCGTCCACCTGGACGGGCGGACGGCCGTCCGTCACCTCCATGACGCCCCGCATCGGCATGCCGTGCTGCGAAAAGCGGTAGACCGGCCGCCCGTCCTCCAGGAGCGGGACGGCGGTACCGATCTCCCGTGACGTCACCGGATCGAACTGCGAGAACCCGGAGACCTCGTCGAGGGCTTCGAGGACCGGCTCGTTGGTCACGAGGTCGGCATCCGACATCGTGACGCGGCCGACCGACCGGCCCTCTTCTGCGATCGTCCGCGACTTGACCGCGCTGTCCGGGATCACCGTCCCGTCCAGGGCGGTCACGAAGCCCTCGTCCACGACGCCGTCCGGGCCGAGGTCGTCCGCGTCACTGCCGAACCAGCCGCCGAGCGGCACGTTCCGCGCCCGCTGGTTCTCGACGACGATCCTGCTGAACCCGGTCTCCGCGTCATGGACCAGTGCCACCTGGCCGCTGTGCGCCCAGATCCCGTTCCGGCCGGTCCTGAACGCCAACGACCGCGGCATGACCAGCCCCTGGTCACCACCGCGGTTCAGCACCAGCACCACCGGAACGCCCGGCGGAAGCCCGGCCAGCCCCGGATCACGGGCCACCAGCTCCACGAACTCGCCCCACGGGACCGACAGCTCACCCTGGCCCCAGGGGATCAGCACCTGTTCGTGATCACCCGTCGCCGCGACCACGTACGCACCCGAATCCGTGTCCCACAACGGTTCGATGGGGCCCTGGAACCGGCCGTCGCGCCGCTGCCACACCTCAGAGGTGTTCACGACGCCCACCGGCCGGTCCGTCAGGTTCAGCCCCTGGTACGAGCCGTCCGCCAGGACGATGTGCCGCCCGTGGTCCAAGGCGCCCCCGGCCGCCAGGTGGTAGGCGCCCAACGACGCGACGCTGGAGGACCATCCGGCGGCCATCGCGTTCTCCACCAACGTGAACAGCTCGGCATGGAGGCCGGCGGACACCTGGACAGCCGCCGGGACATGCAGCACGCGCCGGACCAGGCCGTCCACGTCGAAGTCACCGCGGGGATCGTCCAGCAGCGCCAGCCGCTCCAGCTCGGCGGCGGCCCGCGAGTGGTCCGGCGCCGCCGGGGAGAACCCGGGCGCACCGCCGGGCAGCCGCGGCGCGAGCCCCAGCTCACGCCGTGTCCGACGCGCCAGGTCCGCGCCCGAGACGGCGTCCGTGCCGTGTACGGCGAGGTGTTCGGCCACCTTCCGCACGGCAGCGCGCAGTTCGGCGTCCGCGTGGCGGGAGTCGGCGAGTACGGGGTGCAGCTCCAGCGGCAGCACCAGCGACACCGCCCGCCCCCAGGCGTCGGCCGGGTCCGTGCCGGTCGGGACTCCGGACGCCCGGAACGTCGCGAGCGCGAAGTCCTCGTAGGCGGAGCGCCAGGTGCGGCGTGCGGCGCGGGCCGCGACGGCGTCCAGCGCCTCGCTCCAGGGACCGGGCCGGTTCATCAGCACCCGGACGTGGCCGACGGGGTCCAGTCCGCTGTCCTGGACCCGCACGGATCCGTTCAGCTCGGCCTGGAGGGCGAGGCCCCCGCCCGGCGTCACCCCGCCGGCGGTCAGCTCCGCGGCGGTGACGGTGCCGTCGGCCGGCAGCCTCGGCGGGGCTCCGGTCAGGTCGTCGGCGGTGATCAGGGCGGCGGTGCGCCGCCGTTCGGATTCCGTACGGCGGACCCTGGGCACGATCGCGGCGAGCGCGGCGTCGGCGGCGGCATCCGCGCCGAGGTCGCGCAGCCGGTCCACGGCCGCGTCGATCCGCCGCCGGCTCCGCTCGACGTCCTGCCGGGCCTCGTGGAACCTCCCGGTGTCCTCGTTGCCTCCCCGGCCGCTGCCGACCCGCCTGCTGAGCAGGTCCGCGGTCCGGGCGGCCCGGTTGAAGGCGGTGAGGGCGTCGTCGTGGTCCCGGAGCGCCTCGTCGATGGCGAGGGCGACCGGGAAGATGTCGCTGATGCCGTCCGGGGCCTGATCGGCGGCGAGGTCCGTGCCCCGGTCCACGCCCTTGCCCTTGGGGCCGGGCTCCTGGGCCTGAGCGGGCGCGGTCTCGGTCTCGGGCGCGGTCTCTTCGGGAGTCGGCGACGCGGCCGTCTCCGGCCGCCCTTCGTCCTGCCCGGCCAGGAACGGGACGTCCGTGCCCGAGGTCGTCCGCACCGGGGCGGGCGGCGCGATCGGACCGGGTGCCTCCGGGACACCCCGGGCCGGGCGCCCCTGTCCGGTAGCGGCGGCGGCACCCGCTTCGGGACCGGCCCGGCCGGTCGACGGCGGCTGCGCGGGGGCGGCCGACTGTGCGTTCGGAGCCGCCGTCGCGGGCGGGGTCGGCGTCGGCGCGGTCGTCAGGGGCGTGACCGGTCCGGTGGCTGCCGAAGGATCGTCGGAGGAGGTGCGGAACCCGTCCGGCCCGGCGGGCAGCGGCTCCGGCACGGACGCCCCGGGCCCGGTGGCCGTCTCCCCGTCGGCATCGGCGGGGAGCGGTTCCGTCCCGGTCTGCGGCGGTGTGCCCGGTTGCCCGGGACCGTCGGCGGGATCCGGTCGGCCGTCCTGCTCGGTGACGCCGTCCTGCTCCGTCAGGTCCGTGCCGTGCTGCTGACCGTTCTGGTCCGGCGGACCGGGCGACCGCTGCGACTGGTTCCCCGTACCGGACGTGCCCTGCGAGGCACCGGGCGCGGGCGCGGGCGCGTTCGGGCCGGCCGGCGTACCCACGGGCGTCACCTGCGGGGCGGCGCCCGCATCGGCGTCTGCGTCGACGTCGGCATCGGCATCGGCATCCACGTCGACATCGACATCGACATCCGCGTTGGAGGAGGACGGTGCGCCCCCCGGCGTGGCGGGCGCGCCCTTCGGCGTCGTGAGCCCCTCGGGAAGGTCACCCTGCGAACCCGGCACGTCCGAAGTCCCGTCGGGTGTCGTACCGGGCGCGAGGTCGGGCGACAGGTCGGGCGTCTGCTCCGGCGACAGGTCCGGCGACAGGTCCGGCGTCGTGAGGTCGGTGTCCGTGCCGTACGGGGTCGGGGAGGTGCGCCCCGACGTAGGCCCGGTAGTCGACCCGGACGGCAGCGGCGCGAGGTCGGGCTGGGACGAGGACGGGAATGTGGAGGGGGAGGTTGTCGACGGAGAGCTGGACGGGGAGGGAGGCGGCAGGTACGGAACCTGTGACCCGGTCGTGCCGGTCACCCCGGTCACGCCGGTCACGCCGGTCACGCCGTCGAGGACGTCCGGACTGTTGAACCCGCCGGTGCCGCCCGTGGTCCCCGTGCCGATCGGCGAGCGCGTGCCGGGCCCGGAGGTACCGGAGCCCCCGGTGGGCGTCGGGTTCAGCGCGGCCGGAGGCTTGTACGGCGCCGGAGGCGGCGCCAGGTTGATACCGCTTCCTATCCCGCCCGGGAAGGTGGTCGAGACGGTCGTGTTGGGGAGGGCGACCGCCGGACCGGGGGTGAACGCAGTGTTGTTCACCGCTGACGGGACAGGGCCGGCCGAGGACCGCACATTGGGACCCGCGGTCCCGGAGGGGCCAGAACCGCCGCCGCCCAGTGGACTGCCAGGTGCGGGAAGGTTGTTGAGATCGGTGAACTGGTTGTTGTTGTTGAAGTAATTGTTGAAGACGATCGCGGCCCCGCCGCCGACGGCAAGGCCCGCACCCACGTCGAACAGGCCACTGGTGCCCGACCCGACGAAGGTCTGCCAGTTGAAGCTCCAGTTGTCGTAGAAGGCACCGTTGATGATGACCTCGGCCGTACTCTCGGCGGCGCCCGAGACCACGAAGACCGTGACGACGGTCGGCGGACCGTTCACCAGCCCCTTGAACAGCAGGCCGTCCGGCTTGAAGTTGAACTTGTTGAACACGTCGTCGAGCAGGTTCTTGAAGTAGTTCGTGAACGGCTTCAGGAACATGTCGAAGATCCCCATGAACGCCCCGGTGAGCGCACCGAACGCCCCCGCGACCCCGACGTCCTTCCAGTCGATGCCACCGGGCCTGCGGCCACCGGTGTTGAGACCGATCTGCGCGAGGCGGACCGCCAGCGTCTGGATGGCCTCCTCGATCGCCTCGCTCAGGGACGGCGCGATGTGCGTCATGCGCAGCAGCCGGTCGATGATCATCAGGATCGCGAGCTTGCTGCGGGCCCTGGCCAGGAACATCTGCGACACCGACGCCCCGCCGGTGAACGCCATCAGTGCTGCCAGCAGCGCCAGTTCGGCGAGCAGCATGATGATCTCGGAGATGATCTCCCACTTCGATCCCTGGATCGACTGCGAGTAGGTGACCTGGCCGTTGGCGAGCTCGTCCAGCTGGAAGAGCAGTTTCTGGACGGGATCGTTGCCGCCGGGCTCATCGGTGAGCATGCGCACGCTCTCGATGTACGGCTGCGCCACCTCCGGCGGCAACGACTCCTCGACCAGCTGGATGGTCTCCCGCGCGGCGGAGCGCAGGTCCATCAGCCCCTTCTGCAGGGCAAGGTAGAGATGACGGCTTTCCCACGCCAGATTCTCCCTGGCCTGCAGGGGCATCTCGCCCAGCAGGATCCAGAGCATCGTCTTGACGTCAGGTGGAAAGTCGATCTCGTCCACTTAGGGTCTCTCGTTTGGATCAGGCTGGATCAGGGAGCGGGGTCCGGTGTCGTGCATCGCAAGGCGGAGGATTGAGGCAACGCGGAGCGTTGGTGATTGACGACAACGCGGCGAGGTGCGGCGCCGGACCCCGCGAGCCCAGCCTGATCCAAACGAGAGGCCCTAATGCTTGCCGCCCCCGCTCGAGTCCTCGCCGGGACCGTCCAGGCTCGACATCTGCTGCCCGATCTGGTCCTTCGCGTAGGACTGGACGCCCTCGATGTGCTGCCCGTTGGCCCAGACCGCTTCCCGGAGCCCCACGAACGCGGAGCCCAGGGCCGTGACCAGTTCCAGGCACGAGGCGTTGTTCGCCTCGTACTTCGGCAGGACACCGTGGGCGAACTGATCAGTGTATCCGGCCCAGCCGCGGTAGGTCTGCGAGTCGCGGATGAAGTCCTCCCGGATCTTCTTCGCCCGCTCCGGCAGCGACTCCATCATCTCGTCGCTCCGCCGCAGACCACCGGGGTTCGCCACGTACTTGCCCGTTGCCATGAGTACCTCCCTGGTTCGCTTCCTGGAGTCAGTCGGTGTCTTCGTGGATCTCGTCGTGCAGCCGGTCCCTGGAGCGCCGCCGCCCGCCGGCCGGATCGTCCAGTGCCGAGCCGAAGGCCCGGTCCCAGTCGATGTCAACGCCCCTGAGGCCGGTCGCGCCGCCGCCCGCCCGCGTCAGCGGCTCGAAGACCTCGATCACTCTACGGGCCATCCGTGAGCGCCCCTCCTGGACCGCCTCCATCACGGAGGAGGCCAGTTGAGGTCCCGTCATGTTCAGGTACTTGTTGTCCGGGAACTTCAGCGCCGTCAGCTCACCCTGCGGCCCCACGGTGACCTCCACCGCGCGGTCCCGTGAACGGATGGTGGCCGAGGCCTGGCCGAGCTCGCCCTCGGCACGCGCCACGGCTTCCTGGACGGCCGTCAGTTCGGCCATCGCCTGGGCCAGCTTCGCTTCCATCGACTCGCTCAACGGACACCTCTCCGAATGCTCCTGTGGATACGTTCGTGACGGGGGCCCGCCCCCGTAACGGTCATCGTCCGATCACCGCGGGCGCGCCGCCCTCGTCCGTGCCCCACACGTCGTCGTCCTCCGGCACCCACGAGTCACGGGCACGCTCACCGCTCTCGGTCTGGGTCGGCGGGGAGGACGCGCCGCCACCGCCACCGGCCACCGGCGGCAGGAAGGGGGTACGGCCCGCCGTGGGACCGCCGGCCGCCACCCGCACCTCGTCGTCCGCGTACCGGCCGCTCCTGGGGGGAAGGCCCCCGCCGGGCCGCGGGCGGCGGTTGTTGACCACCTCGCCGTCGATCACGTTGCGGACGCGCTCACCGGTGTCCGACTGGCCGCCGCCCTTGCCGCCACCCATGCCACCACCCATGCCGCCGCCCATACCGCCGCCGCCCCCGCCGCCCGTCGGCGAGCCGCCCGTGCCGGCGCCCGTCGAGGCGCCCGCGACGCCCGAGCCGTCGGCGGCGGGACCCGGGAACGCACCGTTGTTCAGGAACGGGCGGTTGTGGCCCGGTGTGCCCGCCGCACCGGCGTCCGCCCCGTTGCCGGCCAGGGGCGACTCGTAGGGGTTCTCGTCGAACAGCTCCTCCTCGTAGGAGTGGGCGTCGTACGAGGGGGCCGTGTAGTCGAGCGAGCCGTTGTTGAGGTGGCCGGAGCCGAAGGACGAGCCGGCGTCGTCGACGTATCCGGAGGTCGTCGAGCCGTCCGGGTGGGTGACCGTGGTGGTGCCGGTGTCCGGGTTGATCGTCTGGGTGGAGCCGTCCGGGTAGTCCGTGACCACGTTGCCGCCGGAGTCCAGGTGCGTGGTGCTGCCGCCGGGGTTGGACAGCAGATCACCGGTGTTGAGCGGACCGGAGCTGGTCGAACCGTCGGGGCCCGTCAGGGTCGAGGAGTGGGTGACCGGGTCGATCGTGGTGGTGGAGCCGTCCGGGAATTCGGTGACCACCCGGCCGTTGGAGTCGATGTGCGACTCGCCGCCGCCGGGGATGTCCAGGGCGCCGTCGTTGACGGGGCCGGAGATGTGGGTGGACGACAGATCGGGCAGATCGCCGCCGTTCAGGGCTTCCCGGCGGGTGTTGTCGTACTTGGCCTCCGCCTCGGCCTGCTTCTTCTCCTGCTCCTGCCGGACCTCGTCCTGCTTGGTCTCGGCTTCCTTCTGCCGCTGCTCCTGCTCGGACCGGTACTGCTCCTCCTTGTTCTCCTGCTCCTTGCGGATCTGGTCCTGCTTGGCTTCCTGCTCCTCCTGTTTGGCCTCCTGCTTGGCCTGGGCCTCGGCCTGCTTCTGCTCGGCCTCCTTCTCCTTGGCCTCCTGCTTGGCCTCCTGCTCGGCCTGCTTCTTCTCCTGCTCCGCCTGCTGCTGCTCCTGGCGGTCCTCCTGCTCGGTGCGGATGCGGTCCTGCTTCTTCTCCTGTTCGGCCTGCTTCTGTTCGGCCTCCTTCTCCTTCGCCTCCTGCTTCGCCTCCTGCTCGGCCTCCTTGGCCTCCTGTTTGGCCTCCTGCTCCGCCTGCTTCTGCTCGGCCTCCTTCTCCTTCGCCTCCTGCTCGGCCTTGGCCTGGGCCTCCTTGGCGTCCTGCTCCTTCTTCGCCTTCTCCTGTTCGTCCTTGGCCTGCTTCATCTGGAGAATCTGCATGTTCTCCGAACGGGCCTGGGCCTCGGCCTGCTTGTTCTCCTGCTCCTTGCGGATCTGGTCCTGCTTGGCCTCCTGTTCGGCCTGCTTGGCCTCCTGCTTGGCCTCCTGTTCGGCCTGCTTCTGCTCGGCCTCCTTCTCCTTCGCCTCCTGCTTCGCCTCCTGCTCGGCCTCCTTGGCCTCCTGTTTGGCCTCCTGCTCCGCCTGCTTCTGCTCGGCCTCCTTCTCCTTGGCGTCCTGCTCCGCCTTGGCCGCCTTCTCCTTGGCCTCCTGCTCGGCCTTGGCCGCCGCCTCCTTGGCCTCGGCCTCCTTCTCCTTGCGCTCCTGTTCCTCCTTGGCCGCCTTCTCCTTGGCCTCCTGCTCGGCCTTGGCCTTGGCCTCCTTGGCCTCCTGCTCGGCCTTGTCCTTCAGCCGCTGCGCCTCCGCCTTGGCGGCCTGGTCCTTCTGCCACTGGATGAACGCCGCCTGCTTGGCCGCGGCGTCATCGGCGGCGGCCTTGGCATCGGCCGCGTCCTTCGCCGCCTTCTCCTCCGCGACATCGGCCTTGTCGTCCTTGTAGTCCGACTCCAAGGTGCCGTTGGTGCCCCGGGACTTCACTTCCCCCAGGTCGAACTTGCTGTTGCTCCAGCTGTTGCGCACCTTCTCCATGGCGTCGATCGCGGCCTTGTCGAGCTGGTCGATGACCGTCTGCTGCCACATCTCGACAGCCTTGTTCCCGATGTTCAGCCAGGTCCCGAGCTCCTTGAGCTCACCGAACTTCTGCGGCTGAACGACCATTTCCCCGTCATAGGAAGAGATCTTCTCGATGGCGGCCTCGTTGTCGAAGTTGTCCTCCGCGATGTAGTTCGTGTAGTAGGACTCCCCGGCGGGCTCGATCTCATAAGTGATCTTCGTTATGTTGTGGTCCCACACGTGGTTCATGACCGCGGTGAGCAGCGTGTTCAGCAGGATCAGCGGGTTCCCGTACCGCCATTCCCACTTCATCCACGCGTTGTGCAGATCTGCCACCGCGTCCGCGAAGTCCTTCTTCGCCGCGCGTATCTCATTGCCCTGCTTCGAAGATCCCGTGCCCGAAGTCATGTCCTCGGCATAGTCCGAGTACTGCTTGTTCACCTTGTGGACCAGGTCCCAGAAGACACCTGCGGCCTTGCCCCTCCAGGCATCGTCCTTCTCCTTGCCGACCCTGCTCTGCCACTCCTCCACCAGCTTCTGCTGACTGGCGAAGAACTGGGCGACCCGGTCGAAGGAGCCGGCCACCACGTCGAAGTTGCCGAGGGTGACGGAGTCGGCGTCGTCCACGGGCTTGCCGCCCCAGCTGAAACCGTAGGTGCCGTGCTCCTCGTTGTTGCGCAGTTCCTCCAGCGCCAGTCCGGTGCCGAAGGCGTACTGGGTGAGCGGCGTGGTGTCCCAGGTGGGCTTGCCGTCCATTCCCAGGTGGCCGTCGATATGGCTGGAGAACTGCCCGCCCTCGTAGTACCCCTGGCTCGGGCTCTTTCCGCCGCCGGTGTTGCCGAGCATCGAGATCCGCGCCTTGTACATCGTCACATCGGAGCCCTTACCACCCGAGGAGTGGTAGAAGGGAATGACGAAGTCGGTGTTCTCGATCTTGTAACCGGCGTTGTCCGTCAGCCAGTTCATGTCCTCGGTGTCGACGTAGTCGACATAGCCGACGTCGGATATCTCCACCTTCATCATCGGAATGCCCTCGTTGCCGACCAGGGTGTCGAAGAGGTCACTCCGGGCCGGCGCCTTGTATCCCGTGAAGAAGTGGGCCGCCTCGGCCCACTTGTCGTTGGCACTGGTGAGCTTGTTGGTGATCTTGCTGGAGTCGAGCGCCATGCCAGGATGCCTTTTCGGTCAGGGCGGATGATGAGGAGAACGGGCCGGGCGATTCCGCCCTACGGGGCTGCCCCTGCGGCAGCACGCCGGAATGAACCCGGGCATCACGCGGTCATGACGCCCTCACGGGGAATCCGCGGCGGGCGCGGGCGGGCCGGCGGTGGCGCGCGGACTCAGTCGTCGTCATCGTCGTCCCCGCCGCCGCCCTTCGAGTCGCCGGTGCCTTCGGAGAGAATGTCGTCCACACCCTCGAAGAAGTTGACGAACTTCTTCCCGTCGATCTTCTCCAGGTTGTCGCCCTGGGCCTTGAACATCTCCTCGATGGAGTCCTCCAGGTTGTCCTCGATCTCCTCGAAGAGCTCGACCTGGAACTTGAGGATCTCGTCGATCTGATCCACCATCGCGTTCAGGGACTTGACGAGGTAGCCGCCGTTGGTCCGGCCGTCCTTGTCACCCGCCATCACGCCGATAGCCAGCGGCACCTTCTGCCCGTCGTAGAAGCCGTGCGCCTTCTTCGAGCCGTCGTCCCCGCCCTGGAGATTGGGAATCCCCGGTACCAGCACCCCGTCCGGGGCGTTCCCGTCCTCCCTGATCTTCTTGATCTTGGCGAGGAACGGAACGACGTCCTTGTCGAGAAAGCTCTGCATCCAGGCCTTGTTGAGATTGACTGGCGGTTTGTCGGCCATTGCGCACTACTCCTGTCTTCCTTGGGTTTCCACCGGCTTCGGGGCGTTTCGCGGATTTCCGTGGGGTGTCGGCGCACCGCCCCACGGAAGCGGGCGGCCGGTCGCGTGACGCACACGCGGACGGCCGCCCGAAGAGACACAGGGGGCGTGTCGCCCTATGGCAGGTCAGCTGCCGATGCGCACGCTCTCCCACAGCGAGGTCAGGGACTTCTCGCTGTACTGGTAGCTGTCGGAGACGTCGCCGAGCAGGGCCGAGTTCTCGGCGAGGATGCGCTTCATCTCCTCGACGGCGTGGTTCCAGGCCGCCTGCTTCTCGCCGTACACCGCCTTGTCGTCACCTTCCCAGGTCCGCTGGAGCTCCTGGAGCTCCGCCTCCAGGTTGGTGAGGATGCTGTCGATCGCCTTGGTCTGGTGGACCATGTCGTCGGCGGCGTTCTGCATGTGGGAGTAGTCGACGTAGATCTGGCCGTCGGTGAAGTCAAGCGGGGGGGTCATGGTCGTCCTCGTCTCGCGGCGGTTGCTTCGGGATGGGGGTCGTGCCGAGCCCGGGTGCCGGTCACAACGCCCGGTGCGGGGGCGGTCGTCAGCTGCCTGCGGTGGAGCCCGCCAGCGCGTTGAAGATCTCCTCCGCGCGGCTGTGCGCCTGCTGGATGGACTCGTTCGCCGTGGACTGCTGGATGCCCTGCGCGCGCATCGTCTCCTCCAGCGTCCCGATCATGTCGCGGAGGTTCTTGGAGATGATCTCCGCCTGGCCGTCCCACCGGTCGAGCAGCTTCTGGAACGCGCCACCGTCACTGCCCGCGTATCCGGAGGACAGGTTGTGCTTCATGTTCTCCACGTCCTGCCGGCTGTTCTGGACGCCGCTGAAGGCCATTTCCAGAGCGGTGACGCCATTCTGTGTCGCTGAAGCGAGTGACTGCTGTCCGCTTGTACCTGCCATGTGCCTGTGCCTCCTGGAATATCGCGCCGCCCACCGCCGGACCCGGGCTGCGCGTTGCGTGTACGGACGCGGCCGGCGGACCGGCGTCCGGATCGTGTGGACAAACGGAGCCTAAGGACAGTGCAGTTGACAGCTCAATGGCCTGAGTCACCCTTTTCCCTCCGACCCCGTGTATCAGTTGATTTGGGCGAAGATTTAACGCGCCCGTCAGCTGCACGACGGTACTTCCGCGTTGCGCTCTCTCGTCCTAGGACGTCCGATCGCCGCGTCCCGTTTCGGTGACACGGGCGATTTCTCTCGTGTCAGCCGATGTTCACCTCACTTCCGGTCGCAGGACGCGCTCGTGGTCGCGCTCCGGCCCAGGGCGGCGGCCTCCTTCGTCAGGTCCGGTCCCGTCGGCAGCATCGCCAGCAGCGGCGCGGGCAGTCCGACCGCCTGACCCTCCGCGTAGCCGAGCGATCCGAGGGCGTCGGCCGTCCCCACCCGGTACTTCATCCCGGTGTCCGTCACCAGGTAGACGGTGGTGCCGAGCTCGCTCCCGCTCGCCCCGAGCGCGCGCACCAGGGACCCGCCACCCGGCCGTACGGTGATCGTGCCGACCGGCATGCAGGCCGGGGTGAGCCCCTCGGGGGGCGCCTGCGAGACCGGGCCCAGGGTGTCCGTCCCGGTCAGGGCCACACTGATCCGGGGCCCGCGCTCGCCGGGCTCGACCCGTACGCAGACGGTGCGGTCCCCGCCGAGGGCCACCGCCTCCGGCGGGGCCGGGGGCACCCCCTGGTCCTGTGCCGTCTCGGCGGCGCCCGGGGCCAGATGGCTGCTCAGGACGTCCGCGCCCAGGGCGGTCACCTTCGCCGCGCCGCCCCCGTACACCTTCTCGCGGGTCTCCGGGTCACCGAGTGCGAGCGCGGCGCCGGTCGCGGTGAGGGGGGTCAGGCCCTCCTTGCGCAGCAGGTAGTAACGGTCGGCGGAGCCGGGCACGGTGACCCGGAACAGCTCTCCGAGCCGGGCCTTCCTGCCGCCCAGCACCGGCCCGTCCTGCCCCTTGCCGGGCACGTCCGGCGAACGCAGGTCGGGGCCCGAGGGCAGGGCGTTCAGGAAGGGCGCGGAGACGGGGAGCCGCGGGGTGGAGCCGTAGCCGAGGGCCTCACGGGCACGGCTGTCCTCGTCGAGCCGGAGCTTGCTGCCCCGCCACACCAGATAGCCGGCCTTGTCCGGCCCCGTCACCAGCATCGCCTGGTCGGTGGGGAGCCCGGCGGCGTCGGCCGGCAGGCCCACCGCCACGCTGGTGGCGGCCGAACCCGTCGCACCGCCCGAACAGACCTGCCACGGGCCGGTGTCCAGGTCCGCGCTCGCGGGCAGCGCGTCCGGCGCTCCGCTGATGCCGATGGGTGCCCCGTGCGGCGTACCACTCAGGGAGCCGTTGCCGACCGACATCGCCTTCATGTCCGCGCCCCCGAGCAGCCGCGCGGAGGCGTAGTTGCGCACCGGCCGCAGCCGGCCGTCCAGGTAGAGGTAGCGGGACCCGGTGTCCTTGTTCACGACGAGGGTCCCGGCCGTGCGCCAGGAGTCCTTGGTGCCGGGCTTGAGCAGACCGAGGACGAAGGACCCCGCCGTCAGCAGGACGGCGATCACGATCCCGATCACCATCCCCCGGTTGGTGCGGCCCTGGGGACTCTCCGGGGCGTCCGGGTCCGCGCGCAGCATGCCCGAGGTCAGCCGGCCCATGACGAACAAGTGCGCCTGGACCTGATCGCGTTTGGACTGCATCGCAGCGTGTGTCCCTTCCGGTCAGCCGTTGATGGAGCGCAGGGTGCTGTACACACCGAGCACCCACAGCGCGAGCGGCAGCATGCTGATCGCAAGGGCCGACTGCAGCAGTTCGCCCGCACGGCCCCAGTACGGCACGAGCCGGCGCCCGGGGACGGTCCAGGCGGCGATGGCGACGGCCGCCGTGGCGGCGAGCATCCCCGCGGCCGTCACCAGCCGGTTGCCGGGTGAGGCGGCCGGGGCGGCGACCACCACCAGCAGGATCAGCCCGCCCACACCCGGGACCACCAGTGACATGCGCTGCCAGATGTTGCCCAGCCCCCTGGCGTGCAGGATGAGCAGGAGGGCCAGAGCCACCGTCATGATGATCTCGGCGAGTTCGCGCTCCCGGCCCAGTACGAAGATGCATCCGGCGGCGACGACGCCCACCGCCCCGTACAGCGAGGTCATCCAGCCGTCGGCCAGGACGGCGCGGGCCGCGACCACGGACGTGGCGTGCGGCTCGATGCCCTCCTGCAACTGCTGGGCGTTGGTGGGCAGGGGTGGCATCCGCATCCCGGACATCCGGAACGCCAGCGAGGGGACGAACGCGCCGAGGATCACCGCCACGACGGCGACGATCCCGGCGGCGTGCACGGGCGCCAGGTCCGTGGTGATGAGCAGGACGGCGACGAGTGCCGCGAACACAGAGGCGACCGCGACGCCCACGAAGACCGCGGCGAACGCGGCCACGACGGCGAGCGCGAGCACCGCCCCGCCCGCCGCGGCGGCGCCGGCGGCGAGCAGCCGCGCGCCCAGCGTCTCGTACGCGTGCGGCCCGCTGAGCTCGCCGCCCGGCAGCAGCCAGCCGGCCAGCGCCAGGTACGGCGCCACCATGAAGCCCAGCGCGGCTCCGGCGCCGGCGTCCCCGACCGCCCGGCTCGCCGAGCCCGCGCCCGCGAGCAGCAGCAGGCCGGCCGCGGTGGCGAACACGGCCCGGACCGGGGCGGATCCGCCGGGCCACGCGATCACGACCATGCCGCCGATGAGCAGCGCGACCGCGAGGCCGAGCAGCACCCACCGGCTGACCTTGGGGGTCCAGCCGTAGGGCTGGTCCCGCATCGTGGTGGCGATGCCGTCGACCAGGTCGTCGAGGTGCACCTCGGGCAGGGCTTCGGTGCGCGGTCTGAGATAGAGGGTGTCGCCGTCGCGCAGACCGTACGAGTCGAGGGTGCGTTCCTCGTCCAGTGGTTCACCGCCGAGCCGCTGGAGGACCCAGCCGCCGTGGTCGATACCGGCTTCCTCCAGGTCGTCGCCGGCATAGCCGAGCACCGCCGGCAGCAGGTCCGACACGGGGACGTCGGCGGGCACGGCGAGATCGATGGTCCTGGCCGGGGCTCGTACCGTCAGACGGCACAGTTCGGCCACCTGATTGTCACTCATCGGGATGGCTCACGCTTCTCCGGTTCACTGCTGAGTACGGGCAGGGGAACGCGGGCTGACGCACCGCCGGACATCACACTCGCTGGACGCGTTCCAAAGCCGCGGGACAGGGCCGGTTGTTGGGGGGCGGCGGAATGATCGTAGTATCAGCCGCCTGTTGTGGACGATGTCGCCCGCGACCCGCGGGACAGAAGCCGGTGTGACCGCCGGCGCACCGCACGGGTGCCGCGCGAGCCGGCGTGACCGCATGGCACGAGAGGCCGCGTGGCGACCTCGCCACGTGACACGGAGGGCGGCCTGATACGGATGGTGCCGTGGCACGCGACGTGGCGTGGCACCGGTCTGCCGCACGGCGCACGTATGACGTAGCAGGACTGTGACACGGCGGGGCCGGGTTGTGGCGAGGCTGTGACATCGCGCGACGGCGGCACAACGGTCCGGGCGGTACGGCGCCGGTCGTGTCCCGGCCCGGCACCCACGGGCGGCGCCCCGGCGACGTCGACGACGTCCCGCCCGCTCTCCACCCTTGCCCCGTAAGGAGAAGGTTCCTTGAGTGTGGTCCTGTTCCGCCGCCCGGCCCGACGCCGGGGCCCGGAGATGCCCGACGGGGAGCTGAATCTCCAGGAACCGCCGGTCCTCCCCGAGACGGTGCCCGACACCTCCGCCGTGTGGACGTATCTCCCCATGGCGATGATGTCGGTTTCCATGATGTTCATGTTCATGCGGCCTGGTATGACCCGGGGCAGCGGCGGATTCATCTACATCGCCCTGGGCATGATGGTGCTCGGCGCCGCCGCGATGTTCATCGGCCAGTTCATGCGCAAGGCCGGCGAACGCAAGCAGAAGCTGAAGGGCGAGCGCCGGGACTACCTGCGCTACCTCACCCAGATCCGGCGCAAGGTGCGCGGCGCCATCGTGGACCAGCAGCGGGCCCTGGCCTGGCGCCACCCCGAACCAGCCGCCCTGTGGTCGATGGTGGGCACCACCCGGCTGTGGGAACGCCGCCCGCAGGACGAGGACTTCGGCGAGGTCCGGCTGGCGGTCGGCGAGCAGAAGCTGGGCCTGAAGCTGACCCCGAACTCGACCAACCCCGTCGAGGACCTGGAACCGCTCAGCGCGCACGCCCTGCGCAGCTTCATCCGTGCCTACGCGACGGTGCCCGAGCAGCCCATCGCCGTCTACCTGCGGGCCTGGGCCCGGGTGCTGTTCCGGGGCGACGAGGAGCGGACCCGGTCCGTGGTCCGTTCCCTGATCGCGCAGTTGGCCACCTTCCACTCGCCGGACGACGTGTGGATCGCGCTGTGCGTCTCCGACGAGCGGCGCCCGGACTGGGAGTGGGCGAAGTGGCTCCCGCACAGCCTCCACCCGCACGACACCGACGGGGCGGGCCCGACCCGGATGACCGTCTCCGCCCTGGGGGAGCTGGAGCACCTGCTCGGCGCCGAGTTCATGGAGCGGCCCCAGTTCGACCCGGACGCCGTACCCGGGCGCGAGGAGCCGTTCACCGTGATCGTCGTGGACGGGGGCACCGTCCCGGCCGGCCACCGCGTGGACGGAGCCGGCTTCCGCAACACCGTCGTACTGGACCTGAGCGGGGCGCTCACCTGGCGGCCCGGCCGGAGCACCCTGCGCTTCGAGATCTCCGAGGACGACCTGGGGCTGGTACGCACCGACCGCGAGCGCAAGGAGCAGACCACCCGGCTCGGCCGGCCCGACAGCTTCGGGCTGAGGGGCTCCGCGTCACTCGCGCGTCGTCTCGCCCCGTACCGCATGGGCCTGGGCACCGCCTCCGACTCGTCGGAACCACTGTCCGCGAACGTCGAACTGACCACCCTGCTGGGCATTCCCGACCTGCACCGCCACGAACCGGACACCCTGTGGCAGCAGCACACCGGACCCTCCCGGCTGAAGGTGCCGATCGCGGTCGGCGCGGACGGCGAGCCGGTCGAGCTGGACATCAAGGAGTCCGCCCAGGGCGGCACCGGACCGCACGGCATGCTGATCGGCGCCACCGGATCCGGCAAGAGCGAACTGCTGCGCACCCTCGTCCTCTCGCTCGCCCTGACGAACTCCTCCGAGACGCTCAACTTCGTCCTCGTGGACTTCAAGGGCGGTGCCACCTTCCTCGGTCTGGACGAACTCCCCCACACCTCCGCCGTCATCACCAACCTGGCCGGTGAGGTCGCCCTCGTCTCCCGGATGCAGGACGCCCTGCACGGCGAGCTGATGCGCCGCCAGGAGCTGCTGCGCTCTGCGGGCAACTACAGCTCTGCGCTCGACTACGAGAAGGCCCGCGCCTCCGGCGTACCGCTGGAACCGCTGCCCAGCCTGTTCGTCGTCGTCGACGAGTTCAGCGAGCTGCTGGCCGCGCACCGGGAGTTCATGGAGCTGTTCGTGATGATCGGCCGCCTCGGCCGGTCCCTCGGAGTGCACCTGCTGCTCGCCTCCCAGCGCCTGGACGAGGGCCGGATGCACCAGCTGGAGAGCCATCTGTCGTACCGGATCGGTCTGCGCACCTTCTCCGCCATGGAGAGCCGCGGCGTCCTCGGTGTGCCGGATGCCTACCAGCTGCCGCCGCAGCCCGGCAGCGGCTTCCTGAAGTCGGGCGTGGAGGCGCTGACCCGCTTCCGCGCCGCGTACGTCTCCGGCTCGTACCAGCAGCGGCGGGGCACCGCCAACCAGGCGCGGGTGGCCAGCCAGACCGTCCCGTGGACCAACAGTTACGTCGTGCCGCGCCAGCTGCCGGACACCCCGGAGCCCGAGCCGTCCGGCGAGCAGGAGGAGACCACCGACACCCTGCTGTCCGTCGCCGTGGAGCGGCTGCTGACCGCCGGGCCGCCGGCCCACCAGGTGTGGCTGCCGCCGCTGGACCTCCCCGCGACCCTCGACCAGGTGCTGCCGCCGCTCACCCCGGACCCCGAACTCGGCCTGACGAGCGCCGGCTCGCCGAACCGGGGCCGGCTCACCATCCCCATCGGCGTCATCGACCGCCCCTTCGACCAGCTCCGCGACCTGCTGACCGTCGACCTCTCGGGTGCGGGCGGGCACATCGCCGTCGCGGGCGGTCCGCAGAGCGGCAAGAGCACGATGGTGCGCACGATCATGGCCGCGCTGGCGCTCACCCACACCCCCCGCGAGGTCCAGTTCTACTGCCTCGACTTCGGCGGTGGCGCGCTCGCCGGTCTCGCCGGACTGCCGCACGTCAGCGGGGTCGCGGCGCGTCTGGACACCGAGCGGGTCGGCCGTACGATCGCCGAGGTCACCACGCTGCTGGCGGAGCGCGAACGGTTCTTCCTGGACAACGGCATCGACTCCATGGCGAACTTCCGGCGCCGCCGGGCCGCGGGGGAGTTCCCCGAGCACCTGCACGGCGACGTGTTCCTCGTGATCGACGGCTGGTCGACGGTGCGCCAGGACTTCGACCGGTACATCCAGACCTTCGGCTCCATCGCCGCGCGAGGTCTCAACTACGGCATCCACCTGATCGTCACCACCGCGCGCTGGGTGGAGCTGACCTCATCCATCCGGGACCAGGCCGCGACCCACCTGGAGCTCCGGATGGGTGACCCCATGGACTCCGAGATCGACATGCGGCGCGCCGCGACCGTGCCCCGGCTGCCGGGCCGCGGCCTGACCCGGGACGCCAAGCTGCACTACCTCACCGCGCTGCCGCGGATCGACGGCGTGGAGTCGGCGGACGACCTGTCCGACGGTGTGGCCGCTCTGGTGGCGGCGGTCCGGGAGAGCTGGCAGGGCCCCCCGGCCCCGCCGGTCCGGATGCTGCCCACCAGGCTCCCGCTGTCCGAACTCCCGGCGCCCAAGGGCGACTTCAAGATGCCCATCGGCCTGGAGGAGGAGCGGCTGTCCACGGTGTGGCACGACTTCTCCGAGACCCCGCACATGATCGTGGTCGGCGACACGGAGAGCGGCAAGACCAACATGCTGCGGCTCACGGCCAAGGCCATCATGGACCGCTACAGCCCGGCCGAGGCGCGGATCATGGTCGTGGACTACCGCCGTGAGCTGGTGGAGGCGATCCCGGACGACTACCGCCTGGGCCACGCGGTGTCGATGGACGCCCTGAAGGAGCTGATCGCGGGCGCCGCGCGGGCGGTCGCGGCCCGCGTGCCGGGTCCGGAGATCACGCCGGCCAGGATGCGCAAGTGCGACTGGTGGGACGGGCCGCGGCTGTTCATCCTGGTGGACGACTACGACATGCTGGGCACCAGCGCCATGAACGCGCCCTTCGACCCGCTGCTGAACCACCTCGCCCTCGGCTACGAGGTCGGCCTGCACCTGATCGTCTCCCGCTCCGCCGCCGGGGCGGGCCGGGGCCTGGGCGAAGCGATGCTGCGCCGCATGCAGGAGGTCAACACCCCGACGCTGCTGCTGTCGTGCCCCCCGTCGGAGGGCTTCATCATGGGCAGCGTCAAGGGCCGCAACCTGCCGCCGGGCCGGGGTACGCGGGTGACGCGCCGCAAGCAGATCCAGGTGCAGACGGCGGTGCTGGAGGACGACGGCGCGGCGTAGGCCCTGACGGGGCGGCGGGGCGGCGGGGCGGCGGGGCGGCGGGGCGGGCGGGCTGAGTCAGCTGCCCGCCGGGCGCCAGTTCCGGGCCCGGCCGCGCGGGATCACCACCGCGCCCGCCGCCACCAGGAGCACCAGCCCGCCGCCCACGCCCGCCACCACCAGCGCGCGGGTGCGGGGCGCCGCCGGTGGCGAGGGCGGCAACGCCGCCCTCTGCGGCTCGGGCGCGGCGCCCTTGGCGTCCGTCAGTACGGCCGTCAGCGCGGCGTACGGGTCCAGCCGGGGCGGCGCGGCCGGATACGCCGACTCCGTCAGCCGGCGCGAGACCTCGGCGGCCTTCAACCGCGGGTAGCGCGCGCGGACCTGAGCCGCCGCGCCCGCGACATGCGCGGCGGCGAACGAGGCGCCGGAACCGATGAAGTGACCCGAGCCCTTGGGGCCGATGCTCACCACCGCGTCGCCGGGCGCCGCCAGGTCCGCGCCGCCGGCCGGCGGCGCGTTGGAGGGCCGCCCGCCGTCCGGGCCGTAGTCCGTCACGGCCAGCGCGCCCGGGGCCGCCGCGGGCCAGTACCAGGGCGCCGGCTCCTCGTTCCTCGCCAGCGCGTCCGGCGCCGCCGGGGCCACCACCAGCGCGTCCTTGGAGCTCGCGTACCTGACCGCGTCCGTCAGCTGCGCCTTGCCGCCGTCCAGCGCCACGGCGACGTAGATCACGCGGGCGCCCTCGTCCGCCGCCCCGCGTATCCCCTCGGCGACCTGGCCCGCCGTGGTCGCGCCCCGCTCGTCCGTGCCCCGCACGGCCAGAATCCGGGCCCGCGGCGCCAGCCCCTCCGGACCACTGCCGTCCCCGGGCGTCGCCGCGATCAGACCGGCCGCGAAGGTGCCGTGCCCGACGCAGTCCGCACCGGCCGCCCCGAGCGCGGTCACCCGGCCCGACAGCGCGGGCGCCTCCTTGGCCACCCCCGTGTCCACCACCGCGACCGTCACCCCGTCGCCCTGGGAGAGCGGCCGGGCGCGGGACGCGCCCAGGGCCCCCAGCGTCCAGGGCTCGGCCTTGGCCGTCTTGCCGGAGACCGAGACGCAGGGGTCGTCCTCGGCCAGGGCGGACCGCACGACGGGCAGCCCCACGGAATCGGCCGCGGCGGAGGCGACGGGCACGGCCCCTACGGCGCCCAGCGCGGTCGGGACAACGGCGGTCAGGAAGGCGGCGGCCACAGCCGAGGCCCGGGGGCGGCGGCGGGAACGAACTCGGGCACGGGGCATGGCGCGCATGATAGGCGCCGTGCGTGACGGCGCGAGGAGCGGGACGCACGAGCCGACGCAGCGGCCGTCCGCCGCCGGGCCGCCCCGTACACCCGCACGGTCCCGGCGGAACCGGCCCCAACCCGGCTGTCCCTCCTGGAACATCGACGGACCGGTCCCGTAGCCTTCAGCGCGTGCGCACAGCCGTACGTACCCCGGCCGCGAACCAGTTCCCGGCCGGCCTCCTGGGTGGGAGAGTCACACGGCGGCGGCACCACAGCGAGGAGGATCGAGCGTGTCACGGCAGTTGCTCAGGGTCGGGTCGGCAGAGCCGGACAGCTTCCGGACGATCGGTGATGCCCTGGACAAGGCACGCACGGGTGCGGTGATCCGGGTCCACCCCGGTCGCTACCCGGAGAACCTCATGGTCAGGACACGGGTCACCATCGTCGCCGACGGCGATCCGGGCAGCGTCGAGATCTGCCCGCGCCGGGGCACCGCCGTGGTCCTCGTCGCCGACGCCGTCATGCTCACCGACCTGACCCTGCGCGGCGGGAGCGAGGACCTGCCCGCGGTCGACGTGCCGCGCGGCCAGGTCGCGATGGACGGCTGCACGGTCATCGGCTCCGGCTGGACGGCCGTCCTGGCCCGCGAGTCGGGCTCGCTCGCCATGCGCGACTGCCGGGTCAGCAACCCGAAGGGCGCCGGAGTCGTGGACTCCGCGCCGACCGGCAGCGTCATCGCCGGCTGCCTCATCGAGAACCTCGGCACCTCCGGCGTCGTCATCGGCGCGGAGGCACGAACGACCGTACGGGACTGCCGGATCCGCGACGCCCGCGCCAACGGCGTGCTGACCTCCGACGAGGCGCAGGGCCTGGTGGAGGACTGCGACATCTCCGGCACGGACAAGCCGTCCATCGCGCTGGAGGGCCGCAGCGGCACCCGGGTCGTGCGCACCTTCGTGCACGACACCTCCGTCGGCGTCTACATCACCAGTTCCGCCCGCCCGGTCCTGGAGCACGTCACCGTGTCCGACACCTCGGGCCCCGGCATCATGCTGGCCGCGAGCGCCGACCCCGAGTTCCTGAACTGCCGCACCTCACGCACCAAGGGCAGCGGGCTCGCCGTCACAGAGCGCTCCCGGGGCACCTTCCAGGACTGCGAGTTCGACACCGCCGCCGCGCCCGCCATCCGCGTGATCAATTCCAGCGCGCCCGCCCTGACCGGCTGCGCGGTGCGCGACTGCGCGGACACGAGCGGAGCCGTGCTGCTGGAGGAGGATTCGACGGCGGAGTTCGACGACCTGCTGATCGCGGACGCGGCCGGCGCCGGCATACGGATAGTCACCGGCGCCAACCCGCTGCTGCGCCGCGCGCGGATCACCTCGCCCGGCGGCCACGGCGTCGAGGTGGCCGAGGACGGGCGCGGCCGCCTGGAGCACTGCGAGATCGACCGGGCGGGCGGCGCCGCGCTACGGATCGCCTCCGGCGGCAACCCCGAGATCCGCGACACGGTCATGCGGGCGGCGACCGACACCACCGTGTCCGTCGGCGCGCAGGGGAGGGGTGCTCTGCGGGACTGCCGCATCGAGTCCGCCGCGGCCGGCGGCATCACGGTGGACAACGACGGCGAACTCACCGTCCTGCGGGCCCACATCACCGACTGCGGCGCCCACGGCGTCCTGCTCAACAACGGCTCACGCGCCACGCTCACCTCCTCCCAGGTCATCGGCAGCGTCGGCGACGGCATCCGGATCGACAGCGCCGAGCCCGTCGCCGTGACCGGCTGCACCGTCCGCGACAACCGCGGCGCGGGTCTCAGGCAGACGCGGGTGAACGAACGGCTCACGGTCGAGGACCTGAACAGCACCGGCAACGTCGCCCCCGACGCCTGGGGCGACACCCTCCCGGCGGACACCGCGAGCGGCGGCGCCGGGGAAACGGCCAAGGAGCCCAAGGGCCCGCTGGAGGAGCTGGATTCGCTCGTCGGCCTCGCCGAGGTCAAGAGCCAGGTGCGCACACTCGTCAACCTGAACCAGCTCAACCAGCGCCGCGCCCAACTCGGCATGCCGGTGGCCCAAATGAGCCGACACCTGGTGTTCTCCGGACCGCCCGGCACCGGCAAGACCACGGTGGCCCGGCT
This sequence comes from Streptomyces sp. NBC_00341, assembly GCF_041435055.1. Taxonomy (NCBI): domain Bacteria; kingdom Bacillati; phylum Actinomycetota; class Actinomycetes; order Kitasatosporales; family Streptomycetaceae; genus Streptomyces; species Streptomyces sp. NBC_00341. The sequence goes on along the minus strand of NZ_CP108002.1, from coordinate 4,614,284 downwards.
GTACGGCGGCATCCTGGCGGAGCTCGGCGTCCTGCGCTCCGGGCACCTGGTGGAGGTATCCCGCGCCGATCTGGTCGCGCAGGTCATCGGCGGTACGGCCATCAAGACGACCGAGGCGTTCAACGAGGCGCTCGGAGGTGTCCTGTTCATCGACGAGGCGTACACGCTCCTGTCCGACAGCAAGGGATCCGGCGCCGACTTCGGCCGGGAGGCCGTCGACACCCTGCTGAAGCTGATGGAGGACCACCGCGACGACGTGGCCGTCATCGTCGCCGGCTACACGCAGGAGATGACCACCTTCCTCTCCTCCAACCCGGGCCTGGCCTCCCGCTTCCCCCGCACCATCGAGTTCGCCAACTACGCGGTCGGCGAGCTGGTGACGATCACCGAGAACCTGTGCGCGGCCCACCGCTACGCGCTGGACCCGCGGACCCTGGACGCCCTCGCCTCGCACTACGAGCGGATGCCGCGCGACGCGTCGTTCGGCAACGGGCGCGCCGCGCGCCGGGTGTTCGAGGAGATGGTGGACCGGCAGGCGTTCCGGCTGAGCTCCATGAGGAACCCTGCGGAGAGCGACCTGACACTCCTGCTGCCCGAAGACGTGGCGGTGAACGCCGGAACCCCGGCGGACGACGGTCCGGGCTCCGAGGAACTGCTCGCCCAGCTCCACGCCATGATCGGCCTGACGGCGGTCAAGAACGAGGTGACCGCCCTGGTCAACCTGCTCAGCGCGACCAGACAGCGCCGGGCCGCGGGACTGCCCACCCCGAAGATCAGCCAGCACCTCATCTTCTCCGGTCCGCCCGGTACCGGAAAGACCACCGTCGCGCGGCTCTACGCCGACCTGCTGCGCTCCCTGGGCGTCCTGCCCAGGGGCCAGCTCGTCGAGGTGGCCCGCGCCGACCTGGTGGGCCGCTATGTCGGGCACACGGCGCAGCTCACCAAGGAGGCGTTCGAAAGCGCCCTGGGCGGTGTGCTGTTCATCGACGAGGCGTACGCCCTCACCCCGGAGGGCGCGACGTCCGACTTCGGCCGGGAGGCCGTCGACACGCTGCTGAAGCTGATGGAGGACCACCGCGACGAGGTCGTCGTCATCGCTGCCGGCTACACCCGTGAGATGCGCCGCTTCCTCGACTCCAACCCGGGTCTGGCCTCGCGGTTCTCGCGGACGGTGGAGTTCGAGAACTACTCCACGGACGAGCTGCTGGAGATCCTGTCCAGGCAGGCCACCGGCTACGGCTACGACTGCGCCCCGGAGGCCATCACCGCACTGCGCGGCTACGTGGACAGCCTGCCGCGCGACCAGTCCTTCGGCAACGCGCGTGCGGCCCGGCAGATCCTGGAGTCGATGATGACCCGGCAGGCGGGCCGGATCGGCGCGATGCCCGCACCGAGCCTGGACGACCTGCGCATGCTGCTGTCGCAGGACCTGCCGCCCGAGACCGCCGGCACCCGGCGCTGACCCGGCCGGGGCGCCTCGGAACGCCCCGTGACAGCACGCGGGCCCGGTTCGGAAACGAACCGGGGCCCGCGTGCTGTGCTACCGCTCAGGTCGGGGGGAGCGGCATCGGGGGGACAAGCCGCTCCCCCCGATGAGAACAGGACCTTCCGGCCCTTGCCGCGATCGGGGGGGGTGCCGCGGCGAGGACCCCACAGAGAGGTCCTGTTCCTCGCCCTGCGGAGTTTCTGCCACATCCGCCGGGCTCGTCATCCATCCTGCCCCGCGCCGGGGGCCGAGCGGGCGGGCGAAGGGCCTTGGTCGCCGGGTCCTTGGTCCCTAAAGTCCGCATGAGTGATCGGAAACACCAAGTGGATACGGCCATTCGTGCGGATAGACTCGCCCGACCGCGCAGGGGATCGAAGGGGAGTCAGGGGCCGATGGTGCAAGCGAAGAAGATCGCTCTCTACTTGATAGTCGTCTTCGTGCTGTACACGATCATCACGTCCCCGGCCAGAGCCGCCGATCTCGTCCAAGTAGGCTTCGAGGGCGTTTCGAGTGCCGCGCAGAGCGTCGGTGACTTCATGTCCGAGCTCGTGAATTAGGAGTACCCCCATGATCCGCCATCTGGTCCTGTTCAAGCTGAACGATGGCGTCGCGCGCGACGAACCGCGGGTCGTCGCGGGGGCCAGGGCCTTCCAGGAACTGGCGGACAAGGTCCCCGGGCTGGAGTTCTGGGAGTGCGCCTGGAACATCACGGACCGGCCGATCGCGTACGACTTCGCCATCAACTCCGCCGTCGCCGACGAGGCCGCGCTGAAGAGCTACATCGAGCATCCGGCCCACCAGGCTGCCGCCGGACAGTGGCGTGAATTCGCCACCTGGGTGATCGCCGACTACCCGTTCTGACCCCTTCGGCCCTGCGAGCCCCTCACCACAGCGGTGAGGGGCTTTTCTTTGTGTTTAAACCGATTCGACGTCAGCACAGCCAACACGGCGCAATAGGGTGCTTGCACATAGTGGACATGTCTTGTGATGCTATGACCGCTTTTGACGGATGAATTGACCGAAGTTGACCGCAAAGGGGTGGCGTCATCGTGCCGGCCAGTACAGCGCCTCAAGTGCCTCCCCAGACCGCCCAGCCCCCGCAGACCGCCCAGCCGCCGCAGCAGTCACCGCAGCAGTCACCGTCGCAGCAACAACAACAGCTGCAACAGACGCCGCAGCAGTCACCGCCGCAGCCACCGCAGCAAGCTGTGCAGACGATCGAGACCGAGACGCCCGACGACACCGCCACCCCCGCCAGAACCCGGGGCGCGGACACCAGGGCGCTCACCCAGGTCCTCTTCGGGCAGCTCAAGGGGCTGGAGCCGGGCACCGCGGAGCACGGCCGGGTCCGGACGGCGCTGATCGAGGCGAACCTCCCGCTCGTGCGGTACGCCGCGGCGCGGTTCCGGAGCCGCAACGAGCCGATGGAGGACGTCGTCCAGGTCGGCACGATCGGCCTGATCAACGCCATCGACCGGTTCGACCCCGAACGGGGTGTCCAGTTCCCGACCTTCGCGATGCCGACCGTGGTCGGAGAGATCAAGCGGTACTTCCGGGACAACGTGCGGACCGTCCACGTACCGCGCCGGCTGCACGAGCTCTGGGTCCAGGTCACCGGCGCCACAGAGGACCTGACGACGGCTCACGGCCGCTCGCCCACCACCGCGGAGATCGCCGCCCGGCTGAAGATCTCCGAGGACGAGGTGCTGGCCTGCATCGAGGCGGGGCGCTCGTACCACGCGACCTCGCTCGAAGCGGCCCAGGAGGGCGACGGGCTGCCCGGACTGCTCGACCGGCTCGGCTACGAGGACCCGGCCCTGGCCGGTGTCGAGCACCGCGATCTGGTCCGGCACCTGCTCGTACAGCTGCCCGAACGCGAGCAGCGGATCCTGCTGCTGCGCTACTACAGCAATCTGACGCAGTCCCAGATCAGCGCGGAACTGGGCGTCTCACAGATGCATGTGTCAAGGCTTCTCGCCAGAAGTTTCGCCCGACTGCGATCCGCAAACAGGATCGAGGCGTAACCGGAACGGGTAGAACGCTGCTTAAGCATTTCCGCCCGATGACATACGGCAAACCGCTCGTTAACTGCACAGACTCACCCAAGACTTGTCGACAAGTCACTACAGCGCGTTGCCGACATGTGACATTCTGCGGGAACCGCGTTTGCCGCCGCCTCGCTTCCGGTATTCAGGTGGAGGCTGCGTTCCTCCGATGGTCGCGGCCACCGCGACCGTCCGCGACCTCAAGGGGGTGGCATGTCCGCAGAACAGGGCAGCTCGAAGGTGCTCACGCTCACCAAGAGCGCACCCGCACCCGTTGTGCTCACCAGCTCGTCGGAAGCCATCGACACCCGCACGCTGTCCCGCTCACTGTTCGTGCGGCTCGCCGCACTGGGTCCCGCACCGGGGCCAGATGGAACGGACAGCCCGGAGCGGGCCTATGTGCGGGACACACTCATCGAGCTCAACCTGCCGCTGGTGCGTTACGCCGCGGCGCGGTTCCGCAGCCGCAACGAACCCATGGAGGACATCGTCCAGGTCGGCACGATCGGCCTGATCAAGGCGATCGACCGGTTCGACTGCGAACGCGGCGTGGAGTTCCCGACGTTCGCGATGCCCACCGTCGTGGGCGAGATCAAGCGCTTCTTCCGGGACACCTCCTGGTCCGTGCGGGTGCCCCGTCGGCTCCAGGAGCTGCGGCTCGCCCTCACCAAGACCAGCGACGAGCTCGCCCAGAAGCTCGACCGCTCGCCGACCGTGCCGGAGCTGGCCAAGGCACTCGGGGTCTCCGAGGAGGATGTCGTCGACGGCCTGGCCGTCGGCAACGCCTACACCGCCTCCTCGCTGGACTCGCCCTCACCAGAGGACGACGGCGGCGAGGGCTCGCTGGCCGACCGGCTGGGATACGAGGACTCGGCGCTCGAGGGCGTCGAGTACCGCGAGTCCCTCAAGCCGCTGCTGGCCAAACTCCCGCCCAGGGAACGGCAGATCATCATGCTGCGGTTCTTCGCCAACATGACCCAGTCGCAGATCGGCGAAGAGGTCGGCATCTCGCAGATGCACGTCTCGCGCCTGCTGACCCGCACGCTCGCCCAGCTCAGGGAAGGGCTCATCGCCGACTGATCCGCGTGCAGCGGCGCACGGGTTCCGATTTGACGGACCGTCAGCCACACTGGCGCCATGCGACGTCAGACATTCGGCCCGCACGGCCGCCGAGGCACCATGATCGCCGCCTCGGCGGCCGTGCTGTGCCTGGGCGGGACCCTGGCAGGCTGCGGCGACGGTACGGGCGGCGGCGACGGCTACACGGCGGTCGGCGCGGCACAGGCGGACCCCGGCAAGACCCCCTCCGGGGCGGTGGCGCCCTCGGGGAAGGTCACGCTGGTCCCGCTGGACGGGGACAGGCGCGGGGGCGGTGACGGAGCTGGCAGCGGCGGTGGAGCCGGGAGACCCGGGGACGCCTCGGGCTCAGCCCCGGCCTCGCCGGGTTCCTCGGCCGCGGGGGGCGGTACGGGCGGTGGCGGTGGCTCCGGCAGCGGGCGGCCCGGCACGCCGGGCCACGCGGCGGACGGCAGCAGCGGCGGCGGCGGCGCGAGCCCTGCGGGCCGCACCCCCTCAGGAAGCTCAAGCGGCACCAGCGGCTCCGGAGGCGCCGATTCCGGCGGCTCGGGTGGCTCCGGCGGCTCGGGGGGCTCCACCGCCCCCGCGACCCCGTCCGCGCCCGGCTCCACCGCCCCCGCAGGACCGGCCGTGCTGAAGGTGGGCGCGCCCGGACGGTCGGCGGCGGACAAGCGCTGGTGCGAGAAGGTCACCGTGGAGTTCCGCAACACCGGTGGGTCACCGGTGCGTTCGGGCACCGTCACCTTCGCCACGCACATCATCGGCGGGCTGGGCATCGACTGGGCGACCCGGGAATCGACAGCGCCGCTGCCCGCGCCGATCGACGCGGGAGCGGCGCGGAAGAAGACGTACACCGTCTGTGTGGACGACTGGCGGGTGCCGCTGGGTATGCACGTCGAGACCCGGGACGTCACCGCTGTCTGGAAGTGACGAGCGGAAGTGACAGACGTGACGGAGCGGAAGTGACGGACTGAAGTCGGCGGACGGGGACGGAGTGGCCGGGGTCGGTCAGCCGAGCGCGAGCCAGGCGACCGCGCCGAGGACGACGATCACCGCGACGACCGCGGCGATCAGTCCGGTCCTCGGGCCGCCGGACGACACGGCCGCGGGCTGCTGCCGGCGCTGCGGCTCGCCCTCGTCGACGAAGGCGCGGAACATCTGCGTGTTGCCTGCCGGGTCGCTTGTGCCCTCGGGACCCTGCGGGGCGTGGGGGTTGTGTGCCATGTCGCAGGACCCTAGCGAACTCGGCGCGGGCGCCCAACCCCCGGGGCGTTGAAGGCGCGAGGGCGCAGCGGGGCAAACGGTGCGGAAGTGCCGGGGGGAGACCGGAGGAGGGCCGGGCGAGGGGCGGTGACCGCGTGGGCGTGCGGTGCGGAATCCGCCGGGCCGCAAGGGCACCGGGCCGGTCCCGGCTCCGGGCCCGGCTACCCTCCCGGCGCACAACACCGTTGCCTCCTGGGCCACTTGGGAATCGCGTCGACTCCGGACCGCCCGTCCTCCCGTATATACGCGCGAGGGACGATCGCGCACGGCGCGCGGGCGGTGCCGCATCGCCCGGGGGCCTGACCCGTCCGGTGGGAAACCGGGCTCCGGACCGCCTCGCACACGCCTCGAGTGTGGCAGGAGACACATCCACCACTTACACACCGCAGACGCTGGGGCTTTGACTTCACCCCTACCGAGCCTTTTGCGTTCCTTTACTTATGCAAGCCCTATTTCGTTTGCCTGCAGCAACCAACGGCTTCTATGGTTGCCCTAAGCAACAAGATGACCGGTGTGATGATGTCTGGGGGTCCCGTGGCCGCGCGGAGTCAGTACGAAGAACTGGCCCGGCAGCTGAGCGCCATCGGCGCCGTGAAACGAGGGCTCGCGCGCATCCTTCCGGCCGAATGTCCTGCGGGCTCCGCGGCCGTACTGGCTCTGCTGAGCCGGCACGGCGAAATGCGGATCAGCAGTCTGGCCGAACTGCTCGACGTCGATATGTCGGTTACCAGCCGGCATGTCGCCCACGTAGCGGAGCGCGGCTGGATCGAACGGTCCCCGGACCCGGCGGACAAGCGTTCCCGGATCCTGCGGCTGACCCCCGCGGGCGAGGACGTGCTCTCGGACCTGAACTGCCGGACCACCGAAATGTTCGCCCACCACCTCCAGGATTGGTCCGACGAAGAGGTCGGGCAGCTCAACACGTTGTTGGCCCGGCTGCGCGACAGTTTCTCCTGTCGCGGATCCGGCGGGTGCGCCCCCGGACGGCACAGCGGCGAATGCCGCACCCGGCCGGCCGACAGCGACGACGGCTCGTACACCCGTACACCCGTGTAACAGAAGCAAAGACAAGGATTTAAATGGCTACGACCACACCAACCGGTGTGCGGGGCGGCCACGCCAAGCACGGAGGGAACGATTCCTCCGACGGCACGCCGATGACACACCGGCAGATCATGGAAGCACTCACCGGGCTGCTGCTCGGCATGTTCGTCGCGATTCTGTCGTCCACCGTCGTCTCCAACGCCCTGCCGGAGATCATCTCCGACCTCGGCGGCAGCCAGAGCTCGTACACCTGGGTCGTCACGGCCTCGCTGCTGGCCATGACGGCGACCACCCCCCTGTGGGGCAAGCTCTCCGACCTGTTCAGCAAGAAGCTGCTGGTCCAGATAGCACTGATCATCTACGTCCTCGGCTCGGTCGTCGCCGGTCTGTCGACCAGCAGCGGCATGCTGATCGCCTGCCGTGTCGTGCAGGGCATAGGCGTCGGCGGTCTCTCCGCCCTCGCCCAGATCGTGATGGCCGCGATGATCGCCCCCCGCGAGCGCGGTCGCTACAGCGGCTACCTCGGCGCGGTCTTCGCCGTCGCCACCGTCGGCGGCCCGCTGCTCGGCGGTGTCATCACCGACACCAGCTGGATGGGCTGGCGCTGGTGCTTCTACGTCGGCGTGCCGTTCGCGGTCATCGCCCTCATCGTGCTCCAGAAGACCCTGAAGCTCCCGGTCGTCAAGCGCGAGGTCAAGGTCGACTGGACCGGAGCCTTCTTCATCAGCTCCGCCGTCTCCCTGCTGCTCCTCTGGGTGACCTTCGCGGGCGACAAGTACAACTGGATGTCCTGGCAGACCGGCGTGATGCTGGCCGGCTCGGTGCTCCTCGCGCTGCTCTTCGTCTTCACCGAGTCCCGGGCCAGCGAACCGATCATCCCGCTGCGGCTGTTCCGCAACCGCACCATCACGCTCGCCTCGCTGGCGTCGCTGTTCGTCGGTATCGGGATGTTCGCGGGCACCGTCTTCTTCAGCCAGTACTTCCAGCTGGCGCGCGGCAAGTCGCCGACGATGTCCGGTGTGATGACGATCCCGATGATCACGGGTCTGTTCCTCTCCTCGACCCTCTCGGGCCAGATCATCACCAAGACGGGCCGCTGGAAGGTCTGGCTGGTCAGCGGTGGCTTCCTGCTCACCGCCGGTCTCGGGATGCTCGGCACCATCCGGTACGACACCACGTACTGGCACATCGCGATCTACATGTTCGTGATGGGTCTCGGCATCGGCATGATGATGCAGAACCTGGTGCTCGCCACCCAGAACCAGGTCGACCCCAAGGACCTCGGTTCGGCCAGCTCCGTCGTCACGTTCTTCCGTTCGCTCGGTGGTGCCATCGGTGTCTCGGCACTGGGCGCCGTGCTGGCGAACCGCGTCACCCACTACGTCAAGGACGGCCTGACCGACCTCGGTCCCCAGGGCGCGTCCATGAACACCGGTGGCGGGGGCATCCCCAACCTGTCCACGCTGCCCGCGCCGCTCCGTACGGTCGTCGAGGCCGCCTACGGACACGGCGTCGGTGACGTCTTCCTCTACGCGGCTCCGGCCGCACTGCTCGCCTTCCTGGTCACGATCTTCATCAAGGAGGTCGCGCTGCGGACGAACGCGGGGAAGGACGCCCCGGCCCCGGCCGAGGCAGCCCCCGTCGAGGCGGTCCCGGCACAGGCAGCGGCCCCGGTCGACGCGGCGGTCCTCGCCGGCGTCCCGTCCGGTTCCGCCGCACCGGCCTCCGAGGGAACGGCCGGGGTCACCTCGGTCGACACCCTCCGGTCCGCTCCGGCGGCGACCGTGCAGGGCACCGCGGTACGCGGTGTGGTGCGCGGCGCCGAGGGCGCGCCCGTCGGGCACGCCGCCGTCACGCTGATCTCGCTGGGCGGCCGGCAGCTGGGCATCTCGGCCGCGCAGGCCGACGGTTCCTACGGTCTGGACGCCCCGGGCGCCGGCTCGTACGTGCTGATCGCGTCCGCCGACGGCTTCCAGCCGCAGGCGTCCACCGTGGTCGTCGGCGACGAGCCGCTCTCGTACGACATCCTGCTCTCCGGTACGAGCGGGCTGGCCGGAACCGTGCGGGCCGCCGAGGGCGGTACGCCGGTCGAGGGCGCCATGATCATCGTGACCGATGTCCGCGGCGACGTGCTGGCCACCGGGAAGTCCGGCGAGGCGGGCGAGTTCACCTTCGGTGAGCTGGTCCCCGGTTCGGTGACCGTCGCGGTGAACGCGGCCGGGTTCCGCCCGATGGCGCTGCCCGTGGAGGTCGGCGGCCAGGGTGTCACCCGGGTCGACGCCGCACTGCGGGCCGGCGCGCTGGTCCAGGGTGTGGTGCGGGCCGGTTCGGCTCTGCGGCCGCTGCCGGACGCCCGCGTCACGCTGATCGACGCGGCGGGCAACGTCATCGCCAACTCGACGACCGGGGAGGACGGGGCGTACGCCTTCACCGACCTGGACGCGGGCGAGTACTCGGTCATCGCGACCGGCTACCCGCCGGTGGCGGGCGCCCTGACCGTGGCCGGTCACGGGGTCGACGGCCACGACATCGAGCTCGCCCACCCGGGCGAGTAGCCGGTATCGAACTCGCCCACCCCGGCGGGTAATCAGTCCGGGTACGGACACGCAAGACCCCTGGCAGGACGGCGCTTCTAGCGGAGAGGCTGTCCGGGCCGGTGGAAATGGGCCCCGGAGGCGGGGACGGCAGGCAGGGGACGGCCTGCCGTCCCCGCCCCGGGGCCCGACTCATGAAGTGACCCGTTCGGTCAAAGCGGATGGGCCACTGAGCAACGGGCAAGGAGAGAAATCGGGATGGGACTTCGCGCACAGGTACGGACGCGGGACGGCTGGGCCGTCCAGCACGCGGTCGTGACGGTCACCGACATGACCGGTACGCAGGTGCTGCGGGCCGCCGCCGACCAGGACGGGGCCGTGCGGGCAGAGGAACCGCTGTCCGCGGGCGCGTACACGGTCATCGTGACGGCGGTCGGGTACGCCCCCGCCGCCTCGACCGCGCTGGTCACGGCGAGCGGCCGGGTCGAGGCCGGCACGGTCGTACTGGCCCGCCAGGGCGGGGTGGAGCTGCCGCCGCCGGGCGTCTGGTCGCTGGACCCGGCGCACTCCTCCGTGGGCGCGGTCGCCCAGCACCTGGGCATCTCCAGCGTGCACGGCCGGTTCACCGAGTTCGGCGGCCGGATCGAGATCGCGGAGGACGTGCAGCTCTCCCGGGTGGACGCGGTCATCAGCGCGACCAGCATCGACACCGGCAACGGCATGCGGGACAAGCACCTGCGGTCCCCGGACTTCCTCGACACCGACCGGTTCCCGGAGATCACCTACCGCTCCAGCGGACTGACCCCGGCCGGACCCGACCGGTGGACCGTGCACGGCGAGCTGGCGCTGCACGGCGTCGCGCGCCCCATCGACCTCGACCTGAGCTACCTCGGCACCGGCCCCGACCCGTGGGGCGGCGTGCGCGCGGCGTTCCGGGCGACGGCCGAGCTGCGCCGCGAGGACTTCGCCATGAACTACAACCAGGTGGTCCAGGCCGGCATCTCCGCCATCGGCACGACGCTGCGGGTGGAGCTCGACATCCAGGCCGTGCAGGGCGATTCCGTTCCGGCTGCCTGACCTCCCGCAGTCGTAGGGTCTGTTCCATGGCATCCAACATCGCGACCAACACCGCCGTGGAACTCGACGAACTGCTGGCCTTCGTACGGCCCCGGCACCGGGCGATCCTGCTGACCACCCGGTCCGACGGCCGTCCCCAGGGCTCCCCGCTCAGCTGCGGCGTCGACGACGCGGGCCGGATCGTCGTCTCGACGTACCCCGAACGCGCCAAGACCCGCAACGCCAAGCGGGACGAGCGGGTCAGCGTGATCGTGCTGTCCGACGAGTGGAACGGGCCCTGGGTACAGATCGACGGCTCGGCCGAGGTGATCGACTCACCGGATTCGGTCGAGCCGCTCGTCGAGTACTTCCGCAACATCTCCGGCGAGCACCCCGACTGGGACGAGTACCGGGCGGCGATGGTCAAGCAGGGCAAGTCCATCATCCGGATCACCCCCGAACGGTGGAGCCCGGTCGCCACGGGCGGCTTCCCGGCGCATCTCGCCCCGGAGGCCTGACCCCGCCGTGACCGCCGCGCCGTTCCACCCCGGAGGCCTGATCCCGTGACCGTTCCTCCGCCCCGGCCAGAGGAGCTGGCCCGTGCCCGGCTGCTGGCCGGGCCCGAGGTGCCCGACGCCGCGGCGGACGCCCTGGCGCGGGCCGCCGGGCGCCCCGTGGAGCGCGGCGCGGCCCCCGGCGGCGGCCCCTGCGTGTACGTGGGGGCCACGCTGCCCGAGGCCCTGCGCGGGGACGGGCTGCTCTGGTTCCACAGCGTGAACGCCGGTACCGACGCCCTGCTGGACGCCGGGCCGTGGCCGCCGGGGGCGCTGCTCACCCGAACGGTGGGCCGGATGGGCGAGCGGATCGCGCAGTACGTGCTGGCCTGGGTACTGGCCGAGTGCCAGTCCGTACCGGAGTTCGCCGCGCAGCACGAGCGGGCCGAGTGGCGCCGTATCCCCTCCGAACTCGTGGCCGGGCAGACCGCGTTGATCCACGGGACCGGCCGGATCGGCTCGGCGGTCGCCGGGCTGCTGCGGGCCTGTGGCATCCGGACGGTGGGCGTGGCGCGCACCCCGCGCGAGCTCCCGCCCGGCTTCGTCGCGATGGCAGGACCGGACGAGCCGGTGGACGCCCGCTGGGTGGTCGCCGCGCTTCCGCTGACCGGGACGACGGCGGGCTACTTCGGGGCGGACCGGTTCGCGGCGATGGGCGGCGCCTCGTTCATCAACGTGGGGCGGGGCGCGACGGTGGACCTGGCGGCCCTGGAGACCGCGCTGCACGCGGGGACGGTGGGGCGGGCGGTGCTCGACGTGCTGGCGGACGAGCCCGCCGCACCGGACGATCCCTGCTGGCGGCTGCCCCGTACGGTCGTCACCTCGCACTCGGCGGGCATCACGGCCGACCAGGACGTGGTCACGGACTTCACGTCCTGCCTGCGCGATCTCGCGGCGGGACGCCTCCCGGCCCTCGCCGTGGACCCGGCACGCGGCTACTGACGGGGGCGGGTCCGCGGCTACTGGCGGGGGCGGGCGCGGCCCTCTTCGGCGTCCGGGGACCGCTCCCGCTCACGCATCGCGTCGATCCCCGCGATCAGCAGGTCGAGCGCGAACGCGAAGTCCCGCTCGTGCATCTCGTGCACGGTCTCGGCGCCGCGGGCCTCGATGAGGTCCTGCGACTCCGCCACCAGCGGCCCCAGCTGCGGCTGCTCCTGGATGGCCGCCATCGCCTGCTGGAAGTACTCGTCCTGGGTGAGCCCCGCCTCGGCACTGCGCTGGGCGAACTGGCCCTCGACGGTGCTGAATCCGTACACGAACTGGAAGACCGCAGAGAGCGCCCCGGTCTGCCGTCCCTGCGGAAGGCCGGTCGCCCGGATCACGTCCTGGATGGCGTACGCCATGAGCATCGCGTGCGGACCCGTGTTGAGGAACTTGCCCACGAGCGGGGAGACCCAGACGTGCCGGACGAGCAGCTCCCGGTACGCGCTCGCCAGCGCGCGCAGCCGGGCCTCCCACGGCCCGTCCTCCGGCGGGGGGTCGAACTCGCTGTAGACCGAGTCGAGGGCCAGTTCCAGCAGGTCGTCCTTGGTGTCGACGTACCAGTAGAGGGACATCGCGGTGACGTTCAGCTCGGCGGCGAGCCGGCGCATGGAGAACTTCGCGAGCCCCTCGGCGTCCAGCAGCCGGACCGTGGCGGCGGTGATCCGGTCGCGGTCGAGCCCTGCGGGCTGGTCCGATTTCCGGGCGCGCGACGGTGGCCGGTGGTTCAGCCACACACTCGTCCGGGCAGGGTCCTTCGCGCGGTCGGCCGCGGACACCATGGCGCACTCCTCGTCTCACCGGCGGGACGGACCGGATACGTACTCCGGACTCACCTGGGCCCCGGGCTCACCTGCCCCGGGCCTACCTACCCCGTGCCCAAAAAACGGAGCAGTACGGTCCGGTACATCCCGCCTGATGCTATGCCGCCGCCGCGGCAGTATCAGCCTGCGCCGATTCTCCCCGCTCCGCACGGCGCAGCAGCACCGCGGCCAGCAGTCCGCCCACCAGCACCGCCACCGCACCGGTCAGCTGACTCGCCTCAAGGCCGGAGGCGAAGGCGTCCGTGATGCGCTGCCGCTCCCCCGCGCCGCTCGCGGCGGCCAGCGCGGCGGGCAGCGAGGCGGCGCCCACGGCCGTCGGGACGAGCGCGGAGAACCGGGAGTTCAGCACCGCGCCGAGGACCGCGACCCCGAGGCCGTTGCCGCATTCGGCGAGGGTGCCGTTGACCCCGGCGCCGACGCCCGCCTTCTCCGGCGGGATCGCGCTCATGATCGCGTTGGCCATGGCGGGCGCGGCGAGCGAGATGCCCGCGCCCATCACGACCAGGCCGAGCAGCATGCCCCCGTAACCGCTTCCGCCGAGCAGCGCGATCGAGGCCAGACCGGCGGCGAGCAGCGCCATCCCGGAGGCGATGGTGACGGGCGTGCCGAGCCTGGGCAGCAGCCGGGCGCCCAGTCCTGCGAGGTTGAGCACGATGACGCTGACCGCCAGCGGAGCCGTCCGCAGACCGGCCTCCAGCGGTCCGTAGCCGAGGACGAACTGGAGCTGCTGGGTGAGCAGGAACAGCGAGCCGCCCATCCCGAACGCGACCAGGATCGCGCCCGCGACCGCGCCGACGAACCGCTGGTTCCGGAAGAAGTGCATGTCCAGCATCGGATACGGGATGTGCAGCTCCCACAGCACGAATCCGGTGAGGACGGCGACTCCGGTGAACGCGGTCAGCAGCACCTGACCGGAGGTCCAGCCGTGCCCGGGGCCGGAGATGATCGCGTAGACGACCGCGGCCATACCGATGGTGGAGAGCAGCGCGCCGAGCAGGTCGGGCCGGTCCCCGGTCCCGCTCCTGGACTCCGGCACCAGCCGCGCCACGGCCACCAGTCCGAGCACCGCGACCGGGATGTTGACCAGGAAGATCGCGCCCCACCAGAAGTGGTCGAGCATCACCCCGCCGATCAGCGGGCCGACCGCGAACCCGAGCGAGCCGACGGTCGACCAGACGCCGATCGCCTTCACCCGCTCGGTGTCGTCGAAGATCTGGACGACGACGGCCAGCGTGGTCGTCATCAGGAGTGCGCCGCCGATGCCCATCCCGGCCCGTGCGGCGATCAGTTGCGCGGAGGTCTGGGCGAGCCCGGCCGCCAGTGAGCCGATGCCGAAGAGGGCCAGCCCGGCGATCAGCATCCTCTTGCGGCCGTAGCGGTCGGCCGAGCTCCCGGCGGTCAGCAGCAGACCCGACTGGACGAGCGAGTAGGCGTTGATCATCCACTGCACATCGGCGGTGGAGGCGTCCAGTTCGCGGGTGAGCGAGGGGATCGCGATGTTGAGGACGGTGTTGTCGAGCACGACGGTGAGCTGGGCGAGGCAGATGACTCCGAGGATCAGCCAGCGCTGCGGATGGCTCGTCTGCGAGAGGTGGTTCTGCTCGGCGGCGGACGCCGTCATTCGGACTCCCGGGGGTTCAGTCAGGGGCGTTCGATCAGGTCCCTATACGGTGTACAGGGAAGCGGTTGTACACCGTATAGCTACCCTTTCCGGGCCCACAACCGACTTTCCCGCGGTACGGTGCCGATCGCTGATCCGACAAGGGCTGGAGCGGTATGTCACTGCGTCGTCGTACGGTGGAAGTCCTGGTTGCCGCAGGCCTGTTGGGAGCGGCACTGGCGCCCCCTGCGACGGCCGCCGGGCACGGTCCGGAGCGGTCGGTACCCCTGCGTGTCGCCACGTACAACATCCACGCGGGTGCGGGCATGGACAACGTATTCGATCTCGACCGGCAGGTGGCCGAGCTCCGCTCGTTGCACGCGGACGTCATCGGGCTCCAGGAGGTCGACGTCCACTGGGACGCGCGCAGCGAGTGGCGGGACCTGGCGGGCGAGCTGGGCCGGCGGCTCGGCATGCGGGTGTCGTTCGCCCCGATCTACAGCCTCGATCCGGCGACGCCCGGTGCGCCGCGCCGCGAGTTCGGGGTCGCGGTGCTGTCCCGGTACCGCGTCGTCGGCGCAGAGAACCACGACATCACCCGGCTCTCCACCCAGGACCCGAACCCCGTACCCGCCCCCGGGCCCGGCTTCGGTGAGGTGGTGCTGCGGGTGAAGGGGCTGCCCGTGCACGTCTACGCGACGCACCTCGACTACCGCGGCGACCCGTCCGTGCGGATCGCCCAGGTGGCCGACACCCGCCGGATCATGGCCGAGGACCGGAAGGAGGAGCGGGGTCCGGTGCGGCAGATCCTGCTCGGCGACTTCAACGCGGCCCCGGCCGCCCCGGAGCTGGCCCCGCTCTGGGAGGAGCTGACGGACATCGAGCCGGGCGCCCCCACCTTCCCGGCCGAGAACCCGGTCCAGCGGATCGACTACGTGGCGGTGTCCAAGGACACCGTGCGGGTACGCGACGCGGCGGTGGCCGAGACCCTCGCCTCGGACCACCGCCCCGTCGTCGCGGACCTGCTGCTGCGGCGCTGAGCCTCAGCCGGCGCTCGTCGTCTTCGGCCGGGTCAGGTCGTAGAACGTGGCGCTGCCCGCCGTGACCTTCTTGAAGTTGGCCTCCACCCAGGTGGAGATCTTCGACGAGGTACCGCTGTTGCCACCCATTCCTCCCATTCCGCCCATGCCGCCACCGCCGCCTTCGCCACCTTCTCCACTGGAGATGAAGTAGTGGATGCGGCCGTCCTCGACGTACTTCTTGAACTGGGAGAGCGTCGGGGACGGGTCGCTGCCGTTGAAGCCGCCGATCGCCATGACCGGGTCACCGGTGGCGAGCTGGTAGCTGGCGGCGTTCTGCGAGCCGATGGCCGCGGCGCTCCAGGTGTAGGCGTCGGCGTCCGCCGCCAGCAGCTTCTCGGCCGCCGCGTCGACGGAAGCGCCGTTGAGCAGCCCGCCCATACCACCGCCTCCGCCACGGCCTCCGGCTCCGGCCCCGCCTCCGCGGAAGCGTTCCCCCGCGCCAGGCATACCGGGCATACCGCCGGGCTGCTGACCTTGCTGCCGGCCCTGCTGCGAGGCGCCGGGCTGGCGTTGGGTCTGGCCCTGACCCTGCTGACCGCCCGTGGGCGGCATGCCCGTGCCCATGCCCGTGCCCTGTTGGTTGCCGGTCGGGGGCCGCATGCCGCCGCCGGGACCGCCGCCAGGGCCGCCCCGGCCGCCGCCGCCGAATCCGCCCATCCCGCCGGCGGACGGGCCGGCCGTCACGATCGAGCCCTGGTGCCCGGTGTTCAGCGTGTTCAGGGTGTACGCGACCGGCCCCGCCAGCGAGGCGGCGAACCCGAGCCCCACGGCGACCAGCGCCAGTTGACGCCCCAGCCGGGCCGCGAGCAGCAGGCCCACCGCGCCCAGCAGCCCGGCGGCCAGGACCGCCGTGCGCAGCCACGGCAGGTAGTCCGGGGTCCGCCCCAGCAGGACGTACGCCCACCACGCCGTCACCGCCACGGTCAGCGCGAGCGTGGCCCCCGCCCACCAGCGGGACCGCTCCTCCCACAGGACCGTGACGCCCATGCCGATCAGCGCCGCGATGTAGGGGACCAGGGCCACCGTGTAGTACTGGTGGAAGATCCCGGCCATGAAGCTGAACACACCCGCCGTCATCAGCAGCGAGCTGCCCCAGGCGAGGAAGGCCGCCCGGACCGGGTCCGTCCGCTTCGCCCGCCAGGTCAGCCACACTCCCGCGACCAGCAGGATCAGCGCGGCGGGCAGCAGCCAAGAGATCTGGCTGCCGATCTCGGAGTTGAACATCCGGCCGATCCCGGTCTCGCCCCACTGACCGCCCGCGCCGCCACCGGGACCGCCCCCGCCGCCGACGCTGCCGGTCTCGTCGCCGTTGATCCGGCCGAGTCCGTTGTACCCGAAGGTCAGTTCAAGGAACGAGTTGTTCTGCGAGCCGCCGATGTACGGGCGCGAGGAGGCGGGCCACAGCTCGACGATCGCCACCCACCAGCCGCCCGCGACCAGCATCGACAGCGCCGAGAGCCCCAGCTGGCCGAACCTCCTGCGGACGGGGACCGGGGCGAACACCGCGTACAGCACCGCCAGCGGCGGCAGGATCAGGAACGCCTGGAGCGTCTTGGACAGGAACGCCAGACCGACCGCGACCCCCGCCCACACCAGCCACTTGGTGCGGCCGTCCTCCATCGCGCGCAGCACGCAGTAGACGGTCGCGGTCATCAGCAGCGCGAGCAGCGCGTCCGGGTTGTTGAAGCGGAACATCAGCGCGGCGACGGGCGTCAGCGCGAACACCGCCATGGTGATCAGCCCCGCGGCGGCGCTGAAGCGACGCCGTACGGAGGCGTACAGCACCCCGGCCGTCGCGACGCCCATCAGCACCTGCGGGAACAGGATCGCCCAGGAGCCGAGGCCGAACACCCGCACCGACAGGGCCATCGGCCACAGGGTCGCCGGGGGCTTGTCGACGGTGATGGCGTTGGCCGAGTCCAGCGAGCCGAAGAAGAAGGCCTTCCAGCTCTGGCTGCCGGCCTGCGCGGCGGCGGAGTAGAAGGAGTTGGCGTAGCCGGAGGCGGTGAGGTTCCACAGGTAGGCCGCCGTGATGGCCAGCAGCATGCAGAGGAAGGCCGGCCGCGCCCAGCTGGGGTCCTCCGGCCTGCCCCGCCAGGCGCGGCGCACCAGCGAGAGCCCGGGGCGTGGGTGACCCGCCGCGCTCTGGGGCGGTGCCGGGAGGTGGTCGAGCGTGGTCATCGGGCGTTCCTCAGTTCGTGGTGGGTGTCGTCGGCCGGCTCGGCGCGGGTGTCGTCGGCCTGCTCTGCGGACGGGCGGGGCGGCGGCGCGTGGACCGGTCCGTCCGCGTCACCGCCCCTCTCACCGACCGCGACCGCGTCACCGCCCCGGTCGCCGTCCGCGTCACCGCCCCGGTCACCGCCCTGGTCGCGGTCGCGGTCCGGGAAGACCCAGGCGCGGAAGAGCAGGAAGCGCAGGACGGTCGCCGCGAGGTTGGCCGCGATCAGCACGGCGAGCTCGGTGCCGTGGGACGGCGATCCGGAAGCCGCGCCCAGGGCGGCCAGCGAGCCGCTGGTCAGGGCGAGACCGATGGCGAAGACCACGAGCCCCTGCGCCTGGTGGCGGACGGCCCCGCCCCGGCCGCGTACGCCGAAGGTGAGCCTCCGGTTGGCCGACGTATTGACGACGGCGGAGACCAGCAGCGCGCAGCCGTTGGCCAACTGCGGCCCGACGCCCAGCCGGAAGAGCGAGTACAGGGCCAGGTAGAGAAGCGTCGACAGGGCGCCCACCACACAGAACCCGACCAGCTGCCGGGCCAGTCCGCGCGGCACCCCGCCGATCCCCCGGTCGCGCGGGTCGTCGCCGAAGGGCCGGGCCAGCCGGTCCAGCGGCAGCGCGCCGACGGCCAGCGCCCGCCCCACGCGCCACACGCCCTTCAGGTCCTCGGTCGCGGTCCGCACGATGTGGACGGTCGAGTCGGGGTCGTCCACCCAGTCGACCGGCACCTCGTGGATGCGCAGCCCGGCCCGCTCCGCGAGCACCAGCAGCTCGGTGTCGAAGAACCAGCCGGTGTCCTCGACCATCGGCAGCAGCCGCTGCGCGACATCGCGGCGGATCGCCTTGAACCCGCACTGCGCGTCGCTGAACCGGGCGGCGAGCGACGAGCGCAGGATGATGTTGTACGCCCGCGAGATGAACTCCCGCTTCGTCCCCCGCACCACCCGCGAACTGCGGGCGAGACGCGAGCCGATGGCCAGGTCCGAGTGGCCGGAGATCAGCGGGGCGACCAGCGGGAGCAGCGCGTTCAGGTCGGTGGAGAGGTCCACGTCCATGTAGGCGAGGACCGGCGCGTCGGAGTGCGACCAGACGGTCCGCAGGGCCCGCCCCCGCCCCTTCTCCTCCAGCCGGTACGACCGCACCCCGGGAAGCGTCCGCGCGAGCCGCCGCGCCACCTCCGGCGTCCGGTCGGTGCTCGCGTTGTCCGCGACGGTGATCCGGAAGGCGTACGGGAAGGTGCGCGCGAGATGGTCGTGCAGCCGCAGCACGCACGGTTCGAGGTCCTTCTCCTCGTTGTAGACGGGTACCACCACATCGAGGACGGGTGCACCTGCCGCATCGGCCACGCCCGCCAGGAGGTGGTCCCGGGCCGGCAGGGCGCTCCAGGGAGTGTCGGTTCGCATGACACCGACACTCGCCAACCGCCCTGTCACGCCTGTGTGCTGAGCCTGTGGTCCCGCTGTGAGTGGGTCGGGATCCCGTCCGCGCACCCCGGGTCCGCCGGGTCCGCCGGCAGGTGGACGGCGAACACCGTGTCGCCCGGCACCGAACGCACCTCGACGACGCCGTCGTGCGCGGCGACCACGGCCTGCACGATGGCGAGGCCGAGCCCCGTCGAGCCGGCGTGCCGGGAGCGCGAGGCGTCCCCGCGCGCGAACCGTTCGAAGACGTGCGGCAGCAACTGCGCCGGAATCCCGGGCCCGTTGTCCTGGACCTCCAGCGTGACCCACGGGCGCCCGGCCCCCGCGCGCACCCGGGCGGTGACCGTGGTCCCGGGCGGGGTGTGCGTGCGGGCGTTGGCCAGCAGGTTGACCAGCACCTGCTGGATCCTGGTCGGATCGGCCCGTACGGCGGCCGGTGCCTCCGGCAGATCGAGGCGCCAGTGGTGGGTGGGCCCCGGCCCGCCCGGGGAGCCGGGAGGTCCCGCGACCCGGGCATCGCTCACCGCGTCTATGACGAGCGGTGACAGATCGGTGCTCTCGTAACTGAGCGGCCGTCCGGCGTCCAGCCGGGCGAGCAGCAGCAGATCCTCCACCATGCCCGTCATGCGTTCCGCCTCCGACTCGATCCGGCCCAGCGCGTGCCGGGTGTCGGGGCCGGTGTCCTCCCGGCCGCGCCGGGTCAGTTCGGCGTACCCGCGGATCGAGGCGAGCGGGGTGCGCAGCTCGTGGCTGGCGTCCGCGACGAACCGGCGGACCCGCATCTCGCTCTTCTGCCGCGCGTCCAGGGCCGAACCGACATGGCCCAGCATCCGGTTGAGGGCCGCGCCGACCTGGCCGACCTCGGTACGCGGATCGGCCTCCGCGCCCGGGACCCGCTCGAACAGGGCGACCTCGCCGCTGTGCAGCGGTATCTCGGAGACCCGGGTCGCGGTGGCGGCCACCCGGCGCAGCGGGCGCAGGGCGACCGTGACCATGGCGGCGCCCGCGATCCCGGCGGCGATGAGCCCGGCCGCGGTCACGCACACCTCGACGAGGATCAGGGTGCTGAGCGCCTTGCTCACCTCGGCGGTGGGGATGCCGACGAGCACGGTCGTGCCGTCGCTCATGGGGACGGCCTCCACCCGGTAGCCGCCGAGTCCGGGCAGCTCGACATCGTGCGCGTGCCGGTCCGCCGGGAGCCCGGCCGACTCCAGGACGTGCCTCTGGGCGCCGGTCAGCGGCTCGTTGCTCGGCTGCGCCTCCGGCCGCCCCGCCTGCACGACCAGGGAGGAGGTGACGGCCCCGTCCGTGAGGACGGCGCCGAACGTCTTGAGCGGCTGGCCCCCGCCCCCTATGAAGCCGAGCGGCTGCCTGTTCTTGAGCCCACCGGGGACGGGCGCCCCCGGCAGGTGCTCGGCCCGGACCGCGATATCGCGCAACTGGTCGTCGAGCTTCCCGTACATGTAGCTGTGGAAGGCGATGGCGGTGACCGAGCCGATGACGGCCGCGACGACCGCGATCAGCGACACCGCGGAGACGACGAGCCGGGTCCGCAACGTCCACGGCCCCTTCCGCCCCTTCCGCCCGTTCCGTGGCCGTCCCTTCCGGCTACTCACCGGGCTTGATGAGATACCCCGCCCCGCGCCGGGTGTGGATCATCGGCGTCCGGCCCGCGTCGATCTTCTTGCGCAGGTAGGAGATGTACAGCTCGACGACATTGGCCTGGCCGCCGAAGTCGTAGTTCCAGACCCGGTCCAGGATCTGCGCCTTGCTCAGCACCCGGCGCGGATTGCGCATCAGGAAGCGCAGCAGCTCGAACTCGGTGGCCGTGAGGTGGATGTTGGCACCGCCCCGGCTCACCTCGTGGCTGTCCTCGTCCAGCAGCAGGTCCCCGACGGCGAGCGTCGACTCGCTGCGCACCGCCGCCGTACCGGACCGCCGGATCAGCCCGCGCAGCCGGGCCACGACCTCCTCCAGGCTGAACGGTTTCGTGACGTAGTCGTCGCCGCCCGCCGTGAGCCCGGCGATCCGGTCCTCCACGGAGTCCCGCGCGGTCAGGAACAGCACCGGTACGTCCGAGAGCTCCCGGCGCAGCCTGCCGAGGACGGAGAGCCCGTCCGTGTCGGGCAGCATCACGTCGAGGACCACCGCGTCGGGCCGGAAGTCACGGGCGGTACGCACGGCACCGGCACCGTCCCCGGCGCTGCGCACCTCCCAGCCCTCGTAGCGCAACGCCATGGAGAGCAGCTCGGCGAGCGGCGCCTCGTCGTCCACGACCAGGACCCGGACGGGGCTGTGGTCCGGCCTGAGCAGTTCGGTACGCCCCTGGGGCGAGGTCGTCGTCGTCATGGCCCCACCCTGTGAGACGCCCCTGAGAGAGTTCTTTTCCGATTCTGTGAATTCCCTGAGAAAGCCCGGGAAGCGGGAAAGGCGGTGACGGCCGGCTCAGCAGTCGAACAGCGCCTTCGCGTTGTCGTGGCAGACCGCCCGCAGCCAGTCGTCCCCGAGCTCCAGCCGCTCCAGGGCGTGCAGCTGGTGTGCGTACGGGTACGGGATGTTCGGGAAGTCCGTCCCCAGCAGGATCCGGTCCCCGAGCGCCGCCAGCCGTCCCCGTTCCACGGCCGGGAACGGGGTGAAGCCCTCGGTGAAGTCGGTGAACGCCATCGTCGTGTCGAGGCGCACCCGCGGGTACGCCTCCGCGAGCGCCAGGAACTCCGCGTACTCCGGCATCCCCATGTGGGCCACGATCAGCGGCAGCCGGGGATGCCTGGCGAGCAGCCGCCCGACCGGTTCGGGCCCGGTGTGCTTCCCCGGGGCGGGCCCGGACCCGCAGTGCATGACGACCGGGACGCCCGCCTCGGCGAGCAGCCCCCACACGGGGTCCAGCAGTGGATCGTTCGGGTCGTACGCCCCGACCTGGAGGTGCGACTTGAAGACCCGCGCACCCCCTTCGAGGGCCTGCGTCACGTACGCCTCCACGCCCTCCTCCGGGAAGAACGTGGCGGTGTGCAGACAGTCGGGCACCCGCTCCGCGAACCCGGCCGCCCAGCCGTTCAGCCAGGCCGCCATCCCCGCCTTGTGCGGGTAGAGCATCGAGGTGAACCGGAGCACGCCGAACGAACGCAGCAGCGCGAGCCGTTCGTCCTCGTCGTGCCGGTAGGTGATCGGCCACTCCATCCCGGTCAGCGGACCGGCGGAGTCGAAGTAGGCCCAGACCTTGCGCAGCACCCGCTCCGGCATGAAATGCGTGTGGACGTCGATGAGTCCGGGCAGTCCGAGCCGCTCCCAGAACCGCACCACGTCGTCGCGTTCGTCAGCCATGCGCTCCGCCATACATTCCTCCTCCGACCGCCCCGACGATCTCAGAACAGCCCGTCCTGCGAGACACCGCCCCCGATGCCGACGGTCGGCACACTCACCCCGGCCTCCGGACCGGCCGCCGTCAGCGCCCAGCCCGTCATCAGCCGGGTGTCCACCACGACGACACCGTCCGCACCGGTCTCCAGGTGCAGATCCGGCCCGGCCGCCGCGACCAGCCGCCCCGCGACTGCGCCTCCGCCCACCAGCCCGGTCACCACCCGCACGACGCCACCCGTGGGGTCCCCGGCCGCACCGATCCCGAAGATCCCCGCATGGTCGACGGCCTCGAACGGCAGCCGCTCCAGCGCCTCGGGCCAGCCGCCCCCGTCGAGCGCCACGGCCCGCCCGTACAGCTCAGCCACCTCACCGGCCCGCTCCTCCGCCCCCGGGAGCCGCGCCCGCACCGCCCGCTTCCGGGCGTACGGAATCCGGTCCGGCACCCCGAGCGCGGCCCGCAGCAGCTCCTCGGCCCGGCGCGCCGCCATCAGCGGACCGCGCCCCAGCCAGCTGAAGACCACCGCCCCCTGCTCCCGCAGCCGGGCAGCGCCGCGCTCCTCCGCGGTGATCCCCACCTTCACCATCCCGGGCCCGAACCAGGCCAGGTACACGCGGTAGGTGCGCGGGTCATCGGGGATCGTGTCGGCCGCCACCGAATGCGCCCGGTCCAGCCGCCCGCACTCGGGACACCGGCCCCCGGTGCTCCGGGCCGGCACCTCGGCCCCCACCGGGCAGGCGTTCCCCCGCGCCCCGCCGCAGCCCCGCACCCCCTCGGCACGGAACCCGAACGCGCTCCCGTACGCCAGCGCGCTCCCGCGGACCTCGCGCCCCTTGCGCCACCCGAGCACGGGACCACCCCGTTCCTCGGGCCACCGAAGCCCGGTGCACTGCCATCCCATGCGGGAACCCTACGACCGGCCACTGACAGCGGGCGCTGACACCGGCAACTGACAAACGAACACTGGCAAACGGACACTGACAACGGACACCGGCAACGGGCGCGGGACTAGGATCCGGGCCATGACCCTGAGCGCGGACGACGTCGAGCGGTTCGAGGCCTCAAGGCCGCGACTTCAGGCCATCGCCTACCGGCTGCTCGGTTCCGCGAGCGAGGCGGAGGACGCCGTGCAGGACACGTTCCTGCGCTGGCAGGCCGCCGACGTCGGCCGTATCGAGGTCCCCGAGGCCTGGCTGACGAAGGTCCTCACCAACCTGTGCCTCAACCAGCTCACCTCGGCCCGCGCCCGGCGCGAGACCTACGTGGGCCAGTGGCTGCCGGAACCACTGCTCGCCGGGGACCCGATGCTCGGTCCCGCCGCCACCGCGGAACAGCGCGAATCGGTCTCGTACGCGGTGCTCGTCCTCATGGAACGCCTCTCCCCCAACGAACGGGCCGTGTACGTGCTCCGGGAGGCCTTCGGCTACCGGCACCGCGAGATCGCGGAGATCCTCGACCTCACCGAAGCCTCCTGCCAGCAGATCCTGCACCGCGCCAAGAAGCACGTCGCGGACGGCAGGACCCGCTCCGAGGTCGACGAGGCGACCGCCCGGCGGATCGTCGGGGAGTTCCTCGCCGCCGCCACCAGCGGCCGGACCGAGCCGCTCGTGCGGCTGCTCACCGAGGACGCCGTCTCCGTCGGTGACGGCGGCGGAAAGGTCCCGGCCCGCGCCAAGGCGTTCGAGGGTGCCGTCGCGGTCGCCACGTTCGTGCGGGGACTGTTCAAACCCGGCAAGGCCAAGCGTGCCCTGGTCGGCGGCTCGCCCGACGTCCACGTCACGACCGCCAACGGCGCCCCCGCCGTCGTGGTGGTCTTCGAGGGCCGGATCATCGGGATCATGTGCCTGGAGATCACCACAGAGGGCATCACCGCGATCCTCAGCCAGGTCAACCCCGACAAGCTCGAACGCGCGACTCGGCACTGGGCGGCCACCGGCGACCACGGGAACCCCCTGTTCACCGCCTTCTAACTCAATGTGACCCCGCTCACACCCCACCCCTGTCAGGAAACGACGGACTGCCCGGTTCAAGGGGCGAACCCGCGCGAGACAGGAGCAGGGAAATGCAGCACCGAATCATCGTCCTCGGAGCCGGATACGCCGGAGCCACCGCTGCCGGGCGCCTCGCAAGGCGCCTGCGCCGTGAAGACGTCGCCATCACCCTCGTCAACGCCGAGCCCGACTTCGTCGAGCGGGTCCGGATGCACCAGCTGGCGACCGGCCAGGACCTCAGGCCCCGGCCCTTCAGCGAGATGTTCGCGGGAACCGGGGTCGAGCCGAAGCTCGCGAAGGTCACCGGCATCGACGTCGACCGCAGGACGGTAGCCGTCACGGACGAGGCCGGCGCGCAGGAGGAACTGGCCTACGACACCCTCGTGTACGCCCTCGGCAGCGGCTGGGACCCCCACGGTGTCCCCGGCACCGCCGAGCACGCCCACGAGATCGCCGGCCGCCCCGGAGCACTCCGGCTGCGCGAGCGCCTGGCCCGCCTGGAGCCCGGCCGGCCCGTGCTCGTCGTCGGCGGCGGCCTCACCGGACTGGAGGCGGCGACCGAGATCGCCGAGGCCCGCCCGGACCTCGACGTCGCCCTCGCCGCCCGGGGCACCCTGGGCGACTGGCTCTCCCCCAAGGGCCGCCTGCACCTGCGCCGCGTGGCCGACAGGCTCGGCATCACGGTGCACGAGAACACCGCCGTCACGGGCGTCGAGCCCGACCACGTCACCACCGCCGACGGCGCGTCCATCCCGGCCGAGGTCACCGTGTGGACCACGGGCTTCGCCGTCCACCCGATCGCGCGGGCCACCGCCCTCGAAGTCACCGCCACCGGCCGGATCGTGGTCGACGGAGCCATGCGCTCGGTCTCCCACCCGGACGTGTACGCCGTGGGCGACGCGGCGATGGCAATGGGCCCCGGCGACAAGCCCCTGCGCATGTCCTGCGCCTCGGGCGTCCCCATGGCCTGGCAGGCCGCCGACGGAATCGCGGCCCGCCTGACGGGTACGAAGCCTCCGCACTCACCGCTCCGCTACTTCAACCAGTGCATCTCGCTGGGCCGCAAGGAGGGCGTGATCCAGTACGTCACCGCCGACGACCGCTCGGTCCGGGCAGCCCTGACCGGACGGCTCGCCGCCCGCTACAAGGAGCTGGTCTGCAAGGGCGCGGCCTGGGGCGTCGCCAACCCCACCTTCGGCATGCCGACCCGCCGCCGCCGAGTCGTACGGACGAACACCCCGGACCCCTCGGCCGTCAACGCCGAGGCCTGACTCGCGGCGGCGTACCGGGCACGGTTCATTCGCGCCGGACGGCGACCAGGCGCGCGACCAGAGCCATTACCAGCGCGGCCGCGAGGAGATAGAGACCAAGGCGTTCCTCGGGCATGGCGGGTGACCACACCCGCCATGCCGAGGGGCTGTAGCTGTCGGCGTCCGACGAGGACAGGTAAAGGAGGCCGGAGTCCCCGGGCCCCTCGCCGGTCCGGCTGCGCAGCCACAGCAGAGCTCCTACGGCGGCGCAGGTGGCGGCTGTCGCGTACAAAGCCGTAGCGCTGCGCGGGGCCTGTCTCTTCACGGGCTTCTTCCTCGTCTCTGTCGTTGCCTCTGACGTTGTGCTGTGCGGATCTTCTCGCCCCCACACCGGCCACGTCGGGGCAGGGGCGTGCCGAGCTCCGGTGAACTCGTCCAGCAGCACCTCGTCCACGAGCCGGTTCCGTGTACGGACGGCGGGTGCCCCTCTCACCGAGGTCCTCCGGGGCGGCGGTGATGCGGGCCGCCGGACGGGTCGGGCGGGAACGCGAAGCGCCGGGTCAGACGCGCGGACCGAGGAACAGGCCGCCGCTCGCGTCGACGATCTGACCGGTGACCCAGCGGGCGGCGTCGGAGGCGAGGAAGGCGACCACGTCGGCTACGTCGTCGGCCGTGCCCAGCCGGTTGAGTGCTGTCATGCCGGCTATCTGTTCGGGGAGGCCCGGCACGTCGAAGAAAGCTCCGTTGGCCGCCGTCCTGGTTGCGCCGGGAGCGACCGCGTTCACCGTGATCCCCCGAGGGCCGAGTTGACCGGCGAGGGTCTTGGTCATCGTCTCGATCGCGCCCTTCGTCATGGCGAACGATGTCTGAGACGGGTTGGCCATCCGGGTCGCCACCGACGAGACCGAGATGATCCGGGCACCCTCGCGCAACAGCGGCAGCGCCCGCTCGATGATGAAATACGGCGCCCGCACGTTCACCGCGAACAAGTGGTCGAACTCCGCCCGGGTCGTCACGCCGAGCGGACCGGCCGGTGCGGCCGCCGCGTTGTTGACGACGATGTCGAGCGGCCGACCCGCCAAGCCGGCCTCCACGCCGGCGAAGAGTGCCTCGACGTCGCCGTCCACGCCCAGTTCGGCTCGTACCGTGAATCCGGTCCCACCGGCGCGTTCCACCGCGTCGAGCGTCGCCGCGGCCCCGCTCCCGTCCGTGCCGAAGTGCACGATGACCGTGGCCCCTTCGGCCGCCAGCCGAGCCGCGATCGCCTGCCCGATGCCGCGCGAAGCGCCCGTCACCAGAGCCGTTCTGCCCATCAGATCGCCCATGTCCTCACCCCGTCCAAATGTTAGTCACTAACACGATGGTAGTGTCTAGCACATGAGTGAGCGGCAACCAACCCTGCGGGAACGACGGCGCTCCGAGACGCGGCACCTGATCCAGGCGCATGCCGTGCGGCTGTTCACCGACCGCGGCTACGACGCGGTGACGGTGGCCGACGTGGCCGAGGCCGTCGGCGTCTCGGCCATGACCGTGTACCGGCACTTCCCCACCAAGGAGGACCTCGTCCTCATCGACCAGCCCGCTCAGCTCATCGCCGAGCACGTTGCCGCGTCGTCCGCGACGCAACCCCTGGTACGCCGCGTCGGCGGCGCGCTCATCGACGCGGCCGCGGCCTCGACCGGCGACAACGCGGACGAACAGGCGATGAACGAAGCGTTCCTGCTGGACTGCCTCCGGCTCATGGTCGCGACGCCCGCGCTCCGGGCCCGGCACCTGGACAGCCAGTACGCGCTGCAACAGGCCATCGTCGAGGCCCTCGGGGAGACCGCGACCGACCCCGACGCCGCGTTCCGCGCCCAGGCGGCGACCAGCGCCTGCATGGCCGCGATGTACACGGCGCTGACCCGCTGGGTCGAGGACGACGGACGCACCAGGCTGCCCGACCTGATCGCGCAGGCGCTCACCGCGTCCTTCGGCGAGGACGCCGTCCCCACCCGCCGGAAGGACTGAACGGGCCCACACCCGCCGCAGGGAGGGGGCCCCTCGGCCGGCCCCCTCGCGTTCGCGCTCCGCGACCGTCGTGCCGGCCTCCGGGACCCCTCCATCCGGCTCGTCTAGGCCAATGCGGTGGCGACGGTCAACACGTAGTCCACGTCGACGGAGAAGTCGTCCGACTGCCCATGGATCTTCAGTGAGTGCGCGCCGGGAGCCAGGGACGGCAGCTGTACCCAAAGACCGCACCCGGTAGCCGTGAAGCGCCCTTCCTCCCCGGTGACCCGGTTGCCCTGTACGCCTTCCACCATGATCGAGTCACCTGCGTAGGTCTCCGGTTTCACCGGCTTGCCGTCGAGTGCCACAGTCCCTTGCGCGCTCCCCATGAAGGCCGCACAGCTCTGGTCGTCTCCGACACTATTGATGACAGGCACAGCGATCGGACGGCCGTTGGGAATTTCGCACGCGCGTACAGCCCGACCGCCATTGGTACCGGCCAGAAACCACACGTCGGGCGGTTGATTGCGTCCGCACACGCGCCCGTCCTTGTCAGCGACAGGGCTGGTCGCCTCAGGCTCCGAGGCAGCCCATGTCCACCATCGGCCCTGTAGCTCCGCGGAAGGGATGTTGCCGTTCTCCGCCCCCGGCGCGGTACTCGTCGATGTCGGCCCCTCCGGGTCACCCGAGCCTCGGGCCGCCCGCGTCCCACACCCAGCCATGGCAGCCAGCACTACCGCTGTCAGGCCCACCGCCCCAACCCTGAACCACATATAGCCCCCTCCGGCCGTACGCGCCGCCCCGGCATCACAGCCGACGCGACATGAGCGGACACCGTATCCACGGGTGGGGGGAAAGCAGGCTGCTTCGAGCCTGCTGCTGTACTTCGCTGCTGTACTTCGCTGCTGTACGGGCAACGCGAGAGGCCCCCAGGATTTCTCCTGGGGGCCTCTGGCCTGCTGTGCACTCGGCAGGATTCGAACCTGCAACCTTCTGATCCGTAGTCAGATGCTCTATCCGTTAAGCTACGAGTGCTTGGCGTCCTGGGCTTTTGTGCCCCGTCGGCGTTGCGAGAACAACATTACATGACCTGCGGCGTCACGCGAAATCCATTAGCCGTACTGCTGCTGAGCTGGGGAAACACCCGTTCGGCGGCGTCCGGGCGCAGGCTCGTGCCGGACGATCCCGGCCCCGGATACGACCGAAGCCCCGGCCAGTGGCTCGGGGCTTCGGTGATCACGCGGAGGCGGAGGGATTTGAACCCTCGATGGGCTTTAAGACCCAAACCGCATTAGCAGTGCGGCGCCATAGACCGGACTAGGCGACGCCTCCAGCACACCCACGCGAGCGCGGGTGGTGCGTGCAGATGATGTCACAGCAGCGAGCCGCGTCACCAATCGGTGCCTACGGTACTAGGCAGTCGGCCGCGAGGGCAAAGCGCCTGCGGTTGCGCAACCCCGTGGCGTGCGGAGCGTTAGTCATGCGGGGGCGCCGCCCCCGCCGTTCTTCTCGGTCGCCGGCCGCTGACGCCGACGTGCACGACCACAGGAGCCCGCATGCCGCGTCGCCTCGCCCTCACCACTGTCGTGTCCCTCGCCGTACTGTCCGCCGCCGCGCCCGGCGCCATGGCCTCGGACGGTCCGCTGCCGCGGCCGTTGCTGTCGCTGCCGTTGCTCCAGGGCGCGGACGGCCCGACGCGCCCGACGCATCTGACCGTGGTCGTCTCGGGCTCCGGGGACCCGGCGGCGGACGGCAGCTACGAGCTGGAGTGCGAGCCGGCGGGCGGCAGCCACCCCGCGGCGCGGCAGGCCTGCGAGCGGCTGGCGCAGCTGCCCGGCGAGAGCACGGACCCGTTCGTCCCGGTCTCCCGGGACGCGATGTGCACGCAGCAGTTCGGCGGAGCGGCCACCGCCCGGATCACCGGTAGCTGGCGCGGGCGAAGCATCGATGCCGCGTTCGACCGGACCAACGGGTGCGAGATCGGGCGCTGGAACAGTCTGCGTCCGGTGCTCCCGAACGTCCGCTGAGCAGCGGCTGCGCAGGGCGCGGAAGGGCGCGCGGGGGCGCGTAATGGGTCAGAGTCGTACACCGTGTGCACAGAACCTTGGTGAGAGCTCCCCCTCATCCGCCGCCCCTTGCCCCTCCCCTGCCTTTAGACTCCTCCAGTGACAGCCTGAGGCCCGAGGGGCAAGATGGGGCCGCTGTCGGCAAGGTGCAGTAATCAGGGAGGAAGCGTCGTCGTGAGCAGCAGGCCATCCCGAGGCGCTGCTCGCCTCGCAGCCATACTCGACGCCCTGCCGGACGGGCTCCTGCTCGTCAACTGCAACGGTACGGTCGTCAACGCCAACACCATCGCCCTCGAAATGTTCGAGACGCCGGGCACCGCGCTCGTCGGACGCGGACTGCTCGATCTGCTGCCGGAGTTCGACTCCAAGCTGATCCCGGGGTCGATGCGGAGGCCGGAGGCTGCGGACGAGCGGGGCCGTACCAAGCCCACGCGGATGACCGCGCGGCGGACCGACGGCAACGAGTACCCCGTCGAGGTGACGAGCGCCAGCCTGGAGGACGGGCAGGCCGCGTACAACGACGTCCAGACCAGTTACAACGGCACTTTTACGGGTGACGAGCTGCTGATGCTCGTCGTGCGCGACCTCTCGGGGACCGTCGACACAGAGGCCGAGCTGGCCCGCTCGCAGCGGCAGACCGAGATGATCCTTCGGGCCGCGTCCGAGGGCGTCGTCGGCACCGACACGGACGGCCGGGTCGTCCTGGTCAACCCCGCCGCCGCGCAGATCCTCGGCTTCCGCGCCACCGACCTCGGCGGCCAGGAACTGCATCCGCTGATCCTGCACTCGCGGGCCGAGGGCGAGCCGTTCCCGTACGAGGAATCGCCGTTGGCCGACACCCTCAGGTCGGGTCGCAAGCACCGGGTGCGCGGGCAGGTCCTGTGGTCCAAGAGCGGTGCGCAGGTGCCGGTCGACCTGACCACGGCGCCCGTGCGGGACGGCGACCAGCTGGTCGGCGCGGTGATGACGTTCACCGACCGCAGGCCGTACGAGGAGCTCGGCGAGCAGCACGCCTCCGAGGTCAGCGAGCTTGCCGCACGCCATACCGCCGCCGTCGCCGAGCTGACCGCGAACCACGCCGCCGAGACCACCGGGCTGACGGAACAGCACGCGGCCGAGCTGGCCGACCGGACCGAGCGCTACGCCTCCGCGCTGGAGGAGCAGGCCGACCGGATGCAGGAACAGGCCGGGCGGCTGGCGGAGCTGTCCGCCCGTCACACACAGCTGACCGCCGTCCTGGGCGAGTCGCTGCGCGGACCGCTGGAGGAGTTGCGCGGCGAGCTGTCCACGCTCGCCGCCGACCCCGCGGGCCAGCTGTGGCCCGAGGCCAACCAGATCCTGCACCACCTGGCAGCCGGCTACGCGCGGATGACGACGCTCGTCGACAACGTACTGAGCTACCAGCGTCTGGACGCCGGCTCAGAGGCGCTCGTCAAGACGAACGTGCTGCTCGACGGCGTGGTGACCGCCGGTATCGACGCCGCGGTCGAGCTGATCGGCCCCGGCCGCGCCCAGTTCGCGGTGCACGCCCCGCCGATCGAGGCCGAGGTCGACGCGGGCCGGCTGGTGACCGCGCTCGCGCACCTGGTCGCGGACGTCGCCGGGGTCGACTCGACCGGCAAGGCCCGGCTGGTACCGGGCGGCGGCTACGTCGACTCCACGGTCGTCGTCGCGGCCGCACAGCGCGGTGACGTCGTACGGATCGAGGTACGCGGACCGTTCGCCGGGGGAGACCCGGTGCACGAGCCGATCGTGCGCGGGATCGTGCGGGCGCACGGCGGCGTGCTCCAGACACACGAGATGCCGGGCATGAGCGGCAGCGCGTACGTGCTCGAAGTGCCGCTGGGCGCGGGCTCGGGGGCAGTGGCACCTCCCATGGCCCCGGCTCCGGCCATGGACCCGGTGGCCCCGGCTCCGGCCATGGACCCGGCTACGGCGACGGCTCCGGCTGCTCCGGAGGGTCAGGCGTTGGGAGTCCCGCAGGTTCCTGAGGTACCTGTGGCACCTCAGGTTTCTCAGGCACCTCAGGTTTCTCAGGTTGAGACAGCTCCCGGGGCTGCGGGGAGTACGGGCGGCGGGGGGCGGCGCCGGGCGCGCAGGGCCTCCACCGATGCCTTCCTGGAGAGCCCTGTGGGCGATTCCGAGGGCGCGGGCATGCCCGGAGCCGCATCCGGGGACACCGGCGCGGCCGAGCCGACCGGTCGGCGTCGGGCCCGGCGCCGGCCCGTGGCGGAAGGCGTGGACGAGTCCGCGGCGCCGTACGTCGACCCGTCAGTGGGCTCGTCAGTGGCCCCGTACGCCGCTGGCGCCGTGACCGCTGATGCGGGTGCGACTGCTGATGCGGATGCCGTGGACCATGGCGGGGCGAACCCGAACGCTCTGAGCCCCGCCGAGCGGGGCGGCGGCTCCGGGCGCAGGCGCGGCCGGCCCAGTCCGGCGGAGACCGGCGCTCAGGCCGCCGGCGCGCAGCAGGGACCCGGGCAGGCCCTGGCACTGCCCGCTGCCGCCGGGGCCCCGTCCGAGGGGTCCGTGGTGACGGCTGCCGAGGGCGCTCAGGGTGGCGGAGGCCGTCCGCAGCGCGGGCAGACCGTGCCTCCGCAGGGCGTTCCGGCCGAGGCGCCGGCACCGGCCGGCGGACACCGGGCGCGCCGGGGTGGCGCGAACCAGGGCGGGGAGGGGCGACTGGCTCTTCCGGCCGCCATGCCGCCGGGGAACGCCATCGAGTCCGAGGGCTCCATGGCGTACTCCGATCTCGACGACGCCTCCCGGATGCGGGCCCCCGCGCAGGAGGCCCGTCCCGCGCCGCCCGCGCCGGAATCCGCGCCCGTACCCGTGCGGCAGCAGCAGCCGACCGGGCGACGGGCCCGGCGTGCGCTCTCCGCCGCACAGGACCGGGCCGCTCAGGCCGAGCCGACGGGCCCCCGGGTCCCCTTCGCCCTGCCGCCCGCCGCCGCAGACCGGATGCCACCGGCCGAGACCGATGCCGACGCCTCACTGCCGGGGCGGCACGACGCCATGTCCGGTCCGGCGGACCACGACCACACCCCAGCGCAGCCCCACCCGCTCCCGACCGGACGGCGCCGAGCCCGGCACTCGGACGCGAACCCCGACGCAGCAGCCGACGCAGCAGCAGCCCAGGCCGTCCCGACCGCACAACCGGCACCGTCCGCCGCACCGGGCCATGACTGGGAGCAGGACGGTGACTGGGAGCGGGACGGGCTACCGGCCCAGGCCCAGAGCCAAGGCCACGGCCAGGGCCCGGCTGCGACGGCTCCCCCGACGGCTTCCGCTGCCGGAGCTGCCACTGCTGCCGAAGCTGTCTCGGCTCCCGGGGAGCAGTCCGAAGGCGACGCGGAGTGGCCCGGTACAGGTCACACCACGCACACCACCGGCACGGCCACGGCCACAGCCGCCGGCAACGCCCGCGGCTCCGACGGCCGTACCGATGCCCCCGCAGGGCTCGTAGGCCCCGACAGCCCCACCGGACCCGACGAGACCCGTCCGCGGACCCTCGTACCCGGACCGGACGCGCGGAGGCAGCCCCTGCCGGCCGAGGCGCCCATGCCCGGGGGGTCCTCGGACTCGACGCACGGGCGCGCGTTCAGCGTGCGGACGCTCGGGCAGGGTGTGCCGTTCGCCCAGCACATCGCGCACCAGCAGAACCAGACCCTCGGCGGCGCCGGCCGGCGCCGCAAGCTCGCCGCACCGCCCGAGAGCGACCCGTCCGAGCAGGCCGACCGGACCGCACCGCCGACGCCCGCCGCCACAGCGCCGCAGCAGACGAACCCGCAGCCCGGCGCGGGCGGCCCAGGCCCCGGCGGCACAGGTGGCCCCGGCGGCACGGTGCAGGGTCCGGGCTCGGGCACGCTGCTGCCCGCTCAGGCGGCCGAAGGACGCGCGTATGCCATCGGCGCCCCCGACGAGGGGGCTGCCGAAGGGCCGGAGCCGCTGGACGGCCCCGGTGGCGCGGTCGAGGTCGCCAACCGCCCCTCCCCGCAGCCCGTGGACGACGAGCTGCCCCCGGAGCCGCTGGACAACCCGCGCCGGTTGCTCGTCTGGCCGGCACCCGACGTGTCCACCCAGCAGGCGCTGAGCGACCGCGGCTACCGGCCGGTGATCGTGCACTCGCGCGAGGAGGTCGACGCGCAGATCGCGGCGTTCCCCGCCGCGCTCTTCGTGGACCCGCTGACCGGTCCCATCACCCGTAAGGCACTCCAGTCGCTGCGCCAGGCAGCGGTGGCCGCCGAGGTGCCGGTCCTGGTGACGGCCGGTCTGGGGCAGGCCTCGCGGGAAGCGGCCTACGGCGCCGACCCGGCCGTGCTCCTGAAGGCGCTCGCCCCGCGCGACAGCGAGCAACACCCGCCCCGGGTGCTCCTGATCGAGGAGCACGAGGACATCGCGGACGCGCTGACGCAGACGCTGGAGCGCCGGGGCATGCAGGTCGCCTGCGCCGCCACGGACAGCGAGGCGGTCTCGCTCGCGACCCGGATGCGGCCGAACCTGGTGGTGATGGACCTGATGCAGGTACGCCGCCGCCGGGCCGGCATCGTCGACTGGCTGCGCGCCAACGGCCAGCTGAACCGCACCCCGCTGGTCGTCTACACCTCGGCCGACATGAGCCAGTCGGACCTGCCGAAGCTGAGCTCGGGCGAGACCGTGCTCTTCCTCGCCGAGCGTTCGACGAGCGACGAGGTGCAGGCCCGCATCGTCGACCTGCTCGCGAAGATCGGCACGAACTGACCGCCGTACGGCGGCGATGAGCACCGCGGTACGGACACTGCGAGGGCGGTACGGGAGTGATCCCGTACCGCCCTCGTCGTCTCCACGGCGCGTGGTTCAGAGCTGCGTGATGTCCAGCTCGCCTTCCGCGTACTGCTTGCGGATCACCTTCTTGTCGAACTTCCCGACGCTCGTCTTCGGTACGGACGCGATGACCGACCAGCGCTCGGGCAGCTGCCACTTGGCGATGCCCTGCTCCGCGAGGAACGCCTTCAGCGCCCGGTAGTCGGCGCTCGCGCCCTCCTTGAGGACGACGGTGGCCAGCGGGCGCTCGCCCCACTTGTCGTCCGGGACGGCCACGACGGCCGCCTCCGCCACATCCGGGTGCCCCATCAGGGCGTTCTCCAGCTCGACACTGGAGATCCATTCGCCGCCGGACTTGATCACGTCCTTGGCGCGGTCGGTGAGCGTGAGGAAGCCGTCGTCGCTGATCACGCCGACGTCGCCGGTCTTCAGCCAGCCGTCCTGGCTGAACTTGTCCTCGGGCCGCAGCGCCTCGCCGTCCGCACCGCCGTAGTACGCACCGGCGATCCAGGCGCCCCGCACCTCCAGCTCACCGGCCGACTCTCCGTCCCACGGCAGGTGCTCGCCGCCGGGCCCGACCAGCCGGGCCTCGACACCGGCCGGGAACCGGCCCTGCGTGATGCGGTACGGCCACTCCTGCTCCTCGGTCAGCCCACCGGGCGGGTTGGCCATGGTGCCGAGCGGCGAGGTCTCCGTCATGCCCCAGGCGTGGCAGAGCCGGACGCCGAGCTTGTCGTACGCCTCCATGAGGGAGGGCGGGCAGGCGGCGCCGCCGATGGTGACGCGCGCCATGGAGGTGAGGTCGCGCGGGTGGGCGGTGACCTCGGCCAGCAGCCCCTGCCAGATGGTGGGGACGGCGGCGGCGTGGGTCGGCCTCTCGCGCTCGATCATGTCGGCGAGCGGGGCGGGCTGCAGGAAGCGGTCCGGCATCAGCATGTTGACGCCGGACATGAACGTCGCGTGCGGCAGGCCCCAGGCGTTCACATGGAACTGGGGGACGACCACCAGGGTGGTGTCCCGGTCGGTGAGGCCCATCGACTCGGACATGTTGACCTGCATGGAGTGCAGGTAGACCGAACGGTGGGAGTAGACGACGCCCTTCGGCTCCCCGGTGGTGCCGGAGGTGTAGCACATGGCGGCGGCCTGGCGTTCGTCCAGCTCGGGCCAGTCGTAGCTGGTGGGCCGACCGGCGATCAGCTCCTCGTACTCGTGCACCCGGGGCACGGCACCGTCCAGCACGGAGCGGTCACCCGGCCCCGTCACGACCACGTGCTCCAGCGACGTCAGCCGGGGCAGCAGCGGCGCGAGGAGAGGCAGCACCGAGCCGTTGACGATGAGGACCTTGTCGTCGGCGTGCTGGACGATCCAGACCAGCTGTTCGGCGGGGAGCCGTAGGTTGAGGGTGTGGAGCACGGCGCCCATGGACGGGATGGCGAGGTACGCCTCCACGTGTTCGGCGTTGTTCCACATCAGCGTGGCGACGCGCTGGTCCCCGTCGATACCGAGCTCGTCACGCAGTGCGTGGGCGAGCTGGGTGGCCCGCCGGCCGATCTCGGCGAAACTGCGCCGCTGCGGCTCGGGCTCTCCGGTCCAGGTCGTTACCTGTGACTTCCCGTGGATGGTCATCCCGTGGTGCAGGATGCGGGTGACAGTCAGCGGTACGTCCTGCATGGTGCTGAGCACTGCGTCCTCCCGGTGGGCGCTACGCGGCAGTAAGGTTCCGCTGATTCTGCGCACATACCAATCGGTATGTCACTACTCCGGGGCGTACGGATCGGTGTGGTGCGACAAAATCACACCATCCATATGCAATGACCGCGCCTTCCTCGGCGTTTCCTTTCCCTGCGCGTCCTTGTCGGTGCGTCCTTGCCGGCGTTCTCCTCGGCCGGCGCCGGTGCCGGCACCTCACCTGACCGGTGTCAGCTCCGGGTCCTGGCGCAGCTTGCCGAGCGCCCGGGACACGGCGCTCTTCACCGTGCCGATGGAGACTCCCAGCACCTCGGCCGTCTGCGCCTCGCTGAGATCCTCGTAGTAGCGCAGGACGACCATCGCCCGCTGCCGGTCGGGGAGTTTCAGCACCGCCCTCCACATGGCATCGTGCAGGGACTGCTGCTCCGCGGGGTCGGGCCCCGGAGCCGTCTCCTGCTCGGGCACCTCGTCGCACGCGAACTCATCGACCTTGCGCTTGCGCCACTGCGAGGTCCTGGTATTCAGCAGGGCCCTGCGGACATAGCCGTCGAGAGCCCGGTGGTCCTCGATCCGCTCCCAGGCGACATACGTCTTGGTGAGGGCCGTCTGCAGCAGGTCCTCGGCATCGCTGGGGTTCGCGGTGAGTGAGCGGGCAGCGCGCAACAGCACAGGCCCGCGGGCCTTCACGAACGACGTGAACGATGCGTACGGGACGTACGGAGCGCCCGCGCCGTACGGTGTGCGCGCGCCAGCCGGCGTACGCGGCACCGCGTACGGAGCGACGGACCCGCGCGACGCACGCGGGGCCGCCGATACGAGCGGCGCTACGTGCGGCGACACCTGTGTCGACACGAGCGGCGCCACATGCGGCGACACGTTCGTCGATACGTGCGGCGAAACGTTCGTCGATACGTGCGGCGAAACGTTCGTCGATACGTGCGGCGAAACGTTCGTCGATACGTGCGGCGATACGTTCGTCGATACGTGCGGCGGGTGTCCGGCGAGCGGCGCATGCGGGTGGTGCGGCGTGCGTCCGGCGTTGGCAGCGGCTCCCCTGGAGGTGTCCGTGCAGACTGGCGTGGTCATGCCTCCACGCTAGGAGCGGGCGCTGCTCGGGGGATCGCCCCCAGGTCCCGAAACCGGGTCCGCCTCAGGGTGTAGGGCCGGTCCTCCCTCGACCTCCTGTAGGTGGAGGGGCCGCACAGCGGGACTCAGGGTCGCCCCGGAGACCGCGCCCCGGACCCCGCCGAGCCGGCCGGCCGCGCCGCTCACTCCCCCCGGCCCAGGATCAGGCCCGAGGTGGGCACCCCCGTTCCGGCCGTGACCAGGGACCGGGCCGCGCCGGATATCTGGTTCACCGAGCTGCCACGGATCTGTCGGACCGCCTCCGCGATGCCGTTCATACCGTGCAGGTACGCCTCCCCCAGCTGGCCGCCGTGGGTGTTCAGGGGCAGCGCGTCCGCCGCCACGAAGTCGGCGGCCTCGCCCGGTCCGCAGAAACCGAACTCCTCCAGCTGCATCAGCACGAACGGGGTGAAGTGGTCGTACAGGATCGCCACATCGATATCGGCGGGGGAGAGGCCGGAGTTCCGCCAGAGCTGGCGGGCGACGACATCCATCTCCGGCAGCCCGGTCAGCCCGTCACGGTAGAAGCTGGTCATCTGCTCCTGCGCCCGCCCGGCACCCTGGGCGGCGGCGACGATCACCGCGGGCGGCTGCCGCAGGTCCCTGGCCCGTTCCGCGCTGGTGACGACGATCGCCTGCCCGCCGTCGGTCTCCTGGCAGCAGTCGAGCAGTCGCAGTGGCTCCACGATCCAGCGGGACGCGGCATGCTCGGCAAGGGTGATCGGCTTCTCGTAGAAGTACGCCGCCGGGTTGCGCGCGGCATGGCGCCGGTCGGTGACCGCGACGTGGCCGAAGGCCTCCGGCGTCAGCCCGTACGTATGCAGATACCGCTGAGCCGCCATGGCCACCCAGGAGGCGGGGGTGAGCAGCCCGAAGGGCAGGTTCCAGCCGAGCGCCGCACCCTCGGCGGTGGGCTCCCGCTGCTGCACCCCGGAGCCGAAGCGCCGCCCCGACCTTTCGTTGAACGCCCGGTAGCAGACGACCACGTCGGCCACCCCGCAGGCGACGGCGAGCGCCGCCTGCTGGACCGTGGCACAGGCCGCCCCGCCGCCGTAGTGGATACGGGAGAAGAACGACAGCTCGCCGATACCGGCCGCCTGGGCGACGGTGATCTCGGGGCTGGTG
Source organism: Streptomyces sp. NBC_00341 (assembly GCF_041435055.1). Classification (NCBI taxonomy): domain Bacteria; kingdom Bacillati; phylum Actinomycetota; class Actinomycetes; order Kitasatosporales; family Streptomycetaceae; genus Streptomyces; species Streptomyces sp. NBC_00341. Next base: position 4,575,707 of record NZ_CP108002.1, on the reverse strand, counting down.
TCCATGGTGAAGGTGACCATCCCGTCGACGTCCGCAGGGCTCAGCCCCGCGTCGTCGAGCGCCGCCCGCACCGCCTCGACGGCCAGCTTCAATTCGCTGCGGCCCGAGTCCTTGGAGAACTCGGTCGCCCCGATCCCGGCCACGGCCGCCCGTCCGCCGAGTGAATCGGCCCTGCGCACGCTCATGCGGACTCCCCCGGAACGCTGATGGTCACCGTGCCGGTGACATGCCTGCCCAGCCCGTTGGCACCGACTATCGACACCTCGGCCGTCCCGTCGCTGCCGAGTGCGGTCACCTTGCCGCTCAGCACCATCGTGTCGCCGGGATAGTTCGGAGCGCCCAGCCTGATGGCCACCTTTCTGAGCACTGCCGCGGGCCCGAAGTGGTCAGTGACGTACCGTCCGACCAGGCCGTTGGTCGTCAGGATGTTCATGAAGATGTCCGGGGACCCCTTCTCCCGGGCCAGCTCCGCGTCATGGTGCACGTCCTGGTAGTCGCGGGAGGCGACGGCGCCCGCCACGATCAGGGTGCGAGTCACCGCGATCTCCAGCGGTGCCAGCTCTTCTCCGACGTTCATCGCGATCCCTCCTCCACGAGCAGTTCGCCGAGTTCCTGAAGCACTTCGCTGCCGCAGCCGAGATAGGCGTCGAGCTGGCGCCCCCAGAGAAAGTGCCGGTGCACGGGGTGGTCGAGGTCGGCGCCCGTGCCTCCGTGCAGGTGCTGGACCGCGTGCACGACCCGCTTTCCCGCCTCCGACGCCCACCACGCGGCGGTCAGCGCCTGCGCAGCACAGGGCAGCGAACGGTCGTGCAGCCAGGCGGCCTCGTACGCCGTGACACGTATCGCCTCGGTGTCCATATGGGCGTCGGCGGCTCGCAGCAGCACGCCCTGATTGGTCGAGAGCGGTCGCCCGAACTGCTCACGCGTGCCGGTGTGTTCGACAGCGCGCGCCACCGCCCCCGCGCACACCCCCGCCTGCAGTCCCGCGAACGCCGTCCGGGCCGTCGCCAGAACCTCCTCGTACGCCCCTGCCCCGCCCAGCCGTTCGCCGGGCGCCCCGTCGAGCACGAGCCGTCCCGCCGACCACGGGGCCGTGGTCTCCACGGGCTCGGTCAGCACCCCGGGGTCCGCGGTCCTGACGACCCACAGCGACCGGTCCGCGGCCGCGACCAGGACGTGGCTGGCCTCCCGCAGCCACGGCACCAACGGCACCGTGCCGCTCAATCCCCCCTCGGACCCTGCCCGTACGCCCCCGGCTGCCGGAAAGGCCCCCGCCGCCACCGCCGCGCCGTCCCGGAACCGTGGCAGCAGGCGCTCGCGCTGTTCGTCCGTACCGTGTCCGGCGACGGCGAGGAGCCCGTACACACAACTCGACGCCAAGGGCACCTGCGCTGTCGTGCGGCCCTGTTCCTCCAGGAGGAGAACCAGCCCGAGGAGTCCGATCTCCTCGACCGCCCCCGGCAGTCCCGCCGCGCAGAGCTCCTTCCACAGCTCGGCGTCCGTACCGCTGCCCGCCACGACCAGACGCTCGTGCGTCGACAGATCGCCGAAGATCCGGGCGGCGAGCCCCTGCGCGGCGGCCTGCTCCTCAGTGGGTGTGAAATCCATGTCAGCCCTCACTCCCCCGGAAGACCGGCAGTTCCAATTCGGCGTCCGTACGCAGGAATTCGAGCCGGACCGGCATACCCACCCGCACCTTGTCGTAGGGCACCCCGACCACGTTGCTGATCATCCGGATCCCCTCCGCGAGCTCCACCAGCGCCACGGCGTACGGCCCGGCCTCCCCGGAGGTACTGAACGCGGGGAACGGTGGGTGATGCATCACCACGTACGAGAAGACAGTGCCCTCGCCCGACGCCTCGACCGTCTCCCACTCGGAAGACCCGCAGGCATTGCAGCCGGGCAGCCAGGGGAAGCGCAGGGTTTCGCATGCCCCGCAGCGCTGGATCAGCAGCTGGTGCGCGGAGATGCCCTGCCAGAATCCGGCGTTGTCCCTGTTGATCACCGGCCTCGGCCGCAGGCTCCGGCCGGGCCGCCGTTCCCCGGACCGCGCCGTCCCCTTGTCCGTTGCCGTCGGGCTCTTGTCCGTTGCCGCCGGGCCGGCCGCCTTTCCTTTCACCGCGGGGCGGTACTTGAGAATTCGGAAGCGGTGCGTCCCCGCCGGCTCGTCCTGCGCGCGGACGTCCATACGCGTAGTGATGAAGTAGCCCGTCCCCAGCTTCGTCGTCTTCCGCTCCGACACCGCCTCGATCACCGCGTCGAAGGTGATCCGGTCACCGGGCCGCAGCGGCCGCAGATACTCCTGCTCGCAGTCGGTCGCGACCACCGAGACATACCCCGCCGCGTCGAGCCGACCGAAGAGCTCGTCGTAGGCCTCGCCCCGGTCCGTGTGCCCCGACAGCCCGCCCATCGTCCACGCCTGCAGCATGGTCGGAGGGGCCACAGCATCGGGGCCGGTGTACGCGGCGTTCGTATCCCCCATGGCCTCGCACCAGTGCCTGATCATGGGCTCGTTGACCGGATCCTTGCCGCTTCCGGCGATGGCGGCCGCCCGCCCCTCGTACGCCCTGAGCCGCTCGTACAGTTCGTCGCCCCCGTCCCCCACGTGCGGCACATCCCGCACGTGCGGCATGTCCTGCCCGTCCTGCCCGTGCTGCCCGCCCTGCCCGTCCTGCACCTCCATCACCGCTTCCCCCTCTTCATACCGAGCCGCATCGTCGCGACGATCTCCCGCTGCACCTCGCTCACCCCGCCCCCGAAGGTGTTGATCTGTGCCGCCCTGTTCATCCGCTCCAGCTCCCCGTCCCCGAAGGAGCCGGGCGAACCGCCCCGGATCATTCCGGCGTGCCCCGTGATTTCCTGGCACATTCGATACACCTCCACGGCGCTTTCGGTTCCCACGAATTTCACGCCGCTCGCGTCACCGGGCGCCAGCACACCCGCCCCGACATCCCCCACCAAACGCCAGTTGAGCAGGCGCGTTGCCGCCAACCGGGCATAGGCCTCGGCCAGCCTGGACCGAATCCACGGTTCGTCAACCGGACGCCGCCCAGTCACCGGATCGGGCGTACGGGCGAAGCTGAGCGCCGCATCGTAGAAGTCCTCGGCCTGCATCCCGATCGCGGCCAGCGCGACCCGCTCATGGTTCAGCTGGTTGGTGATCAGCCCCCAGCCGCCGTTCTCCGCGCCGACCAGCCCGGTGGCGGGCACCTGGACGCCGTCGTAGTACGTGGCGGTCGTGGTCAGCCCGCCGACGGTCTCGATGGGCGTCCAGGAGAAGCCGGGCGCGTCCGTCGGCACCAGGATGATCGAGATGCCCCGGTGCTTGGGCGCCTCCGGATCCGTACGGCAGGCGAGCCAGATCCAGTCCGCGTTCTGCGCGTTGCTGGTGAAGATCTTCTGACCGTCGATGACCCACGAGTCACCCTGCCGTACCGCCCTGGTCCGCAGCGCCGCCAGGTCGGTACCGGCCTCCGGTTCGCTGTAGCCGATGGCGAAGACGATCTCCCCGGCCAGGATCCGCGGCAGAAAGTACTCCTTCTGCGCCTCGGTCCCGTACTTCATCAGGGTGGGGCCCACCGTATTGAGGGTGACCATCGAAACCGGCGCGCCCGCCCGGTAGGCCTCGTCGAAGAACACGAACTGCTCGTCCGCGCCGCGCCCCTGGCCGCCGTACTCGACGGGCCAGCCGAGCCCCAGCATTCCGTCCGCACCGATACGGCGCAGCAGCCGCCGTTGATCGGCCGGTTTCCCGTTCACAGGGCCGGTCCGTTCGCCGGACTCCGGCATCACATCGCGGAAGTACGTGCGGAGTTCGGCGCGCAGCTGTAGCTGGCGGTCCGTAGGGGCCAGATGCACGGCGGCTGCCTCCCGGAAAGGGCCTGCGGATCAGGGTTTCTGACTGTCCGTCAGATTCCGTTCACCTGTCAAGGCACCCGACAGCGGGCCGTCGCCGCCCCTCCCCCTTTCACCCCTTCCATCCCCCGGTTCGCCCTGCGATCCCACGCCCCGACCTCACCCCACAACCTGCCGCCGACCCACCCCTCGGCTCATCCCCCGGTTCGCCCTTCGGTTCATCCCCCGGTCCACCCGTCGGTTCAACCCTCGGCTCACCCCTCGGCCCATCGCGGCAGAACGACGAACGGCCCGCGCGCCGCCACCGAAGTGACGTCACGCGGGCCTCCGTTCCCCCCGACCGCGACCCGGCCCCCCGCCCGGCACGCGGCAGGTACCGGATCACCAGAGATTGGTGAAGTTCACCGCGAGGGTGTGACTGGACTGGTCGATGGCAGTGAACGCCGAACCGTTCACCTGAGCGGAGTTGCTGTGGTTCGACGCCCCGTCGCCGATGGCCTGCTGCTGCGAGGTGGACGAATTGCCCAGGTTGGCCCCGCCCACGCCACTGCCACTGATCGCGGCCACACCCGCATTCGATCCGTCGTTCGCGAACGAGCCGTTGTCGGCCTGGGCCACACCGCCGAAGAACGCGGCGGCGAGGGGCAGAGCGGCAACAACAGCGAGGGCACGAGCGGTACGGATGCTTGCCATGTCTATTCCTCCAGGAACCGAAAGTAAGGCCGGCCCCGGGCCGGCTGGCCGACCGCCCGGGTGATGGTCACGACGTCGCGAGATCAAGGTTGCCCACCGCCATCCCGGCGAACCGCCCACGCTTTTCGATTCCCTCGCAAGCGTGAGGAAGAGCTGATAAACCCCCAGCCGATACAAACTCCCAGGTCAGCCCCGCACGCAGCGACAGCCCTTGCCCCGCAGGGGAAGAAGCGTTCCGCCACCACACCTCGCACCCCACCTGCCAGCCCCTCTGCCTCTTCCTTTATTCGAACGTTAGTACGAACATAGAAGCATGGCCATCCACGACCGCCGAACCTTCACCCTGGCCCTGGCCCACGCACTGTCCGCGGCCGAACACAGGCTCCCCGTCATCCCCTTGTCCGCCACCAAGCTTCCAGCCCTGCGCTCCCCACACCGCGACGAGGAGCGGCCGAGCCACTGCCGGGGCGCCTGCGGCCTGCCCGGACACGGCGTCCACGACGCCACCACCGACCCCGCCGCCGTACGCGGTCTCTTCGCCGCCGCCCCCTGGGCCAGCGGCTACGGCATCGCGTGCGGCCGCGCCCCGCACCACCTCATCGGCATCGACCTCGACATCGACACCACCGGCCGCAACGACTCCGAGGCCGGGCTGCAACAGCTGGCGCTGCAGCACCTGTTCACCATCCCGCCGACCGTCACGGTGCTCACCCCCAGCGGCGGCCGCCACATCTGGCTGTCCGGACCGCCGGGAGTGGCCGTGCCGAACTCCGCAGGGCGCCTCGCCCCCGGCATCGACATCCGCGGCACGGGCGGCTACCTGGTCGGCCCCGGCTCGTCCACCACCCACGGCGCCTACCGGCTCGTGCCGGGCACCGGCAGCCTCCCGCCGGCCCCCTGCCCCGACGCCCTCCTCCAGCTGCTGACGCCCCCGGCCGCCACGCATCGCCGGCCCAGCCACCCCGACGACCGGGGCCGGGGACTGATCCGGTTCGTCCTCGCGGCAGCCGAGGGCCAGCGCAACACCCGGCTCTTCTGGGCCGCCTGCCGCGCCTACGAACACGGCTTCGGCGACAGCCTGGCGAGCGCCCTCACCGAGGCCGCCGTCCGCACCGGCCTGCCCGAACACGAGGCCCGCGCGACCATCGCCTCGGCGTCCCGCCTCACCACGACCCGCTGCGAACCCCGGAGTTGAATCCGGGCATTCCCGGTGCCTGTGCCGTGCCCCGGCCGGAGCACGGCACAGCAGGGGCACGGCGCGGCTGGCAATATACGTCGACGGCGAGGCATTCGATCGAGGCCTCCCGTCGACGGGGGACATGACATGACGACGCACGCTGTGGACGCACAGCAGGACCGGTCGGCCACTCCTCCCGGGCAGACCGGGAGACGCGGCATCGGGCGGCAGATCCTGCTCCTGACGGTCACAGCGCTCGTCGCCGGCGCCGCGGGAGTGGCGGGCACCCTGCTCCAGCAACGGCTTTCCGCTCCGGACACCTCAGCCGTCGACGCCCAGGCCGCCGAGCTCGCCGAGAACCTGCGCCACGACCTGAACGTGGGCTTCTGGTCGCCGGGCAGCACCTACGGAGGACAGTTCACCGAGGGCACGCTCGTCTCCCACGCCGAAGCACACGGCGGAGTACTGCTGAGCGCAGGCACGGAGCGGGAGAAGTCCGGCGGCAACGTCCACACAGCACAAGTGATGCTGGGCCTGCTGCCGCCCGGCAAGAACACCGTGGACGCACCTGCGTATCCGGTTCGCTGCTACCGCTATACCTTCGCCTTCGGCGCTCACAGCGTGCGTCAGTCCACGATGGACTGCCCCACCGCACGCACCGACAACCAGCCCGGCAGCCTCGTGGCACAGATGGGCGCACTGCTCGCGCGGCAGCCCACCGGGACGAACATGTACCGGCAGACACCGACCGCGGGACACCCGCATACCCCGGCAGGCGCCGTGGACTTGCTGAAGGACAAGCGGCTGGTCTCCGCCGGCGACACCGTACGTGTGGTCGCGGGCAAATCCGCCGGCAACGGCGTCTACGCCCTCGCGCTGCGCATCAACGACGGCTGCCACTACCTGCGCATGGACGCCGCGTCCTCCGCGTCCCGCCTGATACCCCTGTGGCTCGCGCCCGCCGACGAGCAGGAGACCTGCGCCGCGGACCGGGCGGTGGCCGCCGCAACCCTGTACGGCATCGACCCGGCCAAGGCCGGGTGACGAGATCCCGTAGGCCACTGTCGGGCCGGCTCTCGGCAGCCTCAGAAGGCCCCCCAGCCATGCCCCCACGTGCCCCTTCCGCGCCCGATAGAGCGATAACCAGGGGGTACAACGCGGCCCGGCTGAGACCGGGCATGGCGACGGCCCCCGACCATACGCACTGGTCAGGGGCCTCTCGCCCGCGGTGGGTGTGGGATTTGAACCCACGGTGACATCGCTGCCACGACGGTTTTCAAGACCTTTCGCTCGTCGGGCAGGTTTTGTTCTCCTTCGCAGCTCAGAGGCTTGTGCGCTCCCAGCTCCGGCCGTCGGCCTCGGCGTCGTGCCCGCTACGTGCCCCAGCACCCGATCGGATCTCTTGTCGTGCTCGGCGTACCTCCCCGACAGCGAACACCCCAGCCACGGCTATCGAGGCACGCGGCTCGTTCGTCGGCTTTCGGCCAGTGTCCGAGCACCCGCATCCGACCGTGTGCGGGTCGTGGCATGCTGCGGTTTGATCATCAGCGGCAGCGTTGCCTCGCTGCGGGTGGAAAGGGAGTTCATGCGCGCGCGGCGGTTCTGTCTTGTTGCACTTCTCGCCATTGGCCTTTCGGCCTGCGGTTCACCGGCGGACAGCGGTCCGGCAGACGGGGCGCCGTCGGCTTCCTCCTCGAAAGGGCCCGCAGAAAAGGGGAAGCCGGAGCGCGTTCCGCACGATCCGCCAGAGTCGTTCACGGCTCGGGGAGCGGTGGTCCTGCCGCCGGAGGCGACGGCGGGCCGGACCAATCTGCTGGGCGATGTGCGTGACCTCGCGGTGGCCCTGCACCGTACGTCGGCGTATGTGGCCTCCGCCGACCGAATGCAGACCGTGGACCTGACCACCGGGAAGGTGGTGGCGGTGGCGCGCCCGCGCGCGGAGGCCTTGGGCGAAGACGATGATGCGACCGCGCCGCTCGTGTCGGCCGATGGCTCCCTGGTCGTGACGACGTTCGTCACCAGACAGCCCGGCGTTGGAACGCAGTCGCCCTCGATGGAGCTTGAGGTCGTCGCCACCACGCCCGAGACAGGAAAGGCCGCGTGGAGCACATCGCTTAAAATCCCGCGAGCATGGGCAGAGGGGGACAGTTCTACGCCCGAGGCTCAGGTGGTCGGCTTCGCGGGCGGCAACGTCATCGTGACCGTGAACACTGGCTACAACGCGGTGACGGCCGGTATCGATATCGCTACCCACCAGGTGCGGTGGACAGCACAGAACGTTCGGACGCGGGCCGTCACCGCGGAGGCCGCGGTAGGCGTCGACATTCTCGGCGGATTCGGCCCCGACCAGCTGGTCGGTCTCGACCCGGCCACCGGCAAGGAGAAGTGGCGGACAGAGAAGTACATCGGTGACACCACCGTCGAATCTGCCGGCCCGTCCCTCGTCCGGGTGCAGGGCTACGCCGGCGACGAGGGCACACGCTTCGACCGGCTTCTGAAGCCTGGGACCGGCAAGGTACAGGCGGACGTGCCCAAGGGCCTGGACGGTTTGAGCTGCCCGTTCGACCAGGCCAAGACACTCGTCTGCACGTCTCAGAGCCTTCTCATCGCCCTGGACTCCACCAGCGGCAAGGAACTCTGGCGGCTGGAGGACGGCCAGGCTGACGGCCGTTTCGCCCCCAAGGTCACAGCATCCTGGCACGGCAGGATCTACGCTCGCGCCTCGTCGACCACCGCGGTGGCCCTTGATGCCCGGACCGGCAAGGACAGGCCCGCCGGGCTCGACGTCGCTCCAGTATTGGTAAACGAGTACCAGGGCCTGGCCCTGGTGGACGGTGAGCTCCTCGCCTACCCCACCGAGGGCTGAGTACCGCACAACAGGAAGATCAACTCGTGGTCGGGTGGGTGGTGAAGGGGTGGGTGCCGGTCAACTCTCATAGACCGACAACGGACGGCGGCCGGCCACCGGCATTCGACCGGCAGGTCTACCGCCGACGCAACGTCGCTGAGCGCTGCTTCAACCGGCTAAAGGCTCCGCGCGGTATCGCGACCAGATACGACCAGACCGCCACCTCCTACGAGGCAGCGGTCAGTCTGGCGACATTCCTGCTCTGGGCGAGATCTGTTTGAAGACTGACTCTAGATCACGTCTGAGCAGGCACCGCAGCTGAGCCGTCGTCATTGTCTTCGTTGCCACTGAGCCAGGAGTCCGCCGCTTCGGCAACCTGTTCGTCACGGCCGACGACAGGCCGGGCGTAGTGCCGGGTAGTGACGCTCGCGTTCGAGTGGCCGAGCCGATGAGCAGCGGTCATGACGCCGTACCGGTCGGCGACCCATGTGCCGTGCGAGGCACGCAGATCATGTGGGGTGACATCGGTCAGGCCAGCAGCCGAGACGGCGGGATCGAAGTACGCCTTGCGCCACTGGTTGTAGCGCAGGGGCTTGCCACCGGGCGTGACGAAGAGGAGGGCGTCCTCTCCGCCCGGCAGCGTCTCCAAGTGCCGGCCGATGCGCGTCGCAAGCGAGGGGCCGATCCGCAGGACTCGTTTCTGATGGGACTTGGGAGTGTCGAAGACGAGGGCACCGTTCGCTTCCGCCAAGTTCTCGTCAACGACGACCAGGCCGCCGGGTACATCGATGTCTCCCCGCCGCAACGCGAACGCCTCGCCGACCCGCAGACCCGCGTAGGCCAGCAAGGAGATCAGCAGGTCATGCGGCTTGGTCGCGCTCCGGACGATCCGCGAGGCTTCCAGCGGGGTGAGGATGTGCGGCTCGGTCTGCGGCATCCGAGGTAATTTCACTCCCCTGCAAGGCGTCTGCCCGATCAGCTCGTTGTCGACGGCCGCCCGCATGATCTGCGAGAGCACCCGGTACGCCTGCCTGATCCGCGACGCGCTGAGACCCCTGGTCTTCATCGAGCCGACCCACTCGACGACGGTGATCGGCCGGAGGCTGGACAGCTCACGATCACCGAGAGCCGGAACGATCAGTGAGTTGACCAGGGATCGGTACGACGCCTGCGTCTTGTGCTTCAGCTGCGGGGAGACAGCGGCGAGCCAGCGCGCCGGCCAGTCGCGGACGGTCGCCTGTCCCTCGGCGGGGTCGAGCCAGCGGCCCTCTTCCATCTCGATGCGCTTCCGTCCCAGCCAGCGATCGGCGTCCGTCGTGGTGGCGAACGTTCGATCAGCGGCGCGCAGCACGCCGTCGGGCCCCGGGTATCGAGCCTGGAAGCGGCCGGACGGCAGCTTACGAATCCGGCCGAAGGCGCGGCGGGACTTGCGCTTGCCGGCCATCAGGCGGCCCGCCGGTACGGCGAGGTGGGCCGCAGGACGATCGGTGCCACCGTGTGGGCACTGACGTACTCGTCCACGGCACTTTCCCGGATGCGGACGTGTCGGCCGACCTTGACGAACGCGATGCGGCGTTCCTCGATGAGCCGACGTGGGAAGCGGAGACCGGTGCCGAGGCGTTCGGCGACCTGACCCACGGTGAGCAGTCGGTCCACGGTCACCACTCCCCTTCGTCGGCGGTGCGAGCGTTCAGTGCCTCGCGGGCGGTCTCGCGGTTGGTCTGGAGGTCACGGGCGATGGTGGCGGCAAGGGCCCCTTCGCCGGGGGTGTGCCCGTGTCCGGCGTACTGCCAGTCGGTCAGGACGAGGACGGTGTCCGGTTCACGGTCGGCGAGGCCGAGGGCGGGCGCTTCCTGGGCGGCGCGGTAGTCGGCGCGTTCCTGGCGGAGGGCACCGAGGGTCGTCGAGTAGGTGCGGGACTTGGACGAGAAGTGGCCGCGGAAGCCGAGCATGTGGGCCCAGGCCCAGAGGCGCCGGTCCGGATAGAGGCTGTCGAGCTCACGGCATGCGGTGATGAGCCGACGGGTGTGATCGGGAACGCGGTGGCGGTCGAGTTCGGCGAGTTCACCGATACGGCGGTCCAGGGTGCCGGTGTTCTCGGCGGCTTTGGTGGCGTACTTGGCCACGTACGAGGCAACTGCCTGTTCGGTGACATCTGACCCGTCGCCGAAGGCCTTGACCGGGCGGACGTCGAGCTGTCGGCCCCATCGAAAGGTCCGAGACGACTGTTCACCGGCAGCCGGGACGGAGACCGACGTGTACGAGTGCGCGGCTGCGGCGCGGATCGTGTCAGTGAGGAGACCGACCGTGGCCCAAGAGGGCGGCGGAGTACAAGGTCCCTCCGGGCCGTCGAGACGTACGACGGCGTGGAAGTGGAGGGCTCCGCGCTTCTGGAATTCGGCGACCTTGCCGAAGGAGACGCGGAGATGGTCGCCCAGCTCACGGCGTGGGATTCCTGCGTGGATGGCGAGTTCGCGGCGGAGTCGGGTGGTGAAACGCTGCCAGAGCTCCCCGGCGTGGTTGTTGAAGAGCACGGCGCCCGCGTAGTCGTAGGTCTCCGGATCAAGGGCGGAGCCCAAGTCGCCGGAGTCCGAGGCGTGGGCGGTGCCGCACCGGCAGGTGCCCCGGTCGGGGCGGTTGTGGACAGGGCCGAACGAGGGTGCGGTGAGGGTGGCGAAGACGCGCGGGTGGTCGCGGACGGCGGTGGTGATGTCTCGGCGGTCGTCTCCGGCGAGGCCGGCGCGGATCAGGTGGTAGGTGTCGCCCGCGTAGGTCCAGGCGCAGGAAGGGCAGCGGGAGGCGCGGCGGTTGCCACAGGCGATACGGAGGCGCCCGCCCGGCTCGTACGCGGTCGAGTAGCGGTGCAGGGTCTCGCCGGTGGTCTTGTCCTTGTGGGTTACCCAGCCGCTCAGATGGACGGGGTCGGCACAGCCGCCGGTGCGGCGGATCTGGTCCTCCCAGCGGGAGTAGTCGGAGGCCGAGGCCACCCGCAGGACGTCCCCGAGGACGGTCGGGTCGAGCTGTGGGGCGTGCATGGACCGCTTCTGTTTCGAGGGTGAGGGCCGGTGGGCCATGCTGGGGGTTCCTTCCGGTTGCGAGATCGATCGGTGGGCACGGCTCCCGGGCGGCGGATGCTTGGCGGTATCGAGGCCGCCCGGGGGCCGGTCAGCGGCGTTTGGCGTCGGACGCGATCAGGGAGCGCAGGACGACCGCGCAGACGGCGACCGATGCGCTGGTGACAGCGACCGCCAGGAGCAGCGAGACCAGGACGGTGCCGACGACCAGGACGACGGCAGTACCGGCACCGACGAGCGCGACCGCGGTGCCGGGGGTGAGCTGTACGACCCGACGGGCCGGCGCAGGGGCGGCGGCGGGTGCCGGGGCAGGCGTGCCCGGCGTGATGGTGGTCGGCTGGATGACGGCGGGCGGGGTGACCAGGCCCGAGGTCTGCGGCATGGTCGGGATCTTGGGCTGGAACATGGGTGGTTCTCCTCTCCCGGGCGCGGGTTACTTGACGGCGGTGTCGATGACGGAGGCGAAGAGGCTGTCGGCGAGGAGGTAGCCGCCGACGAGGAGCACGCAGATCAGCCACACCGGCGGACGGAAGAGCTTGATGCCGAGGTAGCCGACGACCAGCAGGGCGATCCAGAGGGGGACGTCCATGGACGCTGTCTCCTAACGGACGGTGCAGCGGTGGGTACGGGCGGCGAGTTGGGCGGCGGTCCGGCTGGAGTAGTCGGCGGACCAGCCGCAGCGGTCGGCAGTGCAGACGGCGGCGTGGGCGGTGCGGCCGGTGCGGTCGCGGTGGGTGCCGATCTGCACGGGGCCGATACGCATCACGGAGTGGAAGCTGTCGCGGGCGGGCATGCCGGTCAGCCCCTGTCGGTCGTCGGGTCGGTGTACTGGGCGCGGATGCTGCGGGCGGTGGCCGGGTCGTCGATGCGCCGTGCGGCTTCCTCGGCGAGCAGGTGGGCGAGGAAGGGGCGTCCGGCTGCGGCCATCTCACGCGCTCCGTCGAGGTAGTCGTCCACGGTCAGGTCGGCGGGATCGTGGGTCATCTCAGTTCTCCTTTGCGGTCAGCTGAGGCGGGCGGCGATGGCGTCGGCGAGGTGGGGCGGAACGCCGAGGCGAGAGCGGAGGGTGTCGGTGTCGATCGGTGATCCGGTGCGGGTGCGGTACTCGTCGGCGACCTTGCGGGCGTGGTCGATCAGCACGGCGGGAACGGGCGGATCCGGGGACGAGGCCGGGGGCGAGGACAGGGCCTTTGTCGCGAGGGGTTCATCGGCCTGGGATGGGATCGGGGCGGCGTCAGGCACACGCGTCGGCCCGACGTTCTTCGCCTCCGTGACGGCGGCTGGCGGAGCTGGCTCCGGCTTCCCCGACGAGTGGGCGAGGAGAGTGCCGCCGAGGAAGGCGAGTGCGGGCCATCCGGCGATGCCGAGCCGGAGCGGGGCCGGCGGGTCGGCCAGGTCGAGGAACCCGGCGGTGGCGACGTTGGCGCCGAGCGAGGCGAACAGGGCGATCAGGAACCAGCACCAGGCCAACCGAGACGGGCCCTCACTGCGCAGCCGACGCCAGGCGGCGACAAGGAGCAGGTCGACGCTGACCGGGTAGGCCCATGCCTTCCAGCCGTCCTGTCCGGCCGCGGCGGCGAGGTCGTGCAGGTGGGCGAAGGACAAGGCTCCGGCGATAACCGCCTGGATCAACACCGCGTCGATCCGGAGACCGTGCCGGGCGCCCATCAGGAGTCCTCAGCAGGGTCGGAGTCGTCCGGGAACGTGCCCGGCGGCGGCTCCGGCAGCGACACGGCGAGGGACGGGCTGACGACGGCCACGAAGTCGAGGTCGGCGCCGCCCATGTCGGCGTATAGAGCGAGTTGCCCGAGCAGAAGCACGGTCCGGGCGAAGTCCTCGCAGTCGGGGCACATGGCGGTTCTCCCTTCTCTGGGCATGGCAGTGGTAGGGACTCGGCGCGAAGACGGTCACGCCTACCGGGTGGGGGGAGAGATCAGGCGGTGGCCGGAGAGGCCTTCGCCGATGGCACAAGCTCGGTGGCGGTGCCGGTGGTGGGCCGGAAAGGGGCCAGCTCTGGCAGGTCCGGGGTCCTGTCCGCGTACCGGTTGCAGAGGTTCGCGGCCTGGCGGAGCGAGGTGTGCGGAGCGCGGATGCGGTACCAACCGCCGGACGCGTCTCCCGCGATGGCGAGGCCTCTCAGTTCGGCGGGAATCTGGATGGCGGCGAGGACCGCGTCCGGGGCGATGTCACCGAAGGCCATGTTGGCGGAGGTCTCGTCGTTGAGACGGTGGGCGGTGCGGCCGGTGAGTTGGGCGCGGAGCATGGTGATGCCCTTGCCGAGTTCGGAGCCGAAGCGCTGTCCGCAGATTTCGAGGTAGATGCCGGACGCGCGGCCGAGCTGTGCGAGACGGACCAGGGCGGTGATGATGCGGTCCCGCCGTCTCTCCTCCTCCTTCGTTGCGTACAGGGCGAGTTCGGCCACCTCGTCGACCAGGACGACGACCGGGGTCGGGCGGAGCTCATCAGGGAGGTCCCAGATGTCGGCGGCGATCTCCGCGTCCGGCACATCGACGGTGATGCGCTGCTGGGTACGGATGAGGCGGTAGACGTCCGCCATCCGCGCCACGAGTGCATCGAGGAGTTCGGCAGCGGTGTCCGGGCTGTCGGCCAGCGCTGAGAACCGGCGGGCCAGCGGGAAGAGTTCGACTCCCTGTTTGCAGTCGATGCCGACGAGGGCAACGTCCATGGGAGCGAGGCCGGCGACCAGGTTGCGTTGGTAGACCGACTTGCCGGACTCCGTAGCGCCGAGAGTGAGGGCGTGAGGTATCGCGCGGTAGTCGCGGTAGTGCACCGACCCGTCCTCCCGAAGGGCGACCGGTACCCGCATCGGCCGGGTCTCCGTCTCAGCAGGCATCTGCACCCACTTGAGCACGTCGTATCCGGTCATCCGCACCTCGACGACACCGGACCGCACCTCACGCGAGGTAACGCCGAACATCGAGAACGAGTGCCGAAGCCGGTCCGAGGCCGCGGCGATGTCGAAAGCGTCCTGTCCGGGACGGAGCTTGAGCCGCAGGACCAGGCCGGTGCGAGTCGGCCGCAGTCGCCGGATACGCGGTGGGCGGGGCTCGGGTATCGGCCGGTTGGTGGTTCGAGCCAGGGCTAACCGCCAGCGCGCCGGCGGCACGGTCAACCCGCACGCGTCCATGACCGAGCGGTACCGGACCAAGACCCGCAGCGCGGCCAGAGTGACCCCGATGGCCAGCCAGTACCAGGCGGGGCGCCGCCACCGCAGGAGACCCGCAGCGGCGACGACCAGCACCAGAGCGACCGTGAAGGCGGTCATGATCAGGCCGCCTTCGACCCTGCGGCGGCGACGTCGGCGAGCGAGGTGACCGCGACCGCGCGGAACGCGATGCCGTGCCGCCGCTGGCCGTTGAAGTCGTTCTCCCACGGACGGGCGACCAGGCCGGTGAGCGCGACCGGTGTACCCATGGACAGCTCACCGCTGATCCCGGGCTCCGGAACGGTGACGGACAGGATCTCCACCTCCTCGTTCGCCGCGAACATCACGTCCACGGTCAAGAGCTGAGCACCGGTCTCCATGTCGGTGGCGATCTCACCGGTACGGCGGTCACGCACCTTCACCTGCGGAGTCTTGGCGACCATCACGACAGCGCTGGAGGTGTCGACGGGAATCTGACGCACAGCAGATCACTCCTCTATAGATGCTGAACTCCGTCACTCATGTATATGAGTGACATGAAGAAGAGTGCATCACTCCTATACATGAGTCAACCCGCCGCGAAGAAGAACTCGCGACGGGCTGCGGGAAGTTGAGCGGACGTCAGTCGCCAGCAGGGATCCGATACTCGAAAACGAACTGGTCAGCGGCCATGAGCGTGTCGCACACCTCGACCACGCGACCCGCGGTCGTGCGGGCCTCCCGGATCAGGTGAACCACGGGCGCACCAGGGCTGAGCGCCAGTTCCGACGCCTCCGACTTCGAGGCCGGGCGCGCTTGCAGCGTCTCGACGAACTCTGCGAACTCATGCCCGTGGTCTTCGAGCCGGGCGTAGATGCCACCGCCCCCGGGGTTCTCGGCGAACAGCTCGGGGATCTCCTTCACCACGTCCCAGGGCAGGTACGACGAGGCGGTTTCCACCGGAGTGCCGTTACGGAAGTAGAGGCGCCGACGGGCCAACACCTGTGTACCGGCGGGAACGCCCAGCCGCTCAGCGGCATCCTCGGGCGCGTCCATGGGGCCGATGTAGAGGACGCTGACCTTCGCGGTGGCGCCGGACTGTGCGGACTCCGCGAGGTACGCAGCCTGGCCACCCTGCCGGAGCGAGCGCCGGAAGCGATCGGAGGAGCGGTGCCGTACGGGGGGCCGGTTCTTCACGATCGAGCCCTTGCCGTGCCGGGTCTCGACGAGCCCACTCGCCCGCACCTCGACCATGGCCTTACGGATCGTCCCGCCGGAGACGCCGTAGCGGTCCACCAGCTCGGATTCGCTCGGCACCATGTCGCCGGCCTTGAGAACCCCCGCCCGGATCTGCTGCACGAGGTCATCAGCGATCTGCACATATCGAGGCCCGGAACTGGCCCCTCCCGCCGCAGTTCCCATAGTCCTTCCCTGCCTCCTATGCTCCTCTACATGAGTCAACCACAGGAAGCGACACCCCCTCCCCTGCACTCCGTGTCCGTAGCCGGAGTAGTGGTGCGCGAGGACGGCCGCCTCCTGGCGATCCGCCGAGCCGACAACGGCACCTGGGAGCTCCCCGGCGGCATCCTCGAACTCAGCGAGACACCCGAGGCCGGCGTTGCCCGCGAGGTCTGGGAAGAGACAGGCATCCACGTCGAGGTGGACCAGCTCACCGGCGTATACAAGAACACGACCCGAGGCATCGTCGCCCTGGTCTTCCGCTGCAAGCCCTCCGGCGGCACCGAGCGCACATCAAGCGAGTCGACAGCCGTCTCCTGGCTCACACCCGACGAAGTCAGCGAGCGCATGGCCGAGGTCTACGCGATCCGCCTCCTTGACGCCTTGGACGGCAACGGCCCTCACGTGCGGAGCCACGACGGCAAGCAGTTCATCCCTGCGGGATAAGACTTTCTCTACTTCATCAAGGCCCGCGCACGGCGCGGGCGCGCGCCGCCTCAGCGGCGCGACCTGCCTCCTGTCTCCGCCCCGGCTGGCCGCGCCCGGCGGCGCGCTACGTGCTGCGGGCAGAAGGTGGGGAACCCGCTGTGGCTGGGGCGGTCGGCTCCACGGCTTTAGGCAGCCACTTTGGGGCGAGCCTCTAAGATCACGGCCCCAACGTCGTGCTTTAACGGGCAGGTCCACAGACTGCCCGACTCGCCGGAAGCTTAAGGGGCCATGATCACTCGCCCCAAAGCAGCTCCAGCCCAAAGCCGCTCCACCGACCTAGAGTGCGTTGACCCCGCGCGAGGTGATCAACACTCTGGGACAAGCATGAGGTCGCCTCGCTCCCAGACAGCAGCGTCGGGTAGCTACAGGAGGCCCTTCTAGTTGCCACCATGGAGGGCCGGCCCGCAGGCTTCCGACTGCCCGGCCCAAACGTGGCGCCGGGTGGCCGGGCTTAGCCAAGGGCGCCAACTCGTGGGCTCTGTGAGCGATCACCCATAGTCGCCGTGCCTCCAGACCTATACTTTTGCGTGTCCAACGGCCCATAGAGGGGGGCAAGTTCATGCAGGACTCACGGGGTCAGGCCCAGGCCGACAGCCCTCTGGAATTACACCAGATCGTAAAATCGCTCACTCGGAAATACGAAGGGCTCATCGATCTGAGCGACGCCCCGCTTCGAGAGGAAATCCGAACGCAGGTGTTCTTGTCGCGAGCGCTGGCAGCGACAGCAGTTCAGATTCTCACTGACTGCACTGCCGAGGACTCAGTAGCTGCGGTTACGGACGGTCGCGACGATCTCGGAATCGACGCGGTGGCCATTTCCTCGGCCACCAACGAACTCTGGCTCATCCAGGCGAAGTGGAATCCCCGCGGTATGGCACGGTTTGGGGAGGCGGAAGCCCTCAAGCTAATCCACGGGTTCCGGACCCTGGATAACCAGCGGTTTGATCGGTTCAACGCGCGCCTCCAAGTCTTCTCCGATCGAATCCATCAGGTCCTGACAGCGCCGCACCCCAGGATTTATCTAGTGGCCGTCTTGATGGGGAATGAGGGGTTGACTCAATCAGCCCGCCATATCCTCGAAGATGCGATTTCCGACCTTGACGGAGCGGCAGAATATCGCATTATATCCAAAGCCGACATCCATGCCGCAATTCGCGAAGAACTATCACCAGACCCTGTACGAATCACCGCAACTCTTTCCGAGGGCTGGTTTACTCATGACATGCCGTATCGGGCATTCGTGGGCACCGTCTCAGCCGAAGAGGCAGCCTGGTGGTACCAGGCGCATGGGAATTCACTCTTTGCGCTAAATGTCAGAAAATTCTTGGGTCTCACAACGGTAAACCAAAAACTGGTCGCCAGCCCAATGGATAACCCGGACGAATTCTGGTACTTCAATAACGGAGTTACCATCGTATGCGACCGATATGAGATGGAATTTTTCGGGCGCAGAATGCCTGGGCAACCTGCCCGGATCGAGTTGTTCAATGCAAGCATCGTCAATGGCGCCCAGACCGTGGCTTCTCTTCACGAGGCTTCCAGTTACAGGCGCGATGCCTTGCAAGACGCCAGGGTGATGGTGCGCGTAATCGTCGTCAAGGGCGCCCCTAGGGGATTCGCGCAGCGTGTCACGCTAGCAACGAATACACAGAATCGAATTGAGCCGCAGGATTTTGTGGCGCTCGACCCAGTGCAGACCCGGATCCGTGAGGATTTTAGGCTTTCCCTTGGCAAAGAGTACGCAATCCGGCGTGGGGAAGTCACACCCTCATTGGTCGCCGGTTGCACCATGGCCGAGGCAGCCACCGCACTCGCTTGCACTCACCCGAATCCCACACTGGCGACAATTGCCCGGTACTCAAGTGGGCGTCTCTGGGAATCTGCTCCAGAAGGCATCTACACACAACTCTTTGGTCATCAGCCGTCTGCCCATCAAATCTGGCGCTCAGTTCTTTTGCTGCGAAGCGTCCAACGCTCCCTCCACGAAGCAGCAGATACATTGGCGGGTAGAGCAGCCTATATCGCGGATCGCGGAGCTCTATTGGTTGCCCACCTCGTATTCCAGGGCATGGACAACGAGACAATCGACGACCCCGAATCCACATGGGAGTCCGCGCTCGATGAGGTTCCGGGGCGAGTGGCTCACGTGCTTGCCCGACTCATTTCGCAGGTAGACGAGCTATATGGACCTCACAGCTTTCTCTCTCGCCTCTTCGTCAACGCGGATGCATGCCGTGAACTCGTTCGAGGCGTTCTATCCTCATCAAAAGATCAACGCGATCCGGTCGCGGTGCTCACGGCGTATAAAGAGAATGCAACGCTCAAAAAACGCGTGCACCGCCGCCCCAATAGCGTTCGGATTCTGGTTGAGCACCATCACATCCCCGATGGTGCGTTGCTGATGTACCATCCCGGTCGCATTGAGGAGGATGCCGTCGGAACATGGCTCAACGAGGATCCAAAGCGATTCATGGCGACATGGGTCAATGACTCCCGAAAGCCTCTTCTATGGGCTGCCGATAATCGACAATATTCTCCCAGCGGTCTAATTATGCACATTTGGCAAAGCGCCGGCTGGGCGGAAAGTCCGGTTGCGGTAAGAGGTTCCGCCCACTGGTCGGTTCCGGGGGGTGCCTCGCTGGTCGATCTAGCGACACAGCTATACGAGTCTAACAATGACGATACGAGCGCGAGCCCGCCTGAGCGGGGCGTGATCGATACTCGTCAGGATGGCACGAGCGGTGCCTAAGCGAATCATTGGTGAGCGGTACGAGATTCGTGGGTCGATTAAATCCGGAGGCATGGGCCATGTTTGGCGCGCCTACGACGTGGTACTCGAACGCGATGTTGCCATCAAGCTGATCCGCCAGGGTCTTGCCGACGACAGCGAAGAATTGGCTCAGCGCTTTCGTAACGAGGCCCTGATTCATGCAAAGCTCACCCACTCCGGCATTCCCAAAGTCCATGACGCCCTATTAAACGCCGCAGCTGACGGCCCCTACATCGTGATGGAGTTGATCCAAGGCGAAAGCCTGGCAGAAATCATAACCGTATCGGGGAGGATGCCCATCCATTGGACTGCCTGCCTTGGGGTTCATCTCTGCTCCATATTGCATCACGCGCACGATATTTCTGTCGTTCACCGCGACATTAAGCCTGACAACATCATGGTCGCTGTCGACGGAACCGTGAGGCTGCTGGATTTCGGTATTGCAGTGACCCCAGATCCCTCACTCTCTCGGTTGACGTCGGCCGGAAAAGTGGTGGGCACATACGTCTACATGGCACCGGAACAGATCGAAGAGTCGAATATCACTCCAAGTACCGATCTCTATTCCTTCGGCGTCCTCCTGTATCAACTCTTGATCGGAAGGCCACCGTTCGAAGGTTCTACAGGGCAGCTTATGAGGCATCATCTGTTTTCCTCACCAATCACTCCTCGCAGTTTGCGCCCCGAAATTGATGCGCAACTGGACGAGCTAGTGATGGGGTTGCTCGCTAAGAAACCAAGTGAACGGCCTGAGGGCGCACTTGAGGTCGCACGTCGACTGTTTACCCATGCTCCAAGCGGATCAGGGTATTTGAGTGTTCCTGGGCTGCCAGACCTCATTCATCCCACCCTTCCAGTTCCATCGGCGCGCGGCGCTGGAAATTTCACAGGCAAGCCGTTTCCTGGATCTCGTCCCGCGCGTATCCTTTCGGTGGCAGCTCGAATGGCCGAGGCCTTTCAGCTACTTGCAGACGGTCGGGTCAGCGAAGCTGTCGCTTCTTACCAAGAGCTGGCTGAAGAACTCGGTAAGGCTGGGCCAGGGCGAGCCTCCGATGCACAGAAGTGCCGCATT
The DNA here is from genome assembly GCF_041435055.1 of Streptomyces sp. NBC_00341. Lineage (NCBI taxonomy): Bacteria > Bacillati > Actinomycetota > Actinomycetes > Kitasatosporales > Streptomycetaceae > Streptomyces > Streptomyces sp. NBC_00341. Next base: position 4,555,126 of record NZ_CP108002.1, on the reverse strand, counting down.
CGCGCTGCCATTTGCCGCATCAAGCTGAATCAAGAGGAACAAGCCCTTGAAGAGCTGCAAATTGAGCTTAAGGACCTCCTGCGGATCCATCCTGCAACGCACCCCCAGGTGCTCGAGGTACGAAAATACATCGGATTTCTACTCCGGGTCTTGCGACGCTTCTCCGAGGCTGCTGCGGTGTTGGCAGAGTTGCATGGTGACCTAGTACAAGAACGCGGTTTTGACTCTGAGGAAGCTCTTGTAGTTCGCAATGAGCTAGTCAAAATCCGAAGAAAAAACACAAGATAGTTTATTTAGCATGATGCAACAACACCGATTAGGAGTAACTTGTGTCTCTTGGGCGCCCGCCTATCTTCTCCCCGGAGAGGCTTACCGAGTCGGCACGGCGATGGATGCATGCTGCGTTTCAGGCATACACGACGGACCCGCGTCAATCTGACTTTGCCGTTCATCACGCTCAAGTGGCCACCGAGCATATAGTAAAGGGCTTTCTGGCCAGCCGAAGCCCCGCGTTGATAGCTGAGGATTGGAACTTGTTGGTACATGCAACTGGAGCCGTCGATCTGATACATGTTGGTGCTCAAAAACCACTCGTGCACAACGGCCGTTCAATTGATGCCGCAGAGGCAATGACCCGTGCCAGGAATTTTGCTCCGGGACTGTGCAGCAAGCAGCGGTATCAAGAGGTGCTGCGCGCTCGTAACGGCGTTGCGCACCTTGGCTGGCACGAGGAATCAGTAACCGAACGTGTTATGGCCACTTGCTCTGACCTTGTCGACGCCCTGTTGGACGAGTTGACTCAAGACAAAAATATCTTCTGGGGATCTTGGCTCACCGCTCGGGGAACGCTTGACAAGGCGCATATCGGAACATTGCGGAAACAGGTAGAATGGAAGGTGGCCCGCGCCAAGGCGACATTTCGTGAACGTTTCGAACAGCCCGGGATTACTGCGCCTGAGAGATCTCCCGTCCCGCGGGTAGACGACGACGAGTTGGTTCGGGTGAACTCATGCTCAGCCTGCGGGCGCGAAGGGTTCCTGATCGGGCAGATTTCTTCTATATACGGCTCTAGCGACGCTTCGTTTCGGGCGGACCGTTTCGTCTGTGGCCTCTGCGGTCTGAGGTTGGTCGTTGAAGAGTTCAACCTATTGGGGTTGCCTGAATCAGGCCCGCTGACGACTTCCGACGTGGTGGACTTTAGTACCCAGCACGGTGGCGCCGAGCTGACCGATCGGGAGGAGCAGATTATGTGGGATCTAGCTTGGGAAAGTCATCGAGGCGAAGATCCTGAGCAGGGCTCATAACCCTCGTTATAGCCTGTTGGGGAAGAAACCCGGCTCTGTGCTCAGGATCTCTTCCCCGTCTCAGAAGGAAAAATTTCCTCGGCTGGCACCGTTGTGCCGCCGTTCTTTCAGATTCGGTGCGGTTCGCTCGCCGTCAGAAGATGGCCGCGGCTGGCCGCAACGCGGCATACGTCTCTCAGGACACCGGTGAAGTCGTGGACCAGTCGGCGCAGGTCATTCGGGTCCGTGTCACGGGCGTCGAGGGTTTCCGAGGCCCGTTCCAACAGTGCGGCTGCCGTGCCGAGTTGGATCGCTTCGACGTTGTCCGCCAGGCGGGACATGTAACTGTTCGGATCGTCAGTGCTCAGGTAGCAGGGCTTACCCCCCGGGCCCGACCACGGGAGAAGCCGCAGTTCGTTCGGTGCTGTCATCCTTGTGTCTGCCTCTCGTCGAGCACGTGGTGGGCGGTGAAAACGGCGTCGACGCGGTCTCCCGGGAAAGCCAGGAGTGCGGCTTCGACAACGCGGCCGGTGGAGTCAGTGGCGATACGAGTGATCGCCAGGACTGCTGCGGTGGATCCGATCCGAAGGGCCGACGCTTCGTCCGGGGTCGGAGAGCGGGCGCATACCGTCTCTCGGACGGTGGCCGGCGACGGGCCGAGGACGGCGAATCTCGTGACCGTCTCCCGGCACACGAAGTCGTCGTCGAGCACTCCGGCCGGGGCCAGGTCGCGCGGGATGTAGATGCGGGCCAGGCCGTGTGGTGATCCTTGTTCGAGGCTGAGGCAGGAGTACTCCGCGAGGGGGCTGCCTGTTGGCACGTTCAGCAGCATCGTCAGGTGCACGGAGGCCGGAACTGTGGTGCTGCGAACCGTGACGCGCAACGTTGGCTCAGCCGCGGTCCAGGGGTCCAGCGTGCCCCAGCCGCCGACGTACAGAATCTTGCGGCGGGGGTGACGGACGAAGTTGCCCTTGCCGTGAATCTTCTCGACGAGCCCTTCGCCCTGGAGCACGGCGAGAGCACGTCGCAGGGTCACGGTGCTGACCCTGTACCGGGCGGCCAGGCCGGCTTCGGACGGTAGGCGCTCGCCAGGCTTGATGCTGCCCGTCGTGATCTGGTGGCGGAGATCGTCGGCGATGTCGTGGTGACGAGAGGGCACGGAGCCGGTCACCGCCTTCTCAGCAGTCGCACGGCTACGAGCCGGGTACGCGTGTGTATGGCCAGCAGCTCGCCCGATTCGAAGACCAGATGTTTGGCCCCTTGGGGGAGCTGAAGGAGGTCTCTCACCCGGCATGCCTGGCCGCCAAGTTGGATGATGTCGCCGCGTTGCACGGTGGCCGCGGTGACCTCGATGTGGGATACCAGCGCACGGACGGGGACTTGAGGCCTCACCGCGTCACCTCCACAGGCGCGGATCGATCGGGCGTCGTGTGGCACGGGCAGTCGCACGCCTCGTAGGTCACCGGGACGTCGACCGGCGCCAAGAACGGGGAGGACTCAACGCAGGAGGAGTGCGTGCCGATCCGGCATGCGATCGAGCGGTAGGGGACGGAAGTGGTGTCCGCACCGCGCGGCTGTCGACGAGAGGGCATCAACGAACCCCCGCGAGGGCCGACCAGGCATCGGCCGGCAGACGAGGCGCGACGACCACCGCTCGCGTCCGTACACGCGCTTCCCACGCCACCAGGTACGGACGGACAAGCGCGACGTCCTCACCTCTCAGCGAGGGAGGGTGGACCGCGCCAGCCGAAGCCTGGCCCATAGCGACGGTCGACGCGTCAGCCAGCGCGGCGGAGGTGGGGGCGGCCAGCGGCCGGGCGGGCGTTAAGGGGCGGCGGTGCTGGCCCTTGGGGAAGTACCGCTCTCTGGTGAGCGAGGCGGCACGGCGGATACGGTTGAGCATGCTGTTCAGCTCCTATCGCTGATAGCCCGGTCCCCCGACGTCGCCTGTCGTGGGGACCGTTTTGCGTACGACCGCCCATAAGGTGCGGCCGTTCAAGCTGGTGGCCAGGAGCCCGAATCGATCGGCATCGGCCACCACGTCCAGGACCTCCCGCCATGACTCGGCGGAGAGCGTTTCCGGCACTTCCGCCTCGACCGTCGTGAACCGGTTGTGCTCCTCCACGCGCGTGGGGAGCCCGGCGGCGGACAGCCGGGCGACGATGGCCGCCGCACTCACTCCCGAAGCGGACACAGGGCAGCCTCCGTCACAAACAATCACTTTCAGTGAAGCTAGTTAACTAGATTAGAGCTAGTGGACTAGATTTTCTATATGTCTGAGCAACCGCCGTATCTCCGCATCGCCGACGAACTCCGGCAGCGCATCGCGGAGCACGTCTGGGAACCGGGCGACCGCCTCCCCTCCCGCGCGCAGATCGGCCAGGAGTACGGCGTGGGCGACAACGTGGTGCGCCGGGCGCAGGAGTTGCTGATCTCCCAGGGAGTGCTGGAGGGCCGAGCCGGGTCGGGCACCTACGTCGCCGAAGTCCGGCAGCGGGTTCGAGTCGTGCGCTCGTCCGCACGCGAGCAGCCCAGCGGCTCCCCGTTCCGCCAGGACATGAAGGCTCTCGGCAGGCAGAGCGACTGGGAGAGCCGGACCGAGGCGAAGGTACCGGCCCCGACCGAGATCGCCGCGCGGCTGGGGATCGCCGAGGGCGAGTTGTGCGTGCGGACGACGTACGAGTTCCTGGCGGACGGCAGGCCGGTGCAGTTGTCGAGGAGTTGGGAGCCCTACGACCTCACCGCCGGCACACTCGTCGTCCTCCCCGAGGGAGGGCCGCACGCCGGGGCAGGTGTCGTAAACCGCATGGTTGTGATCGGAGTGACCGTCAGCCATGCGGTGGAGCAGCCGGAGCCGCGGCAGGCGACCGCCGAGGAGGCGTCGCTACTCGGCATCCAGAAGGCCGCACTCGTGACGCACATCCGGCGGACGTACTACAGCGACCAAGGCCGCCCCGTGGAGACAGCGGACATCGTGGTGCCCGCAGCGCACTGCGAGATCGTCTACGAGATCCCCATCAGCCGCTGACCGGCCGACCCCCAGCAGCAGCAAAAAGCAGCGCCCAACCGTGCCCCCCGCGTGCCCCTTCCGTGCCCGATGGACCGGGAAACTAGGGGGAACAGCGGTGCCCGGCGGGGAACGGGCATGGCAGAGGCCCCCGACCATATGTACTGGTCAGAGGCCTCACACCTGCGGTGGGTGTGGGATTTGAACCCACGGTGACATCGCTGCCACGACGGTTTTCAAGACCGTTCCCTTAGGCCGCTCGGGCAACCCACCTCGCGCCGACGGGCAACGGCCCGCTTCGACGCGAGGACAGCCTAGCCGGTCAGCTGTCGCCCTTGCGCTCGCCCAGGGTGACTTCGGCGGTCGACGTCTTGCCGTCGCGCTTGTACGTCAGCGTGACCTTGTCGCCCGGCTTGTGGGTCCAGATCTCACCGATCAGGGTCGGGCCGCTGTCGACCACGGTGTCGTTGAACTTCGTGATGACGTCACCCGGCTTCAGGCCCGCCTGGGCCGCGGGGCCGCCCTTCGTCACCGCTTCCGTGCCGCTCGCGCCCTGGTCCGAGATGACCGCGCCGCCGGTCTTCTCGTCCATGGTCACCGTGGCTCCGATGACCGGGTAGACCGGCTGGCCGGTCCTGATCAGCTGCTCGGCGACGTTCTTCGCCTGGTTGATCGGGATCGCGAAGCCGAGGCCGATGGAGCCCGCCTGGCTCTGGCCGGTGCTGCTGCCGGTCGACTGGATCGCCGAGTTGATCCCGATGACCGCGCCACCGGCGCTCAGCAGCGGGCCGCCGGAGTTGCCCGGGTTGATCGAGGCGTCGGTCTGCAGGGCGCTCATGTACGAGTTGCTGCCGCCGGAGCCGTCACCGGAGGCGACCGGGCGGTTCTTCGCGCTGATGATGCCCGTGGTGACCGTGTTGGACAGGCCGAACGGGGCACCGATCGCGATCGTCGAATCGCCCACCGCCACCTGTTCCGAGTTGCCCAGCGGCAGCGGGGTGAGTCCCTTCGGCGGGTCCTTCAGCTTCAGGACCGCGACGTCGTAGCCCTCGGCCCGGCCGACCACCTCGGCACCGTACTTCTTGCCGTTCGAGAACGTCGCCGTGAGCTGGCCGTTGTCCGCCGCGGAGGCCACCACGTGGTTGTTCGTGAGGATGTGGCCCTCCTTGTCGTACACGAAGCCCGTGCCCGTGCCGCCCTCTCCGTCGCCGCCCTGCGCGTCGATGGTGACCACGCTCGGCAGCGCCTTGGCCGCCACGCCGGCGACCGTGCCCGGGTCGCGCTTGAGGTCCTGCGGGTTGGCCGACGCCGCGACGGTGGTCGAACCGGATGAGCCGGAACTGTCGTTGCTGTCCGCGGCCCAGTAGCCGAGGGCGCCGCCGACGCCGCCCGCCACGAGCGCTGCCACGACCGCCGCGGCCACCAGACCGCCCGCACCCCGCTTGCGGGGTGCGTCGGGCGTCTGCAGCTGGCCGGGCGGGCCCCACACCGGGCCACCGCCGTGCGCGCCGTGGCCGCCGTGCGCGCCGTGGGCGTACGCGGGGACCGCGGGCGGAGGCGGGGGCCAGCCGGCATCCGCCGCCGACTGCGGTACGGGAGGAGGCGTGTGGGGCTGCGGCGCCGGGGGGACCTGGGCCATGGGCGTGGTCGCCGGGTCGTGCGCCGGCGGGACCTGCGGCTGCGCGGCGGTCACGTCCGGCTGCGCAGGGGCCGGGGGCGTGCTTCCAGGAGGCCCCTGGGGAGCATCGGCCGGCACTGGAGGTGCGGACGGAACGGACGGGGCGGCCTCGGCCGCGTTGCCCTCGTTGCCCTCGTTCTCTGTGCTCACAGCTCTATACTCCTCGGTTCCACATCATCGTTCGGCAAGAGATCCGCTGTGTACGTGTCTGGAGTCAGCTTTTCCCACAGCACGTCAGACCACTGTAAGCAGGACCTGTGCATCCGCGCACGGGCCTTTACACCGGACAAAACGACCTCATTTCGCAAGGTTCGCGCACCCGGGCCCCCCGGTGACACCATGACGCGGTGACCCAAGCACGGCAGCAGCACACCACGCAGCATCCCATCCAGGTCATCGCACACCGAGGCGCGTCCGACGACGCCCCCGAGCACACCCTGGCCGCGTACCGGAAGGCGATCGAGGACGGCGCCGACGCCCTGGAGTGCGACGTACGGCTCACCGCCGACGGCCACCTCGTATGCGTGCACGACCGCCGGGTGAACCGTACGTCCAACGGCCGCGGGGCGGTCTCGGCCCTGGAGCTCTCCGAGCTCGCCGCGCTCGACTTCGGCTCGTGGAAGGACCGGGAAGAGACGGAGTCCCCCGACTGGGACCCGGTGCCGGGCGAGCTCACCTCCGTACTCACCCTGGAACGGCTGCTCGAACTGCTCGTCGAGACGCGAGCCGCCGGGCGTCCGCTCCAGCTCGCCATCGAAACCAAGCACCCGACCCGCTGGGCGGGCCAGGTCGAGGAGCGGCTGCTGCATCTGCTGAAGCGCTTCGAGCTCGACGCACCGCCGGCCGAGGGCCCCTCGCCGGTCCGCGTCATGAGCTTTTCCGCCCGCTCCCTGCACCGCATCCAGGACGCCTCACCGGATCTGCCCACCGTCTACCTGATGCAGTTCGTCTCGCCCCGGCTGCGGGACGGTCGGCTGCCGGCCGGCGCCCGGATCGCCGGTCCCGGGATGCGGATCGTGCGCAGCCACCCGGGCTACATCGACCGCCTGCACCGCGCGGGCCACCGGGCCCACGTCTGGACGGTCAACGAACCGGAGGACGTCGACCTGTGCGTCCGCCTCGGCGTGGAGGCGATCATCACGAACCGCCCGAAGCAGGTCCTCTCCCAGTTGGGCCGCTCTTCATATCAGTGACGGGGAGTACACCGGCGCATTCGGGCTGTACTCGATCGTTGCGAGTGCGTCACTGTCAGACCACTGGCCGGTTTCCGGCCCAGCCCAGGGGGGCATCCACACCGTGGCGTGGGGCAAAGGAGGTCTCGGGGGTGGCGTTGGTGGTGGCACAGGAAGTGCCCACGTCGTCGAGCATGGCCGTACCCCATGGCCCTGCGGGCGTGGGTCAGGCACGGCGCCGGATGCGTGAGCAGTTGCGCAGTCGCGGGGTGCCGGATTCGGTCGTCGACGATGCTGTATTGATCCTTTCCGAACTGCTCAGCAACGCCTGCCGTCACGGCAGGCCGCTGGGCCGGCACAGCGACGTGGGGGAGGGCGACGTGCGCGCCGCCTGGCACGTCGACCGAACAGGCGGGCTGACGGTCGAGGTGACGGACGGAGGCGGTCCGACCCGACCGGTTCCGGCCACTCCATCGGTCACCGCTCGCGGCGGCCGGGGACTCAACATCATCAGCGCGCTCGCCGAGAAGTGGGGCGTACGCGACGACTCGTCCGGCGAGGTCACGGTCTGGGTGCTGGTCGACGAAGGGCCGAAGCTCCCCGGCGGCCGGACGGGCGGGCGGGGTAACGAACGGGGCAACGGACGGGCCACGGGCACGACCGGTCCTGCCGACGCGATCGGCCCTGCGGACGCGATCGGAGTACCCATCCCCGTCGTACCGGGACTCGACGGGCTGGATCTCGCCGACGCCTTCGACGACGCGGGCTGACGCTGCCCACGTCTCACCGGCCGGTCCGTCTCGTGCCCGCCTGCGGCCGGGGCAGCTGCGCACCGGGCACCCCAAGGACGGCTAGGCTCGCGGCCCAGACCGCACTGTCGCAACCGTCGCAACCGGGAGAAAGCCCACCATGGCCAAGAAGCGCCCTCAGACCAAGGCCGGGAAGCAGCAGCTCAAGGACGGCGAGATCCCGGTGGTCGGGGCTCGCGAGCCCTGCCCCTGCGGTTCTGGCCGCCGTTACAAGGCCTGCCACGGCCGCGCCGCCGCCCAGGCCGTGACCGAGCTGGTCCAGCGCCCCTTCGAGGGGCTGGCCGGCGAATGCGACTGGGTCGCGCTGCGCGAGCTGGTTCCCGCCGCCACGGTCGAGCTGACGCTGAAGGGCGGGCTGCCCGAGGGCGTGCCGTCCGTGACGCTCGCGACCGTGCTCCCGATGGCCTGGCCCGCGCTGCGGCGTGACGACGGCTCGGTTCTGCTCGCCCTGCAGAACGACACCTCTTCCGGTGACCTCAGCCGGGACCTCGCGGACACCCTGCAGCGGGCGCTGGAGACCGAGCCCGGCTCTCCCGTCGCCGCCCGGCGGGTTCCGGCCGACGGTCCCCGGCTGCAGGATGTCCTGGACCCGGATGCGCCGTTCGCACCCGCCGTGCACTCCGGCTTCGAGTTCTGGGTGCCGGATTCGGAGAACGCCACGGCCGAGGTGTCCGCCTCCCTGGAGCGCGCGAACGAGGCCGCGATCCCGACCGTCCTGCTCACCGGGGTGGATGCCGCGTACTGGTGCGAGACGCCGGACAAGAACCACCTGCGGTGGGTCATGCCGCATCCCGAGGAGCAGCTCCTCGACGCCCTCGCCCGGCTGCACGCGGCGGGTGTCTCGTCGCTCGGTGAGGGGACCCGGCTGGTCGGTTCCTTCCGCGCGCACGGCCTGATGGTCCCGGTCTGGGACCTGCCGAGCGCGATGGGGGCCGAGGAGTGCGAGAAGCCCGCGGCGGTGTTCGCGGAGCGGCTGGCCACGGCGCTCGCTTCTGACGCGCCCCTCACCTCCGAGGAGCGCAGGGCGCGCGGTGGGCTCACCAACCGCCAGGTGACACTCAGCTGACAGTGACCACCACTCGGACCGTACGGTGACTCGCGTCACAACTCGCCGTACTGATAGGTAAATCGCTGTCCGAATACGCGAGATCGAATTTGCGAACGGCAGATCTCTTGTTACCGTTCTAGAAGCCCGGTCGCTGGTGCATCCCCCGTCGCCAGCGATCGGGCATCCTCATTTCCGGGTACGGCGCCCACCGGCGCACCGCACGGCGTACGCACCGCGCACAGACCTGACGCAGGTCCCCGGACGAGCCCCCAGCGACACCGGCTCCGTCTCGCCAATCCCCCCTGGCTTCCCCGGCATCGCCCTGACTCCCTGACTTCCCGACGTCTCGCGGCGACCCCAACGGTCCCGAGCGGCACGCGGACGGCCACCGGGGCGATCCCCTAAAGAAGAACTCGAACATTCTTCGAACGAGTTTCGGATGAGGCATCAGAAAACCGACTGCCGAACGCCTTTAGCGACCGGTGCAGTGACTGGTGCAGTGACTGGTGCAGTGACCGGCTTTGTGCGTGGTCGGCACGAGCCATGGCGGGCGGCCAACGGGTCCGGGAGATCCAGCGGCACACCGTTGTGGAGGTCAGGCATTTCCTGGTGGATGCACGCCTTCCCGGCATGCGGAAATCCCTGACGGTGCGCCGGAATTCCGCGCACCGCCCCTGCCACTACCCCTGCCGCCGCCTCTCCCCCGCCAGTAGGCGAGCCGGCTTGCACCGTCAGTAGGCGAGCCGGCTTCCACCGTCCGGAGCACTGTTGCTCGCCTCGACCAGCGCATCCAGAACCGCGCCCACATCCGGCAGCCAGGGCGAGGCAGCCGCCGCGACGGGCGCTCCGCCCGTGAGCCGCAGCCTGGACACCCGGGCCGGCGCCCGCACCCAGCGCACCTGCCCCGCACCGGTACCGGACGGCGGAAGGACGAGGTAGCCCCCCTCGCCGTGGAACCGCAGCGAGCTGGGCACCCAGTCCTGCGCGTGCAGCAGTTCACCGAGTCGTTCGAGGGTGTACGGGGCGACCAGCAGCGACCACCGGGTCGGCGTCGCCACCACAGGGCCCAGCCGCACCCCCATCCGGTCGAGTTCGGCCAGCGCTCCGGCGCCGACCGCCGCCGGCAGGCTCAGCGCGCACGGCGCCCGCCCGCCGGTGGCCAGTACCACCGGCGCGGTGGGCCGGTTCGTCCACCACCAGCGCACCATCCGCGGTTCCGTGGTCGCCGCGAGCAGTCCGGGGTCGAGGGGGTGCGCGCCGGGCACGGCGCACTCGGGATCGGGGCAGGCGCAGCCGCGCTCAGCGCGGCCGTCGGCCGCCTGCAGCCCCACTCCGGGGAGTACGGGCCACTGCCACTCGGTCGCACAGGTCAGGGCCGCGTCGAGCTGGGCGGGCCCGTCCCGGAACCGGAGCCTGCGTCGCCTTCCGAGGATCTCGCGCATGAGCGCTCGTTCCTTTCCGTTGAACGCCGAGGGTCCACATCACACCACGCGTGCGTCACATCGCGTGTGCGGAACTTCACTGTGTGTACGTGCTCGTCGAGCCTGCGGTACGGGTTGGTCGTCGCTACCGAGCGTGAGCTGTGCTGAGCCGAATCGAGCCGGTTCCAGTCGAAATCGTGGCCAGGCGCAGAGCGCGTATCGCGCCTGCCGTCCGTGCGTACAACCTCGCCACTCGGGGGTGGGGCGTGGCCGTCACAGATGAGGACGCCCGGGCCCGCTGCCAGGTTCCGGGAGCGGTCGGAACCGCCCCTGGCCATCCATCGATTACGTACCCAGCATGCCCGCGATGACGCTCCCCCCGGGACTTCGCCCCGTGAGCACCCCCTGCCGAGCAGACCCAGTCGACCGCAAATAGCTTCCGCAGGGTGCATTTTTTGGCCAAGTTAGTTATCACTTGGACACCACAAATCCCGTGGGGACAATGCTGGACATCACATTACTTGTGCGTGTACATGTGGATGCATTGATAGCGGCGCAGAATGACATGGGGGTTTGCGATGCTATTCGACGAAACACACCAGTCGGAAAGCCGGCGACCATGAGCGCCCCGCACCTGCCGAAAGTGGCTGGAATCGACCCCACAGTTCCGGTTTCGACGCACACTGACGGGCCTCTCTCCGAGGTGCCCGCCGCCCCCAGTGCCTTCATCCAGGACCGTCTGGCGGGCTGGGTCTCCGACCTCACCACGCTGCACGAACTCACCGAGCGGCTGGCCAGAACCAACACCCTGGACGACGCGCTCCACGAGCTGCTCGAAGCCGGAGCCGCTCTGCTGGGTGCCCGCCGCGGGCTGATCGTGTTCGAACCCTCGGACCGCCGTGGCCCCGTCAGCACCATCGGTCTCGGGCTGGCCCACGCGGAGCTCGGCCAGATCGAGACGGTGTCGCGCAGCGCCACGTCCTACGGCCGCATCCTTGAAGGTCTGCCCGGCTCGGAAGAGTCACTGACCACCCCCGATCTGCTCGGCGACACCAGCCTGGACCCCCGCAGGCGCGAGGTCGCCGCCCGGCTCGGCTACGCCGCCAGTTACGCGCTGCCGATCACCACCGACCGGACCGGCCGGCTCGCCGCCGCCGTCTGGCTCTACGACGAACCCGCCGAGCCGCTGGAGCGCCAGCGCCACCTGGCCGGTCTGTACACCGGGTACGCCGCCGAGCACCTGGCCCGGCTGCTGGAGCTGGAACGGGCCAGGACCGATGTCGCCACCGTCACCGAGGAGCTGCTGCCCAGCCGGATGCCCCGGATTCCCGGCGTGGAGCTGGCCGTACGCCACCACGCCGCACCGCAGGGCGGCAACGACTGGTACGACGCGCTGGCCCTGCCGGAGGGTGCGCTCGGCCTCGCCGTCGGCTCGGTGAGCGGCTCCGGGCCGAGCGCCCTGGCCGCGATGGGCCGGCTGCGGGCCGGCCTGCGGGCGTACGCGGTGATGGAGGGTGAGGACCCGGTCGCCGTACTCTCCGATCTTGAGCTCCTGCTGCGGCTGACCGAGCCGGCCAGGTCCGCGACCGCGCTCTTCGCCTACTGCGAGCCCGCCCGCCGCAAGATCCTGCTGGCCGGGGCCGGGCACACCCCGCCGCTGATCATCGGGGAGCGGCGCACCGAGTACGTCGAGACCACCCTGTCCGCGCCGCTGGGCATGCTCGCCTGCTGGGAGGCGCCGAGCGTGGAGATCGAACCGGCGCCCGGCGAGACCGTACTGCTGTACACCGACGGCCTGCTGCGCCGGGCCGGGGACTCGATGGACCGGGCCTTCACCCGGCTCCACTCGGCGGCGTCGAGCGTCCCGAGGGCGCTGCGCCACGACGCCGCGGCGGTGGCCGACCACGTACTGCGCACCGTGCTGCCCGACGGGGCGGAGCAGGGCGACGACACCGAGGACGTGGTCCTGCTGGCGGCGCGGTTCGACTGAGCCGGCCCGTGCCCCGTGATCCGGACCGTCCCGCCGTCCGGATGCGAGGTCTTCGGTAAGAGGTCTTCCGGCCCTGTGCCCCCTTCCGTACGCCCGTACGATGGAGGGGGCCCAGCGTCGTATCAAGGAGAGACAAGTCGTGTCTGAGGAGCTCACCCCGGAGAACCCGGAGACCGAAGAGGCAGAGCCGGTCAAGCAGCGGAAGAACGGCCTGTACCCGGGCGTCACCGACGAGCTCGCCGCGAGCATGAAGTCCGGTTGGGCCGACACGGAGCTGCACGGGCTGGAGCCGATCGCGCAGGCCGGGCACACCGCAGAGCGCCGCGCGGCGCTCTCCACGCGCTTCCCCGGCGAGCGGCTGGTCATCCCGGCCGGCCGGCTGAAGACCCGTTCCAATGACACCGAGTACGCCTTCCGCGCCTCCACCGAGTACGCGTACCTCACCGGTGACCAGACCCAGGACGGCGTCCTGGTCCTGGAGCCGACCGACGGCGGCCACAAGGCGACCGTCTATCTGCTGCCGCGCTCCGACCGTGAGAACGGCGAGTTCTGGCTCGACGGCCAGGGCGAGCTGTGGGTCGGCCGCCGCCACTCCCTCACCGAGGCCGAACAGCTGCTCGGCATCCCGGCGAAGGACGTACGGGAGCTGCCCGCCGCACTGACCGAGGCCACCGGCCCGGTCCGTAACGTCCGCGGCCACGACGCCGTCATCGAGGCAGCGCTGACCGACAAGGTCACCGCGGAGCGCGACGAGGAACTGCGCGTCTACCTCTCCGAGGCACGCCTGGTCAAGGACGCCTTCGAGATCTCCGAGCTGGCCAAGGCCTGCGACATCACCGCCCGCGGTTTCGAGGACGTCGTCAAGGTCCTCGACAAGGCCGAGGCGACGAGCGAGCGCTACATCGAGGGAACGTTCTTCCTGCGCGCCCGCATCGAGGGCAACGACATCGGCTACGGCTCGATCTGCGCCGCGGGCCCGCACGCCACCACCCTGCACTGGGTGCGCAACGACGGTGCGGTGCGCTCCGGCGAGCTGCTGCTGCTCGACGCCGGCGTGGAGACCAACGACCTCTACACCGCCGACGTGACCCGCACGCTTCCCATCAACGGCACGTTCACGCCGCTGCAGCGGAAGATCTACGACGCGGTGTACGAGGCCCAGGTCGCCGGTATCGCGGCGGTGAAGCCCGGCGCGGGCTTCCGGGACTTCCACGACGCCGCGCAGCGCGTCCTGACCGAGAAGCTGGTCGAGTGGGGCCTGCTCGGAGACCGGACCGTGGACGAGGTCCTGGAGCTGGGGCTGCAGCGCCGCTGGACCCTGCACGGCACCGGTCACATGCTCGGCATGGACGTCCACGACTGCGCCGCCGCGCGCACGGAGTCGTACGTCAACGGAACGCTGGAGCCCGGCGTGTGCCTCACCGTCGAGCCCGGTCTCTACTTCCAGGCCGACGATCTGACCGTTCCCGAGGAGTACCGCGGCATCGGTGTCCGGATCGAGGACGACATCCTCGTCACCGAGGACGGCAACCGGAACCTCTCGGACCAGCTGCCGCGCCAGGCCGACGAGGTCGAGGCCTGGATGGCCCGGGTCAAGGGCTGATCGTCCGCCCCGCCACCCGCGCCGGAGGGCGCCCCGCTCAGGACACCATGAGCAGGGCGCCCTCCCGCCATTTCAGGATCTTGTCGAAGCTCACCACCGCGCCGCCGCGCCCCGGCCGGTTGCCGAAGTGGACGTGATCGGCGAGCTGCTCGATCAGGCAGAGACCGCGCCCGCTCTCGGCGGCCAGCGGCGGGTGCCCGGACTGCTTCGACTGGCACTGCTGCAGTTGGTACTGCTGTTGATGCTGTCCTTGCTGCTGATACTGCGGTTGCTGTTGATACTGCGGTTGCTGTGCGGCATCGCGAAGCGTGCGTCGGGTGGGGAAACCGGGGCCTGAATCGGCGACTTCGATCCGACACGTCTCGCCGTCCAGGTACGCGGTGACCCGGTACTGCCCGCAGGCCGTACCGGACGGCTCCTCCCACGCGTCCAGCGCATCCATCGCGTCCCGATGTCCCCCGGCGTCGTCCTGGCCTCCGTTGGCCCCGCCGTGCTCGACGGCGTTGGCGCAGGCCTCGCTGAGCGCGACCGACAGGTCGAAGGAGATATCCGGGTCCACGCCCGCGGATTCCATGCTGCCGAGCAGGAAACGACGGGCGAGCGGAACGCTCGCAGCTTCGCGCCGCAGATGGAGTGACCACCACATGCTCATGCTCCAGCCTCCTGGCTGCGGCTCGACATACCGATACGTATTGCCGCCCGATGCCGTTCGTAAGCACGGACGGGATGTGAGACCGCTCATTCGGCGGATACCCGGGCTCGCCACACCTGTGCATGCCCGGCCCACAGCACGTCTCCTACCCCGTCCGCAACCATCCCCAACAGCCCGGCACGCAGCCAATCGGGCGGAAGGTGACCTTCCGGACCTGCCGTACGGCGGCCGGGGCCGCAGTGCGATGATGACCCGGCCATGTCTACGTCTGTGGGACGCGCCGGAGCCGGTCTACGGCTGTTGAGGGCCGCGGTGTTCGCCGCGGTCTGCGTCGCGCTGTCCGCGGCCGGACACGCGATGGCCGCCTGCGCGGCGGTGCCCGGGTGGACCCTGCTCGCCGGATTCCTCGGGATCCTGGCGGTGGCGGTGGCACTGGCCGGCCGCGAACGCTCGCTGCCGTCGATCGCCGCGGCCCTGGCCGCCGGACAGATCGCCCTGCACACGCTCTTCGGTGTCGGTACGCACGCCGCGACGCCGCAGCCCGCGGCCGGTGACGACTCGCTGATCCGGTTCGCGGCGAGCCTCGTCTGCGGTGCGGGCCCCGACCGGTTGAACGCCTCGGACGCCCATCGCATCGTCACCACCGCGGGCATCGATCCCGCGTCGGTGACCGCACAGGCGCATCAGCACATGGCCGCCGCCCCCTCCGACGGCATGTCCGGAGCGGCCGGCCTCGCCGGAATGTTCCCCAGCCTGCCCATGCTGCTCGGTCACCTGCTGGCGGCATTGGCCACCGGCTGGCTGCTGCGACGCGGGGAGATCGCCCTGTTCCGGCTCGCCCGGCTCTCGGCGCACGGCGCCCAGCAGGTCGCGGCCGGAGCCCGGCTGCGGGCGCTGCGCGCGGCGCTCGTCCTCGTGTCCGCCCTGCGGGCCGGCCTTCCGGACGGTCCGGCGACCGGGCCGCGCACGCTCCGTACGGCGGTCGACGCACCGGCCCCGGCCACCGGGGACCCCCTGCAGCACATGGTGATCAGGCGCGGGCCGCCACCCGCATTCGCTCTCGCAGCCTGACGCGACGCCCTCCACACGACGCGCGCACGACCCCCGCAGGCACCTCACCGGTGCGGGCGCGGGCCTGCGCGCACACAGCTCGTGAGGGGAAGAAGTGTCGCGATGCCGTCGCGCACCCGCGCGCCGGAGCACCTTCCTTCGTGCTTTGTGGAGTGATCCCTGACATGAACGTTTCCCGCATCGCCCTCGCCGGCGGCGTCGCCGCGTCCACCGTGCTGATCCTCGCCGGTACGGCCTCCGCCCACGTCAGCGTCCAGCCGGAGGGCGAGGCCGCCAAGGGCGGTTACGCCGTCATCAACTTCAAGGTCCCCAACGAGCGCGACGACGCCGCGACGACCAAGATCGAGGTCAACTTCCCGACCGATCACCCGCTGGCCTCCGTCATGCCGCAGCCGGTACCCGGCTGGGACATCAAGGTGACCACGAGCAAGCT